>JAAZVL010000041.1 GCA_018623515.1 Marinobacter sp.
CCCAGTAGGCCTTGGCCTTCCTGCCAACCCCGGAGGATGTGAAAACCACCGAGGCGCCATCGGATTTGCGGAGCAGGGGGATCATGGCGCGGCTCAGCAAGAACGGCGCGGTGGCATTCACGTGCATGACCTTGTTCCACATTTCCGGATCGTACAGCTCGACCGGGCTCCGGTTACCGAGGATGGCGGCGTTATGGAGCAAACCATCCAGACGACCAAAGTTGTCCTCAATGGTCATCGCCAACTCTTCGTATTCCTTCACCGCTGCGCCCTCGAAATTCATCGGGACGATGGCCGGCTTGGGATGTCCGGCGGCCTCGATTTCGTCGTAGACCTCCTCAAGCTTCGACACGGTCCGACCCACCAGGATCACGGTCGCACCGTGGGCAGCATAGGCCTTGGCGGCGGCGCGTCCGATGCCGCTGCCGGCACCCGTCACCATCACGATGCGGTCCTGCAGAAGATCGGCGGGTGCTTGGTAATCTTGCATAACCTGTCTCCGTTTCAGGTTGTTGCCGGTCTGTATGCCGGATACGGATTCATTTGGGGCGCTATTGTAACAGCTTTGCCAGATCGCTGACGGTATCGGCTATGAGGTCGGCTTGCCATAAATCAACCGTCTCCGGTTCCTCGATGTAGCCATAACGCACGGCAATGGTCCGCATGCCGGCGTTGCGGCCAGCTTCAATATCCCGTTCGTGGTCACCCACGTAGATGGCGGTCTCCGGCGGGGCCCCGATTTGCGTGCAGGCCAGGAACAAAGCTTCAGGGTGGGGTTTGCGCTGGGCCACGTGGTCCGGGCAGACCACAGCAGCACACCGTTCGGCCAGGCCAAGCGCCTCGACAAGCGGGGCTGCAAAGCGCACCGGCTTGTTGGTGACAATGCCCCAGGGAATGTTCCTCTTTTCAAGGCTGCGAAGGAGCTCGTCCATCCCCTCGAAAAGCGTGGTCTCGATGGCGACGCCCGCTTCGTAAAGATCGAGGAAGGCCGTGTGCTTCTCCGTGTACTCCGGATGCTCCGGTTCCAGTCCGAAGCCCACCCGGATCATGGCCCGGGCACCGTTGGAAACCGAGCGCCGGATCTGTTCCGGTGGCAGCGGTGCAAGGCCGTGTTGTTCCCGCAGCTGGTTCAGGCAGCGAATGAAATCCGGCGCGGTATCGATCAGGGTGCCGTCCAGGTCGAACAGCACCACGGAAGGTTTCGGATCAGTCGTCACGGGCATCCCTGGCGTGCATGAGGTAGTTTACATCCACGTCCCGGCCGAGTTTATAGGCCTTGGTGATCGGGTTGTAGGTCATGCCGGTCAGTTCCTGCACTTCCAGACCGGCGTGGCGCAGGTGGTCGGACATCTCCGACGGGCGGATGAACTTTTTCCACTCGTGGGTGCCCTTGGGCAGCATATTCAGCACATACTCGGCGCCGACGATGGCGAACAGGAACGACTTGGGGTTGCGGTTGATGGTGGAGACGAACAGGTGCCCGCCGGGTTTGAGCATGGCGGCGCAGGCCCGGATCACCGAAGCGGGATCCGGCACATGTTCGAGCATTTCCAGGCAGGTGACCACGTCGTACTGGCCGGCCTGTTCCTGGTCGCGGGCCAGGTCTTCGACCGTGGTTTGCCGGTAGTCCACTTTGATACCGCTTTCCAGGCCGTGGAGCTTGGCTACGGACAGGGGCGCTTCGCCCATGTCGATGCCGGTCACGTGGGCTCCGCGCTGGGCCATGCCCTCGGACAGCAGGCCGCCGCCGCAGCCCACATCCAGCACCTTCTTGCCGGCCAGGGAGACGCGCTCGTCAATGTAGTTCAGCCGCAGCGGGTTGATGTCGTGCAGCGGTTTGAACTCGCTGGAGGGGTCCCACCAGCGGCTCGCCAGGGCCTCGAATTTGGCAATCTCATTCCGGTCTACGTTCTGATTGGTCATGGTGGTCTCTGCCTGGAAAACGTTTGAATTCGGTTATTGGGCCTGATATTGCCGGATACGGTCACGCCAGTCATTGACCCTTAGCATGAGGTCGGCCACATCGATCCGGGTCAGCTTGCCTTCCTGTAACTGAGGTACGCCGTGAATCCAGCTATGGCTTACTGCCCGGGCGTGGTTGCTGTACACCAGGTGGGAGGCGGGGTCATAGACCGGCTGCAGGAACGGATCGCTCAGGTCGATGGCAATAATATCCGCCAGTTTGCCGGGTACCAGGGAGCCCAGATCGTGCTCCCGGCCGAGGGCCCGGGCACCATTGATGGTTGCCATGGCCAGGGCCTGGTGCGCGGAGACGGCGGCGGCGTCACCGGCGACGGCCTTGGCGACCATGGCAGCACTGCGTAGTTCGCCGAACAGGTCCAGGTCGTTGTTGCTGGCGGCACCGTCGGTACCGATGGCGACATTGATGCCGTGGTCGATGAGCTTCTGCACCGGGCAGAAACCGCTGGCCAGCTTCAGGTTGGACTCCGGACAGTGGATGACATGGGCCCCGCTGATGGTCAGCCGCTGGATGTCCGAGTCGTCGATCTGGGTCATGTGCACGCACTGGGTGTGGGGGCCCAGCAGACCTTTCTCTTCAATGCGGCCGGTTGGCCGTTGGCCGAACTTCTCGACGGCGTCGGTCACTTCGAACGCGGTCTCGTGCAGGTGAATCTGGATCCGGGCGCCCGTGGCCTGGGAGAGCGCCAGCGCGTCCGCCAGTGGTCCGTCCGAAACCGTGTAGGGCGCATGGGGCCCGATCGCCGGCATGATGTACTCGTCCTCTTTCCAGGCCTCGATCAGGTCGGCCCCCTTTCTCAGATATTCCTCCGGTCCTGAACCCCAGGCCGTGGGAAAGTCGATCAGGGGAAAGCACACCTGAGCCCGCATGCCGACATCGTGGGCAGCCTGGGCGACCAGCTCCGGAAAGAAGTACATATCCGAGAAGGTGGTGGTGCCGGTGCGCAGCATCTCGGCCATGGCCAGCTGGGTGCCATCGGCGATGAACTGCTCGCCGATGAACTGGTGCTCCGCCGGCCAGATATGGTCGTTCAGCCAGGTCATCAGGGGCAGGTCATCGGCCATTCCCCGGAACAGGGACATGGCGGCATGGCCGTGCATGTTGATCAGGCCGGGCATGACCACGTGATCGGGCAGGTCGATGGTTTCACGGGCGCGGTAGTCCCGGTCCGCCTGGTCCTGCGGCAACAGGGCGAGTATTCGCGAGCCCTGGAGAATGATGGCGTGGTTCTCCAGGATGACTCCGGCGGGCTCGATGGGAATCACCCATCTGGCATTGATTCGGATATCAACCGCGGTGGTGATGGTTTCTGCCGTCATGGACCTGCCTTACAGCGCTGGGCGCATTCAGTGCGCTCCGGGATGAAATGTAGCCCGAAAGTATAACCAGTGGCTGCGACAAGGACTACCCGGGGGCTTGTTTAATACGCTGGTTGGCACCAACCTGAATAGAGAGGTGAAATTTTCGGGGTCTTTCCCCGGCCTTCACCGTTATACTGCGGGCTTTTGACGGACTGACACGGAGCACGTTTATGGCGAATCAATCCCGTCCGGAGGAACGCAACATCGGTACCGTGGCCATGCGCTGGCACGGGCACTCTCTGGAGTTACTGGACCAGCGGTTGTTGCCAACGGAGGAGCACTGGATAACCTCGGAGGGAGCCTCCGGCGTTGCCCAGTGTATCCGGGACATGGTCGTGCGCGGTGCGCCGGCTATCGGGATCAGTGCGGCCTACGGCGTCGCCCTGGCGGCCCGTCACGCCGGCGGTGGCGACTGGAAAGCGGAAATCCGGCAGGCCATCCGCGAGCTGGCGGAATCCCGGCCGACGGCGGTGAATCTGTTCTGGGCGTTGCAGCGGATGGAGCAGGTCTTCCACGGGTGTCATTCCCTGGATGAGGCGGTGAAACGCCTGGCCGCTGAGGCCCAAAGCATTCACGAGGAGGACCTGGAAGCCAATTTCGCCATGGCCGATCATGCCCTGCGATTCATGGCCCCGGACAAGCCGATATCCGTGCTCACTCACTGCAACACCGGGGCCCTGGCCACCGGCGGCTATGGCACCGCCCTGGGCGTCATCCGCCGGTTGCACGAGGAAAAGCTGCTGCGGCGCGTCTATGCCGATGAGACCCGGCCATGGCTGCAGGGTAGCCGGCTGACAGCCTGGGAGCTGTCCCGGGATGGTATTCCGGTCACTCTCAATGCTGACGGCGCGGCCGCTGCCATCCTCGCCAGTGGCAAGGTGAACTGGATCGTGGTGGGCGCAGACCGGATTACCGCCAACGGTGATGTCGCCAACAAGATCGGCACCTACAGTCTTGCGGTACTGGCGCGGCACCATAAGGTCGGATTCATGGTGGTAGCGCCCTCCAGCACCGTGGACATGTCGCTGGCCTCCGGCAGGGACATCCCCATCGAGGAAAGGGACGGCACCGAGGTACGTGAGATTCGGGGCATTCCGCTGGCACCGCCGGGTGTGCAGGTGTTCAATCCGGTATTTGATGTGACGCCGGCCGGCCTGATCGATGCCATCGTCACGGAGAAGGGTGTCATCCACAATCCCAACATCACCGGGATGAGGGCACTATTTGGCTGAGGTGTCGTCCTTGCCCTCATAGTGGGCTTTCAATCGGCGGACTTCCTGCTCCTGCTCTTCCACGAAGTGCAGGGACATCTCGAAACTCTGGCGGGTAAATTCCAGTACCCGCCGGAACCCTTCATCGGACAGGTTGCGGGCGTCATCGTGGCGGCGGAAGATATTGATGAACTCCCGCTCCCGTTCGAACTGCAGCGGCAGCCTGCCGACTCCCCAGTCGTTCAGTATCTTCCAGACTTCCGGGTTGTAGTTCCGGGTGGTGCGCATGATGAAGGGGATGGGGTCATTGCGGGCAATCAGTGCCGCCAGGCGCAGGATCAGTTCGAAGGAAAGGGTGGCGGTGCCGTTCTCGATGGCCTCTAGCACCGATTTGTCCTTCAGATTGAGCGCCTCACTCATCTCCGTCAGCGTGAGCCCCGCCACTTCCCGGATATCTTTGAGAGACTGGCCCGCCAGTAACATCGCCCGTAGCTGGTCCTGGGAGTTGATCAGGGCCCGGCCAAACCGGAGTGAGGTGTCGGTGGCGCGCGCGCCAAAGCGAAGGGCGGACCCGGTCAGCTGGTAGATGCGGTCCACCAGGCTTTCCGGGGCTTTCTCTGGTGCACCGGAGGTGTCGATGGCCTCCACTTTCTCCATGGACTTCATGGCATGGAGCGCATCCAGCAGCATGTCCCGGATTTCCCGGGCATTCTGCTGGCTGCTTTTCGACGCTTCCTTCCTGGAGGTCATAGAGGGATCACGGGTTTACTGAGCCGGGGCCTGGACCGCAAAGTGCCGGAGTTGCAGGATGGACGCCATCTGCTGATCCAGTTCCAGCATGTCTGCCATGATGTGGCCGCCCTCACGGATGACGAAGTCGAGCTCCTCATCGGTGGTGTCCAGATCCGCCGCCTGGGCGTCCTGCCAGTCTTCGAGGGCTTCGAGAGAGTCGAACGGTTCCTCGCCGCGCAGCTCCCGGCGGGCATTGGCAATGGTCAGACGGGTGCGCTCGATCTGTTCATGCTGGGCCTTGCGCTCGTCGAAATTCAGGCTGACAGTCTCCAGTTGCCGCTGTTTTTCCAGGAATTCGATTTCCCGCTGCAACAGCTTGAACTCCGGGTTGGTGTCGAACCGGGATTCGTGGCGTTTGCGCAGTTCACCGATGATGCCGCTGAAATCGAAGTAACGGGTATGGGGCACCGCCTCAATCTGATCCCAGGGCAGGGCATGATCCAGGGCGTCCTCGCCGATCCGGCTCTTGTCGATCCGGGACGGAATCTCGATGTCGGGAATCACGCCCTTGTGCTGGGTCGAGCCACCGGAAACCCGGTAGAACTTGGACTGGGTGATTTTCAGCTGGCCGTGATTCAGCGGACGAACCGCCTGCACCGTGCCCTTGCCGAAGGTCTGGGAGCCTACCACCAGCCCGCGACCATAATCCTGGATGGCGCCGGCAAAGATTTCCGAGGCCGATGCGCTCATGCGGTTGACCAGCACGACCAGGGGGCCATCGTAGGCGACCGAGGGATCCTCGTCGTTCAGGACCTGGACATCGTTGTTGGCATTGCGGATCTGGACGGTGGGGCCTTTGTCGATAAACAGGCCGACCAGATCGTTGGCTTCATGCAGGGCGCCGCCACCATTATTGCGCAGGTCGACCACCAGGCCGTCGATGCCGTCGTCCTGCAATTCTCCAATCAGCTTGCGCACATCCCGCGTCGTGCTCTTGTAGTTCGGATCGCCGGCCTGCATGGCCTGGAAATCGGCGTAGAAGGTGGGGATAGTGATCACCCCTACCTTGTAATCCTCACCGCCACGCTCAAGTTCGATCACGTCCTTGCTGGCGCTCTGCTCTTCGAGCTTCACTTCGTCCCGCTTGATCGCGATGGTCTTGGTGACGGTCTCGTCCGATGCGTTGGCGGGGATCACTTCCAGGGTCACCACGGAATCCCTGGGGCCGCGAATAAGGTCGACCACTTCATCCAGGCGCCAGCCAATCACGTTCACGGTTTTTTTGCCTTCCTGGCCCACAGCAACGATCCGGTCGGCCGGCTGCAGCTGGCCCTGTTTGGAGGCCGGGCCACCGGGCACCAGGCGCACGACCTTGGTGAACTCGTTATCCGATTGCAGGACGGCCCCGATGCCCTCCAGTGAGAGACTCATATTGATGTTGAAGTTCTCGGAGGTGCGGGGCGAAAAGTAGGAGGTGTGCGGGTCCCACATGCTGGTAAAGGCATTCATGTAGGCCTGGAAAGCATCCTCGCTGCGAGCCTGGTAGGCGCGCTTGAGCTGGCCCTCGTAGCGCTGACGCAGGTTTTCCTCGATCTTGTCGTCTTCGGTGCCGTTCAGGCGCTGGGCCAGTACCGCATTCTTGATGCGCTTGGTCCAGAGCTTGTCGAGAGCGGCAGTATCTGCCTCCCAGTCTGCCTCGGAGCGGTCCAGAAGGACTGTTTCCTGGGTGGAAAAGTCCAGATTATCCAGGCCCTGGTCGAGTGTTTTCAGGGCGAACTGGAGTCGTTCGATGATGCGCTGCTGGACCAGGTTGTAAATATCGAAGCCGGGTTGGAGCTGGCCGGTTTTCAGGGCAGAGCCGAGTTGGGATTTCACCCGGTCAAACCGTTGAATGTCTTCCTGGGTCAGATAGATCTTCTGTCCATCGAGGTATTCCAGGTAAGAACTGAAAACGTCTCCGGAAAGTTCATCGCTGATGCCCAGGTCGCGGAAGTGAGTGAACTGCAACTGGCGAGCGATGAGGATATTGGCCCGGGCCTGGTCAATGGTCGGCGCTACCGGTTCGTAGACTTTGTTGTCATCCAGTTTTGCCTGCAGCCCCAGTGGCGTCGAGACCAGCAGGGCGACGGCCAGTGCCCGGCAGAGGCCTTTTCCTCGGCCGGTGAATGGACGGCGACGGGATATCTTGTTTTCCGCGATGGTCATAAATACTTACCTGACGGTGCTGGGTAATCGATCGCCATGGTCTGGCGGTATCGAACCCGTGAGCGATAAATTTATTGTAGGCAAGCGCTATCCCTGTTGCCATAGGCAGGGAGTATCGGTTCGTGACAATCTGTCCATGAAATGGTCAGGTTGGTAACCGGGAGAGACAAAACGGCAGAGCAAAGTGCCAGCGGGTGGATAACACCCGCTGGCCGGATGGGATCAGGCGAAATCAGTGTTGGTTTCAGCCTTTTCCAGGAGAATGCGCGGGGGCGTGAAACGCTCGCCGAATTGCGACTCCAGTTCCCTGGCGCGCTCGGTAAAGGCGCGAACACCATACTGGTTGATGAACTGGATGGCGCCGCCGGTCCACGGCGCATAGCCGATGCCGAAGATGCTGCCGATGTTGGCGTCCTCAACCGTTCTCAGCACGCCTTCTTCAAGGCAACGTACGGTTTCGATGGCCTGGATGAACAGGATTCGGTCCTTGAGGTCCTGCAGTGAGGTACTGCGGGCCTTGTCCTGGTCCACGAAGAGGTTCTCCAGTTCCGGCCACAGGTATTTCCTGCCCTTGTCCGGATACTCATAGAAACCGGCGCCGGCTGCCTTGCCCTTTCGGCCGTGCTGGTCGACCATCGCGTCAATGATCGCCTCGGCGGGATGGGCCTTCCAGGTTCCGCCTGAGGCCTCGGTGTCCTTCCGGCTCTGGTCCCGGATGTGTTGCATGAGTGTCATGCTGACTTCATCCGAAATCGCCAGCGGGCCAACGGGCATACCGGACAGCACCCCGGCGTTCTCAATGCTCGATGGATGGATGCCCTCGCCGAGCATCGCAATGCCCTCGTTGACGAAAGTGCCGAACACGCGGGACGTAAAAAAGCCCCGGCTGTCGTTCACCACGATCGGGATCTTGCCGATCTGCTGGACGTAGTCGAACGCCCGGGCCAGCGTTTCGTCCGAGGTTTTGGCGCCGACGATGATCTCCACCAGCTGCATCTTGTCCACCGGCGAGAAGAAGTGCAGGCCGATGAAGTTTTCGGGCTTGCCGGATGCCTCGGCCAGCTGGGTGATGGGAATGGTGGAGGTGTTGGAGGCGAAGATGCCGTTGGCGACCATTTTCGGCTCTGCTTCCCGGGTTACCTTGCCTTTCAGGTCGCTGTCCTCGAACACGGCCTCGATAATCAGGTCGCAACCGTCCAGGTCATCGGCAGAATCGGTAGCCTGGATACGATCCAGGATGCTGACTTTCTGCTCATCGGTCATACGGCCGCGGCTGACCTTCTTGTCCAGCAACTGCTCGGAGTAGCCCTTGCCTTTCTCCGCATTGTCTACAGACACGTCCTTGAGAACCACGTCGATACCGCGCACGGCCGTGGCATAGGCGATTCCGGCACCCATCATGCCGGCACCCAGCACACCGACCTTGCTGAAGGTTGCCCTTTCAATGCCCTCGGGCCGGCTGCTACCCGCCTTGATGGCATTGAGCTGGAACCAGAACGTGCCGGTCATGTTCTTGGCGACCTGGCCGGTCACGAGTTCGGTGAAGTAACGGGTTTCGATCAGGCTGCCGTTGTCGAAATCCACCTGGGCGCCTTCAACGGCGGCAGACAGGATGCGTTCAGGCGCCGGATAACAGCCCTTGGTTTTTTGCTTGAGCATGGCCGGAGCAATGGACAGCTTCTGGGCCATGGCCGGGTGGTGCGGTGCGCCGCCGGGAAACTTGAAGCCCTTCTGGTCCCACGGTTGCTGCTTTTCCGAATGCGCCTCGATGAAGGCCCGCGCGGTGCTCAGCAATTCCTCCGGGGCGCTGACCAGTTCGTCCACGATGCCGGCTTTCAGAGCCGCCTCCGGGTTCACCTTCTTGCCTTCCATCAGGAAGGGGAAGGCGGCTTCCAGGCCAATCATCCGGGGCAGTCGCTGGGTGCCGCCACCTCCGGGCAGCAAGCCCAGGGTGACCTCCGGGAGGCCCAGTTGGATGCTGTCGTCATCCAGAGCGACACGGTGATGGCAGGCGAGGGCAATTTCCAGACCGCCGCCGAGGGCGGTACCGTTGATGGCTGCGACCAGGGGCTTGCCGGTGGTTTCCAGAAAGCGCAGGTCGGCCTTGAGGCCATTGACCATGTCTTCGAATTCCCGTGCCTGGTCCCGGGTGACGCCGTGCAGTTCCTTGAGATCGCCGCCGGCAAAAAAGGTTTTCTTGGCAGAGGTGATGATGATGCCGCGGATGTTGTCGAGGTCAGCCTTTACCCGGCTGACAGTCTCGGACAGCCCGGCCCGGAACTCCGCATTCATGGTGTTGGCCGACTGGTTCGGCATGTCAATGGTGAGGGTCAGGATCTGGTCTGAACCCAGGTCATACTGGATGGCACTCATGTTCGGTTCTCCTGTTGTGGAACGTGGGTTCAAACGCGCTCGATGATGGTGGCAATGCCCATGCCGCCACCGACACAGAGGGTCGCCAGGCCGTAGCGCAGCTCACGGCGCTCCAGTTCATCCAGCAGGGTGCCGAGGATGATGGCGCCGGTGGCACCCAGGGGGTGGCCCATGGCGATGGCGCCACCGTTCACGTTCACTTTCTCGTCCGGAACCGAGAGTTCTCTCTGGAAGCGCATCACCACCGAGGCAAAGGCTTCGTTCACTTCAAACAGGTCAATCTGATCAGCGGTCATGCCGGCTTTTTCCAGTGCCTTGCGCGCCGCCGGAGCGGGGCCGGTCAGCATGATGGTCGGGTCGGTACTGGTGACCGCGGTGGCGACGATGCGGGCCCTCGGGGTCAGACCCAGGGCCTTGCCCTTGGCCTCGCTGCCGATGAGCATGGCGGTTGCGCCGTCCACGATGCCGGAGGAGTTGCCGGCGTGGTGGACGTGGTTGATCTTCTCCACGTAGTGGTATTTCTCGCGGGCGACGCCGTCAAAGCCCATTTCGCCCATCATCTGGAAAGAAGGTTTGAGTCCGGCCAGGGACTCGAGGGTGGTGTTGCCGCGCACGTGTTCATCACGGTCCAGTATGACCACGCCGTTCTGGTCGGTGACGGGAATGATGGATTTACTGAAGTAACCCTTTTCCCAGGCGTTGGCTGCTTTTTGTTGGGAGCGGACGGCAAAGCCGTCGACATCTTCCCGGCTGAAGCCTTCGATGGTGGCGATCAGATCGGCGCCGATGCCCTGGGGCATGAATCCGGTGTGCAGGTTGGTTTCCGGATCGGTCGCCCAGGCGCCGCCGTCGGACCCCATGGGTACGCGGGACATGGCTTCCACGCCCCCGGCGACCACCAGGTCTTCCCAACCGGAACGCACTTTCATGGCCGCCAGATTCACTGCCTCCAGGCCCGAGGCACAGAAGCGGTTGAGCGTAACGCCCGCTACCTTTTCGTCCCAGTCCGCCGCCAGTGCTGCGGTCTTGGCGATGTCGGCGCCTTGATCGCCAACGGCCGTCACGCAACCCATGACGATGTCGTCCACCTGAGTGGTGTCGAGGCTGTTGCGCTCCTGCAGGGATCGGAGCATGGAGGTCAGCAGGGTGATGGGTTTGACGCTGTGGAGTGAACCGTCTTTCTTGCCACGCCCCCGGGGGGTGCGGACCGCGTCAAAGATATACGCCTCGGTGGTCATTACCTTTCCTCTGATGGTTTTGTCGAATTGTCGTTATCAGTCGACTAACCATAGCCCCTGCAGGGCAGGGTGGGTAATGACGCGGGCTGCCAATCCCATTGGCGAAATTGCTCAGGCCATGTGTGATCGGCAGCGCCGCGGGCCGGTTCTATTGTCCGGTAACACCGGAGAGGGCGTTGCTGAGACGTTCGGAGAGGGCGGTCTCAGGAGTGCTTTCAGAGGGTTGCAGACACCACAGGGCAACCAGTTTCTCCAGCTCCGCAAGGCGGTCTCCGGTTTGCTCGCCGTTGCCCATGCCCTCGGCCAGGCGCTGGACCTGGATTTCCATCCGGCGTTGCTGGTCCTCCGCCGGCGACTCCGAGCCGGCCAGAATTTCGGCCCGGATCACCAGTTCCCGGTCGGACAGGCCGGACTGTTCTGAAGCCAGCGATTGCCAATGATCTGGCAGCTCGGACGGGGCTAGTCCGCCATTACCGCGGGCGCGCACCAGCTCCTGCCACTGGTTGACCTTTTGCTGTAGCAGCTTGTTGTCCAGGGCCTGCTGGAGCTGATGTCGGGCGGCCTGGACCTGGTCCTTCACGCGAGGCGAAAGGGTGTTGCCCTTCACCTCCCGGAGCCTCTCCAGCGCATCCCTGAGGCTCTCGACGGAGCTGTCGGCGCTGACACCGTCCACCTGGCCAAGGACTTCGGTGGCCTCCCGGTCAGCGATTTCAGTAGCCTGTTGGCGGGCATTGCGCTGGGCATCCCGACGGGCAAAAATCTGGTCACAGGCTTTGCGGAAGGCTTGCCAGAGCTTGCGGTCTTCACGGTGGCGGGTAATACCGATGGCTTTCCATTCCGACTGCAACGCCTTGGCCTCGTTCATGGCTTCCTGAAGCGGTTCATGCTCGATCAGTGCCTCGGCTCTCTCCACGATGGCCTGTTTCAGGCTTTCATTTTTCCGGCGTTCCTCATCGAGTGGCGACTCCAGGCGCTTGAGCAGGTCATCGAACCGCTTCTGCACCGGGCGGTTGTCGCGGAATTCGACCGGCCAGGCCGCTTTCCACTCCTGCCGGGCAGTCTGGTGGATTCGCTCGGCGCCTTTCCAGTCGATGGTGGACCAGTCGGCGTTTTCAATGAAGGTTTCCAGCTCGGAGCAAATAGCCTGGCGCTTTTCGAGGTTGGCCTGTTTGAGCCCCGACTTCGCCTCGAAATAGGCTTTGCAGGGTTCGAAGGCGCGATCGGATGCCGTCTTGAAACGGGTCCAGAGGGCCCGGTCGGAGGAGCCCCCCAGTTCCCGCCACTCGCTTTGCAGTTCCTTGATGCGTTCGGCCTTCGCTTCCGGCTCCATGGGCTGTTCGGCGAGGTATTCCATCTGCTCGCAAAGGGCAATCTGCTTGGGTTCGGTGGCAAAGCCCTGCCAGTCGCTGAGCTCCCGGAACTGACCGGTGAGCAGCTGCATTCTGGCCTGGAATGGCTTCGCGTGGCGGCGGTCCAGATCCCGGAACTGATTCTGCGCGGACTTGAGGAGTTGGCGGGATTCCCTGAACTGTTTGGCTTCCAGGGCGGATTCCAGCTTGTCCATTGTGGTTTTCAGGTTGTCGACCCGGGCTTTCTGGTCACCCTGATCTTCGGTCTGTACCGGCTTTTCCGCGCGCTTGCCGGCCAGTTTGCGCACTGGTTCAAGCAGCGCCGGTTTCGGGAACCCCTCGGGCCAATCGATATCGCGGATCAGGGTCTTGGCCTGATCCTGCTGTTCAGGGGTAATCGTCGCATCTGAATCCAGGGCCGCTGTGAGTTCGCTGATGCGCTCGCGCTCCTGGGTCAACCGGCGAAGGGCCGACAGGTAGTTTTTAAGGGCCTGCATCGCCGATTCGTAGGTCTTTTGTTCCTGCCGGGCCACCTCGGTATCCCGGGTGGCTTCGAGCCATCGGTTTTCCTGGGTTTTCTGCAGTGCGTCCAGGGAGGACAGTGAGGGCAGGGAGTCGCCGGTCTGGGATTTGAGGTCCTCCAGGGTGTTGGTGAGCAACTCGAGGGTTTCCTCGCGCTGAAGGAATTGGTTCTCGTGACGTTTCTCTTCCTCGCGGGCTGCTTCCATATCCTGCAGGCGCTCGCGGCAACGATGGGTGGCCTCCAGGAATTGTTGTACCTGCTCCGCCGTTGCCTCGTTTTCAAGTTCTTTCCACTGATTGGTCAGCGCTTCCAGTCGCGCCTGGAAAAGCTTGGTGTCCTCGCTCCGGGCCTGCTCCCGGGCATTATTGATCAGCGTGGAGATAGCGCGGGCGATGTTTTCCTGGCGTTCCATGTCCTGGCGATGGGCTTGAAGCGCCTGCTTGGCGGCCTGGTAGACACCCTTGTCCCGGCCTTTGGCCTGTTTCTGGACCTTTTGCAGCTGCTCGGGGTCGGTGAGCTCTCTGGCGGCTGAAAGACGAATCTCCGCGGTCACACCCTCAATCGCCAGTATCCCCAGTTGCTCCTGGGAAGGGGAGCCCTTGAGCAGTTCGAGCTGGCTCTGCCTCTGATCGGCGCGCGCATCTTCCTGAGGTACCTGGGGCTGTTCATTGACTTCCTTGCGGGATTTTCCGGCAGTCTCAGTTGACTTGCGAGACTTGAACAGTTTCTGGATGAATGCGGCCATGAAGGTGTCCTTTGGGATTGAAACCAGTCCTCGGTGTCCGGCAAAGTGTGCCGTCACCGGCCATCGACCCTGTGGGGCCGGGTACATGCATCGCGCAGAGTCCGTTTCGATTTTGAAGGGCTCAACGCTATGCTTTGAAAATCGGGGGCTAGTCTAGCGTTTTGGATGCATTCGCGGAAAGGGTCTGAATGGCAAAACAGGAAAATCAGGACGATCAGGATTACAAAGCACGGGCGGCCGCCCTCAGATTGCTGGCCCGCCGTGAACATAGCCGCCTGGAATTGTCCATGAAGCTCAGGCAGCGCCGCTTCGACAGTGCTCTGATCGAGGAGGTGCTGGACGAATATGAGGAACAGGGCTGGCTCGACGACCATCGCTTTGCTGACGTCTACGCCCGCCAGAGGATGGATCTCGGCTACGGCCCCCTCAGGATTCTGGGCGAACTCCAGCAGCGGGGTGTTCACCACGCGCCGGAATGCCTCGATACCATGACCGACGAGGACTGGTGTGTGGTTGCCATCCGACTGCGGGAGCGGCGGTTTGGCCTGTCAGATCTTGGTGAGGACTGGGACGCGAAGGTCAGGCAAGCAAGATTCCTGAACCGCCGCGGATTTTCGGCGGCCCAGGTTGAACGGGCGCTGGAGGCTCGGGAACTCCCGGAAGTCTGACCCGCCGGACTCCTCAGAGTGTCGGTGGGATCAGGCCCAGATCTTTGGGCAGACTGGCTCTGAGCGTGGCAGCTGTCGGCTCTTCCGAACTGTTGGTGGAATCGGGGCCGGCCTCGGGCTCGATACCGACAATCTGCGGTTGCTCCGGCTTCGTGGGGGGCGCAGGCGTGATGACCCGGGCCAGTACGTCGTAATAGCGACGGATATTCTGCACGTAGATAACCGGTTCCTGCCCGCGGGCAAAACCGTATCGCGTCTTGGTGTAATACTCTTTCTGGGCCAGCAGCGGCAGGAATTCCTTCACGTCCATCCAGCGGTCCGGGTCTTTGCCGGCGCTCTCGGTCAGTCGCCGGGCGTCCTCAAGATGGCCGAAGCCGACATTGTAGGAGGCCAGGGCAAACCAGGTCCGGTCCGGCTCGGGAATCCTTTCGGGAATCTTGTCGTGAACCATCTGGAAGTATTTGGCGCCGCCGTGGATGCTCTCTTCGGCGTCCAGGCGGTTGTTGATGCCGACGTAGCTTGCGGTGTTGCGGGTCAGCATCATCAGGCCACGGACACCCGTTGGTGACACCGCGTTTGGCCGCCAGTGTGATTCCTGATAACCGATGGCGGCGAGCAGGCGCCAGTCCATGTTGAAGTCCCGGGCATATTCCCGGAACAGTTTTTCGTATTTCGGAAGGCGATTTTCCACATGGTGCATAAACGTTCGGGCGCCAACGTAGTTCAACCGGTCCAGGTGCCCGTAGAAACGCTCGGATAACTGTGCCAGTACGCCGTCACCCTGCAATCGCTGGAGGAACTGCTTGGCCGCTTGGGCCAACGTGCCGTCCTGTTCTTTCGGAAACAGCCATACCAGCTCCCGCGGTTCGCCAAGACCGAAGGCCTCTTTCACGTGCGGATAGAACACGTGGTTAAGCTCTAGCTCGTTGGAGGACACCACGGCAAACGGGAATTCGCCACTCTCGACCCGTGCCAGGACGCCGGGAGCATCGAGCCCCGGATGAACCTGCCAGGAAATGTCTGCTTCGGAAGCAGTCGTTTCAAGGAGGTGCTCATGATCGCTGTCGGCAACCAGGTGGAGGGTTTGCCCGGCCAGGGATGCCAGGGATTCCGGGGGTTCGATGTCCCTATGGTAGACCACAACAGACTGCGCCTGGATGCCGGTGGGGATTGCCTCGTATTTGTCCCTGAAGTCGGGCTGCCGAGATACGCCGGCCATGCCGATATGGGCAAAATTCCGCTCCAGGACAGACAGGATTTCGGTGTTGTCGTCGGCCACGCGGACCTTCAGCTCGACACCGATCTCGTCCGCAAACCGCTTTGCGAGCTCGTAGTCATAGCCGGTGACCCCTTCGCGGCCTTCGAAATACATGGAGGGGGCAACACGGGTAATGACATGGAGAACACCTTCATTCTGAATTTCCTGGATGGTACTCGGGCGCGAGCAACCCGCCAGAGCCAGAGTGGCTCCTAACAGAAACGCAAAATGCGCCGGAAAGGCGCCGAGGTGATTGAAAAATCTGGACAAATCCCTGATCTCCGTAGCAGCTGTATCAGCCAGATACGCCCGGTTTCGGTGAGCGTATTCCTTTGTCATGCTGTGCGTAGCGTCCATTGCCACGCTGACCATGATCCCTGCCTCGCCACGGATGGTCAATAAAATTGCTCAATTAATGTGCAAAATAATGTCAATTTTACAGTCCGGAATAACCGCAGCGGCGCTGTAACCTCGGTGCGCTTTCAAGTATCATTGCGGCCTTTCAAATAGCACCGGACTTCCTCTTTTCGCGCGATACAGGTTGATATCATGCTTGAACTTCGCGGCGCACCCGCGCTTTCGCCTTTCCGCTCCCGCAAACTGCATTCCCGAATTCAGGAGATTGTTCCTGAAGTCAAGCACGTCTATGCAGAGTTCATGCACTTTGTGGACCTGGAGTTTGACCTCTCCGATTCCGAGCAGGCCATCCTCGACCGACTCCTCGTTTATGGCCCCAGTGTTCCGGTAGAGGAACCGGATGGCGTTCTGTTCCTGGTGGTACCGCGCCCCGGCACCCTGTCTCCCTGGTCGAGCAAGGCCACAGATATCGCCCGAAACTGCGGGTTGCGTCAGATCCACCGCATCGAGCGCGGTGTTGCCTATTACATCCGGGCCACCAAGAAGCTTGGCCTGGACCAGCGTGAAAAGATCGCAGCGCTGCTGCATGACCGGATGACCCAGAAGGTTTTCCATGAGATGGGCGGTGCCGAGCTGCTGTTCAGTCATGACGAGCCGCGCACCCTGAGCCGCGTACCGGTTCTGGCGGGTGGCCGTGATGCCCTGGTCAAGGCGAACCGGAATCTGGGCCTGGCGCTGGCGGACGACGAGATTGATTACCTGGTGAAATCCTTCACCGATCTCCAGCGTGACCCGACCGATGTCGAGTTGATGATGTTCGCCCAGGCGAATTCCGAGCATTGTCGCCACAAGATCTTCAATGCTTCCTGGGATATCGACGGTGAAGGCCAGGAAAAGTCGCTGTTTGCGATGATCCGGAACACATACGAGATGAACAGTGAGGGCGTGCTGTCCGCTTACAAGGACAACGCCTCCGTTATCCGGGGCAGCCGTGGAGGCCGTTTCTTCCCGGATCCCGAGACTGGTGTTTATGGTTACAACGAGGAAGACATCCACATCCTGATGAAGGTGGAGACCCACAACCACCCGACGGCCATCGCACCGGCGGCGGGTTCTGCCACCGGTTCCGGCGGTGAGATCCGGGATGAGGGGGCGACCGGTCGCGGATCCAAGCCGAAGGCGGGCCTGACCGGGTTTACTGTGTCCAACCTGAATTTGCCGGACGATCCCCAGCCGTGGGAGATCGGCTACGGCAAGCCGGACCGGATTGCCTCCGCGCTGGATATCATGATCGAGGGCCCGATTGGCGGTGCCTCTTTCAACAATGAATTCGGCCGTCCCAACCTGGCGGGTTATTTCCGTACTTTCGAGGAGAAGGTGCCGGGTCCGGCCGGTGAGGAAGTGCGTGGCTACCACAAACCGATCATGATTGCCGGCGGTCTCGGCAATATTCGGGAGCAACACGTGGAGAAGGGCAACATTCCGGTCGGCGCGAAGCTGATCGTGCTGGGCGGCCCGTCGATGCTGATCGGCCTGGGTGGCGGTGCGGCATCATCCATGGATTCCGGCTCCAGTAACGAGAATCTGGACTTCGCCTCCGTTCAGCGGGACAACCCGGAGATGGAGCGTCGCTGCCAGGAAGTCATCGACCGCTGCTGGCAGATGGGAGACAAAAACCCGATCTGCTTCATCCACGATGTCGGCGCCGGTGGTCTCTCCAACGCGATGCCTGAGCTGGTCAAGGACGGTGGTCGCGGCGGCAAGTTCGAGCTTCGTGATATCCCCAGCGACGAGCCGGGTATGTCGCCGCTGGAGATATGGTGTAACGAGTCCCAGGAACGTTACGTGATGGCCGTTGCGCCGGAGAACCTCGACCTGTTCGACGCTCTGTGCCGCCGCGAGCGTTGCCCGTACGCCGTCATTGGCGAGGCCACCGAAGAGCATCACCTCGAGCTTGGCGATTCCTATTTCGATGACAAGCCCGTTGATCTGCCGATGGAAGTATTGTTCGGCAAGCCGCCCCGGATGCATCGGAGCATCAGCCGTTCTTCGTTCACCAAACCGATTTTCGATTCCACCAAGATCGATGTGAACGAGGCGATCCGCCGGGTCCTGCGGCTGCCGTCTGTGGGCTCCAAGAGCTTCCTGATCACCATTGGCGATCGGACCATTACTGGCCTGGTGGCCCGGGACCAGATGGTTGGTCCCTGGCAGGTGCCGGTCAGTGATGTGGCGGTTACCGCAAGCTCCTTCGACGTGCGCACCGGTGAAGCCATGGCCATGGGTGAGCGCACCCCGGTTGCGGTGATTGACGCGCCGGCATCCGGTCGTATGGCGGTGGGTGAGGTGATCACCAACCTGGCCGCGGCGCCGATTGCCAACCTGTCCGATATTCGCCTGTCCGCGAACTGGATGGCCGCAGCGGGCCATCCGGGTGAGGACGAAAATCTGTATGAAACCGTGCGTGCGGTGGGCATGGACTTGTGCCCGGCGCTGGGTATTACCATCCCGGTTGGCAAGGACTCCATGTCCATGAAGACCACCTGGGAGGAGGAGAGCGGTGAGCAGAAGAGTGTGACCGCGCCCCTTTCCCTGATCATCAGTGGTTTCGCGCCGGTGACCGACGTGGCCCGTACCCTGACGCCGGAGCTGGCAACCGATGCCGGTGAAACTGACCTGATCCTGGTGGATCTGGCGGCCGGCCAGAACCGCCTTGGCGGCTCTGCCCTGGCACAGGTGTATCGCCATGTGGGTGCGGTGGCACCGGACCTGGACGACCCGGAAGACATCAAGGCGTTCTTTGCTGTGATCCAGGGCCTGAATGCGGATGGCAAATTGCTTGCCTACCATGACCGTTCCGATGGTGGTCTGTTCGTCACCCTGGCAGAAATGTGTTTTGCCGGCCGTACCGGTGTGGATATCAAGCTTGATGGTCTGGCGGAAGATGTCTCCCAGTTCGCCCGTGAGCTGTTCAATGAGGAACTGGGTGCGGTCATTCAGGTTCGCCGCGAGGACACCGGGTTTGTACTTCAGCAGTTCTCCGGGGCCGGGCTTGGCGATCACACCAGTGTGATCGGCACCCTGAATAATGACGATCGTCTGCGCCTGAGCTTTGAGGGCGAAAAGGTGGTGGACGAGCCGCGGGTCGAGCTCCAGCGCCTCTGGGCGGAGACCAGCTACCGGATCCAGTCCCTCAGGGATAACGCCGACTGCGCGCAGGAGGAGTTCGACAACCTGCTGGATGCGGAAGACCCGGGGCTGCACGTCGACCTGAACTTCGACATCAACGAGGACGTTGCCGCGCCTTACATCAATACCGGCGCCCGTCCGAAAGTGGCGGTCATGCGCGAGCAGGGCGTGAATGGCCAGGTGGAGATGGCGGCCGCATTCGACCGCGCCGGTTTCGAGGCGGTTGATGTGCACATGAGCGACCTGCTCGCCGGGCGCGTGACACTGGACGGTTTCAACAGCCTGGTCGCCTGCGGTGGTTTCTCATACGGCGATGTTCTGGGAGCTGGCGAGGGTTGGGCAAAGTCCATCCTGTTCAGCGATCGGGTTCGGGACCAGTTCGCCCACTTCTTCAACCGTCAGGATACGCTCGCGCTGGGGGTCTGCAATGGTTGCCAGATGCTGTCCAATCTTCACGAACTGATTCCGGGCAGTGAAGGCTGGCCGCGCTTCGTGCGCAACCAGTCCGAACAATTCGAGGCCCGGCTGGTGATGGTGGAGGTTGCCTCCTCGCCGTCCGCGTTCCTCGACGGCATGGCCGGTTCCCGGATGCCTATCGCGGTTGCCCACGGTGAGGGCCGGGTCGAATTCGCGTCCGGTACGTCTGCCGGAGCGCTGTCCGAGAATGAGCTGGTGGCCTTGCGCTATGTCGATAATCGGGGCCAGGTAACCACCCGTTACCCGTATAACCCGAACGGCTCCGAGGAAGGTATCACGGGCGTTACCACCCGGGATGGGCGGGTTACCATCATGATGCCGCACCCGGAGCGTGTATTCCGTGCCGTTCAGCATTCCTGGCGC
>JAAZVL010000177.1 GCA_018623515.1 Marinobacter sp.
CCAGTTCGGGGTATTCGCCGATGCTGGTGGCCAGCTTGACCACGTGGTGGGAGTTCACCGGTTTCAGGGTTTCCTGGAGTTGCGGGAGGGTCTGGAACGCATCCCGCAGCCGCGCCAGGTCCCTGGGACGTGCTGATCGCAGCGCCACCCGGGCCAGCACCCGCTCAATGTCGCCTACCTGCTTGAGCAGGTCGTGCACCGGCTCGTAATGGAAACCGTCGAGCAGGGCCGATACCGCCTGCTGACGCTGGCGGACCACATCCACGTCGCGAAGCGGGCGGTTGAGCCAGCGACGCAGCTCGCGGCCGCCCATGGCGGTGGCGGTACGGTCCATCACCCAGGCCAGGGTATGCTGGTGGCCACCCATGAGGTTGGTATCGATTTCCAGGTTGCGACGGCTGGTGGCGTCGAGGATCACCGCCTCTTCCCGCCGTTCACGGGTTAGTTTTCGGATATGGGGCAGGGCGGTACGCTGGGTTTCCTTGGCGTACTGCAGCAGGCAGCCGGCGGCGCAGATGGCCAGATGCAGGTCCTCACAGCCAAAACCGGTAAGGTCGCGTACCTGCAGTTGGTGGGTAATGACTCGATGGGCGGTGTCTCCCTCGAACAGCCAGGGACCCTGCCGGCGTATACCGGTGAAGCCTTCCAGGATCTCGCCGTAGGGGAAGTCCTCGCTGATGAGTATTTCCGCCGGGCGTAGACGTTGAAGTTCGCCCTGAAGTGCTTCCAGCCCCTCCAGTTCAGAGACCGCAAAACGACCGCTGGAAATGTCCAGGGAGGCAAACCCGAACTGCTCCCGGTGGCTGTAGATGGCCACCAGCAGGTTATCGCGCCGGTCCTCCAGAAAGGCATCGTCACTCAGGGTGCCGGGCGTAACAATCCGGACCACCTGGCGCTCCACCGGCCCCTTACTGGTGGCCGGGTCACCGATCTGTTCACAGATGGCGATGGATTGACCCGCCCGGACCAGACGGGCAATGTAACTCTCGGCGGAATGAAACGGCACGCCGGCCATGGGAATCGGGTTGCCTCCGGACTGGCCGCGGGCAGTCAGGGTGATGTCCAGGAATTCCGCGGCCTTTCGGGCGTCTTCGTAGAACAGCTCGTAGAAATCTCCCATGCGGTAGAACACCAGCTCATTGGGATGCTCGCCCTTGATTTTCAGGTACTGCTGCATCATGGGCGTGTGCTTGGAGAGATCGGTCTGGGCTACTGACATGAATGGGTCCGGGTTGTATTGCTTTTGGATGAAGCCGTGAATTGTAAGAAAATAACGGCGGCGATGAAATGAAGGGTTTGTATCCCCACTAAAGGAAGGAGCGGATCATGGTGGCTAGCGATCAGGAACTGGAACAGGCCGGCGATCGCCTGGGCGAACTGTTGAAGGAGCAGGGACGTACCATTGCCACAGCAGAGAGCTGCACCGGCGGCTGGGTGGCCAAGGTGCTCACCGATCGCGCGGGTTCCTCCGCCTATGTGATGGCCGGTCTGGTGACCTACAGCAACGGCGCCAAACAGGCCCTGCTCGGGGTGTCGCCGGATACCCTGGAGCAGCATGGCGCTGTCAGTGAACCGGTTGTCCGCCAGATGGTGGCCGGAGCGGTTCAGGCTGCGGGGGTGGATGTGGCCGTGGCGATCAGCGGCGTGGCAGGCCCCGGTGGTGGCAGTCCCGACAAGCCGGTGGGCACGGTCTGGTTTGCCTGGGGCAGCGGTCTGGACCAGACCGAGGCCGTGGTCAAACACTTCGACGGTGACCGGGATGAGGTGCGCCGGCAGTCGGTTTTGTTTGCATTGCAGGCAGTTACCGGCTTCCTTGAGGGGGCGTGACAATTTTCTTGATCAGGTTCACGGGATGAGGGGTTGGTCTCCCCGTTCGCTTGTGTTTTAATACTGTTCAAATATACAGGGAATCTGCTGGGTGAGTGCAGTGGTTTCCCTTCCGGATTCCGCTGCCAATACCTTGGAATGACTTGGCAGCCCAGTCGACAAGGGGTTTTGTACCGATGGAAGACAACCGCAAAAAAGCACTTAGCGCAGCACTGAGCCAGATTGAACGCCAGTTCGGCAAGGGCGCCGTCATGAAGATGGGGGATCAGCCCCGTGAAGCCATTCCTGCGGTGTCCACGGGCTCCCTGGGGCTGGACGTGGCTCTGGGTATCGGTGGTCTTCCTTACGGTCGAATCTGCGAGATTTACGGTCCTGAGAGTTCCGGTAAGACCACGCTCACGCTGCAGGTGATTGCTGAAGCCCAGAAGGCCGGCAAAACCTGTGCGTTTGTGGATGCCGAGCATGCCCTGGATCCGGTCTATGCCGAAAAACTGGGTGTCAACGTCGACGACCTGCTGGTGTCCCAGCCGGACACCGGTGAACAGGCCCTGGAAATCGCGGACATGCTGGTCCGCTCCAACGCCGTTGACGTCATCATCGTTGACTCCGTAGCGGCCCTGACGCCGAAAGCGGAAATCGAGGGTGAAATGGGCGACAGTCACGTTGGTCTTCAGGCCCGCCTGATGTCCCAGGCGCTGCGTAAGCTGACCGGTAACGTGAAGCACGCCAACTGCCTGATGATCTTCATCAACCAGATCCGTATGAAGATTGGCGTCATGTTCGGTTCCCCGGAAACCACAACCGGTGGTAACGCCCTGAAATTCTACTCCTCCGTACGTCTGGACATCCGCCGCATCGGCTCCGTGAAAGAGGGCGACGAGGTGGTCGGTAACGAGACTCGCGTCAAGGTCGTGAAGAACAAGGTATCACCGCCGTTCAAGCAGGCCGAGTTCCAGATCATGTACGGCAAGGGCATCTACCACATGGCCGAAGTGCTGGATATGGGTGTCAAAGAGGGCTTCGTGGACAAGTCCGGTGCCTGGTATTCCTACAACGGCGACAAGATCGGTCAGGGCAAGGCGAATGCCTGCAAGTTCCTGGAGGAGAACATGGACATTGCCAACGAGATCGAAGCCAAGGTCCGTGACAAGCTGATGCCCAAGCCGGAAAAGAAAGAGGCGGCCGCTGAGGCGCCGGCGGAAGCCAACGGAGAACTGCTCTAAAGTTCCGTTTGTCGGGGGAGGATGCCATGAAGCGACTGCTCATTGTTGCCCACGCGCCTTCCCCGAATACCCTCCGTTTGCGGGACGCTGTCGAAAGCGGCGCCCGCCATGAAGACATCGAGGCGGTCGAAGTGGTGGTCAAGGCGCCGTTGGACGCCGGCCCCGATGATATCCTCGCCTGCGATGCCATCATCCTCGGCACCACCGAAAATCTGGGCTACATGAGTGGCGCCCTGAAAGACTTTTTTGACCGCAGTTACTATCCCTGTCTTGAGAAGACCCAGGGCCTGCCCTTCGCCTATTACATCCGTGCCGGACACGATGGCACCGGCACCAACCGCGCGATCGAGAGCATTACCACCGGACTGCGCTGGAAGCTTGTGCGGGATCCGCTGATCTGCCGAGGTGAATACCGGGATGAATTCGAGGAGCAATGCCGGGAATTAGGCATGTACGTGGCGGCCAGCCTGGATGCAGGGTTGATCTAGAGCGCTGCCTCGCTAGCCCGCCAGACGGTTATAGAATCCCTCGATACGGGACAGGGCGTTGTCCATGGTCCGGGAATAGCCTTTCTTGTTGAGACAATAGCTGAACTGCACGCTGATCCGGTAACCGGTCTGGAACGGTTGGCAGTCCACCACCCGGGCACCGACCCGTGACTCGCTGATGTATTTCCCCTGCAGGTCCAGAAACAGTCGGGCGCCGGGAACCATGGGCCGAGGGCAAAGCACCGCCATGCCGTAGCGGTTGAGATCAAGACAGGTCACCGCGATGATGTTCCTGCCTCGGCCAAAGAACCCTCGCTCCTGCACGCGCACCTTCAGGCAAGAGGCCGGATAGCGATCCTTGATTCTGCGATCAGCGGAATCATGCGTCATAACTGGGCGTCCATTGCGTTTCTTGTCATGTGCCGGCCCAAACCATGGCCGGGTGAAGAAGTTTAGTGCCGGTATCGGCGGCTGAAAAATGATCAGGTGTGGTTTTGTGCGCTGGTTAACAAAAGCCGCCGAGGTCCTGACCGCTAAATCTTTGGCCGAAACGCGACATGGCGGCCCGCAGAATCTACAATGGGCGGCCAAAGACAAGACGATAAATCACCAATGCATTCTGACTGTTACAGGAACACACATTGAAGTCACTGCCTCTGCATCAGCTGTACAAGGCCTGCGTACTGAAAGACCTGCCCTTCAAGACCACACGGCAGCTGGAGCCCCTGGCGGAGATTGTCGGCCAGAACCGGGCACAGGAAGCCGTCCGGTTCGCCCTGGCAATGCCCCATGGTGGGTACAACGTCTATGCGGTCGGGCGTAACGGGCTGGGCAAGCGCACCATGATGCTTCGTTACCTGGAACATCATGTCGATACCGAACAGCAGAGTCATGACTGGTGCTATGTTGCCAATTTCGAAGAGCCGCGGGTGCCGAAACTGTTGCAGCTGCCGGCGGGCAAGGGCACCCAGCTCAAGCAGGACATGGAAAAGCTGATGTCCCGTCTGGTCAAGGTCATTCCCCAGACCTTTGACAGTGACAGCTTCCTGGAGCGGTCCGAACAGCTCAAGAATGAATACGCGCAGAAGCAGGAAGAGGAACTCGAGAAAGTTGCCAGCCAGGCCAAGCGCAAGAAGGTGCGTCTGACGGTCTCGACTCCCGGGGGCTACCGGCTTGTGGCAATGAACGGCGACGAACCTCATACCGCGGAGACCTTCCAGGCTTTGACCGAGGAACAGCGGGACAAGTTTGAGGACGCCATCAACAAGCTCGAGAAGCGGCTTCGTCAGGCCCTGCGCAAGATTGCCGACTGGGAGCAGGAGTACGCCGAGAAGCAGCAGGCGCTGAACCAGGAGACCCTGGAGGGCATTTCCGGCCACCAGATTGATGAGTTGATCGAGAAGCACAAGGATCTGCCCGATGTGGTCGGGTACCTGGAAGCGGTGCGCTCGGACCTGGTGGAAAACCTGGACATCTTCCTGGAGGACAACGACGAACAGGCGGCCATTGCCTACGCTTCCCTGGACAAGAAGATGCCCCGCCGTTACCTGATCAACCTGTTGGTGCACCAGAAAACCAACGAGGTGCCGGTGGTGGTCGAGGACAACCCCACCTATCACAACCTGTTCGGGTATGTAGAGAACGTGACCTACAAGGGCACTGTGTTTACCGACTTCTCCCTGATCCGCCCGGGCAGCCTGCATCGGGCCAATGGCGGCTACCTGCTGATGGATGCCATCAAGGTTCTTGAACAACCGTTTGTCTGGGACGGTCTGAAGCGGGCACTGCGTTCCCGCGCCCTGCAGATCAATTCCCTGGAGCGCGAAATGACGCTGTCCGGGACCATTTCCATCGAGCCCGAGGCGGTGCCGCTGGACGTGAAGATCGTCCTGTTCGGGGACCGGGAAACCTGGCTGCTGCTGCAGGAATACGATTCCGAGTTCGCCGAGCTGTTCCGGGTGACGGCGGACTTCGAGAACGAGATGTACCGCACCGACGACAGCCAGTTGCTGTATGCCAAGTTCATCGCCAGCCTGGTGGTGGAGAAGAAGCTGCTGCATTGTTCCAACAAGGCAGTGGCCCGGATCATCGAGCACAGTGCCCGCATGGCGGAGCACCAGAATCGCCTGTCCCTCCATGCGGCCGACATTGCCAATCTCCTGCGGGAATCGGATTTCTGGGCCCGTCAGGCCAAGGCCCGGCTGATCACCGAGGTGCATGTGGAACGCGCCCTGGAAAGTGCCCGTTACCGCAGCAGCCGGATCCGGGACCAGTTCTACGATTCGATCCGCGATGGCTCCACCCTGGTCACCACCACCGGCACCTGCGTGGGTCAGGTCAATGCCCTGTCCGTGCTGTCCACCGGTGGACAGCACGGACAGGG
>JAAZVL010000178.1 GCA_018623515.1 Marinobacter sp.
CCGGAGAGCCCTACACCGTAGAGGCCGGGGATTTGCTGCTGCTGCCGGCCGGGGCCAGCCATCGCTATACCGCCGACCCGGACAATCCCTGGACCATCCACTGGGTGCACTACACCGGCCCGCTGGCCGAGGACTTCCGTAATTACATGGGATTTGATGGCCCGACCCGCATCCGACACCTGGGCCGCCAGCCCCGGCTGCTGGTGGATTTCAACGGTCTGCTCTCGGTACGCCAGACCGGTTTCCGCACGCGGGGGCTGATCCATGCCGCCAACCGCCTGCGCCAGCTGCTGGCCGCGGTCCCGATGAATGCGGACGAAACCAGCCACGAACGCCAGTCCGAGTTGGACACGATCCACAACTACATGCGTGAGCACCTGGAGGATCGTCTTACCCTTGAACAACTGGCGGATCTGGCCGGCCTCTCTCCGGCGCACTTTGCCACCCGCTACCGGGAACAGACCGGCACATCGCCCATTCAGCATTTCCTGCACCTGAAAGTGGAACGCGCCTGCCAGATGCTGGACACCACCGGCCTGAGTTTTGCCGACATCAGCCGCCGCCTGGGTTACGACGACGCCTACTATTTTTCCCGCCTGTTCAAGAAGGTAATGGGCCAATCGCCAAGGGATTACAGACACACGGCCCGTCACTGAGGGCCAGAGTCATCGGATGGTTCGTCTACGACTTTTGTTGAATACGCCAAACCGTTACTCTGGAGCCATCGCCAATAATCAGGGATTGCGCCATGGCACAGTACACGATAGAGATCGACGAAACCTTCAACATCCCGCGACGAAGAGTGTTTGCCCTGTTTGCCGACCACCAGCGCTTTGGCAAGTTGCTCGGTGCCCCGATCAAACGCATCCGGGACAGTGACCAGGCCGATCCCAACGGCATCGGTTCGGTTCGCAAGATCGGAATTGGCCCTATTGGCCTGGAAGAAACGGTGCTCAGCTTCGAGCCCGAGACCCTGATTGAATACACCGTCACCAGCATGAGCCCGATACGCAATCATCTCGGCCGGATCCGATTCGAGGACACCCCGGACGGCCAGACCCGGGTGCATTACACCATCCGTTTCGAGGACATCGTGCCGTTTACCGGAAAAGTTGTCTCCAGTGCCCTGGAACAGGGAATTCGAAGGGGAATCAAGCGGGTGCCGGAACTCGCCTGACATTCCGGTGGAAAACAAATCGTTACTTGATGAATGTCACGAAATTGACCTGAAGCAAAAATTTGCATTCATCAATTCTGTAATCTCCCGCCCGGTTGCAATATCCGGCTAATGAGCCGCACACAAAATCCTGGCGGGAGACCGAAATGGCAGCAGAGCCCATTGTCCTGTTCGATGACGGACACCACAAATGCCTGATGTTCGATTCCCTGGTAACCGGTGAGGGCGTCCAGTCCAACCAGTTCCTGATTGTTGACGGCAAGCACGAAGCGTTGATCGATCCGGGCGGAGACCTGACCTACACCCCGCTCTCGGTGGCGGCGTCACGCTACATGAACATCAAGGACATGGACTACGTCTTCGCGTCCCACCAGGACCCGGACATCATCGGCGCCATCGACCGCTGGATCGTCCACACCCGCGCAAAGATCGTAACCTCCCGGCTCTGGGCCCGCTTCCTGCCGCACCTGGTTTCAAGCTATGTGAGCAACCAGCTGACCGGCAGTGTCTACGACCGCATTGTGAGCATTCCGGACGGCGGCGCGAAAGTGCCTTTCGGTGATACCTACCTCACCTGCCTGCCGGCGCACTTCATGCACTCGGTCGGCAACCTGCAGTTCTACGATCCGGTCTCGAAGATCCTTTTCTCCGGTGACCTTGGTGCGTCAATGGGCGGCGAGGATGATCACAAGCCGGTCCAGGATTTTGATCGCCACATTCCCAGCATGATCGGCTTCCACAAGCGCTACATTGCCTCCCAGAAAGTCTGCCGCCTCTGGGCCGACATGGTGCGAGGGATGGAGGTCAGCATGATCGTGCCCCAGCATGGCAAGCGCTTCGAGGGACCGGAAATGGTGAACCGTTTCCTGAACTGGGTCTCCGATGTGCCCTGCGGTATCGATCTGATGGGCCCGGACAATTACACCCCTCCGACCGACTACATCTGACCCTTCCGGGCGGCGGCCCTGTCGCCGCCCGCTTTCCCCGCCGAGACCGCACTACAGCATTAAACCTGTCCCCGAATCGTTTTGTTGAGTAAAATCCGGCGTTTTCCTGAACAGCAAGAAGAGGCAGGTCAGATGGGCAGAGCCTACCAGAACCGCAAAGAATCCATGGCCAAGACAGCCGCGGCGAAAACGAAGGTCTACAGCAAGTACGGCCGTGAAATCTACATGTGCGCCAAGTCCGGCGGCATTGATCCCCAGGCCAACCTGACGCTGCGCGGCCTCATTGACCGGGCCAAGAAGGACCAGGTGCCGAGCCACGTCATTGAAAAAGCCATCGACAAGGCGAAGGGCGGCGGCGGCGAGGATTATTCCCCTGCCCGCTACGAAGGCTACGGCCCCGGCAACTGCATGGTGATCGTAGATTGCCTCACCGACAACCCGAACCGTACCTTTGGCGATGTCCGTTTGGCTTTCACCAAGACCAAGTGCAAGATCGGCACTCCCGGCGCTGTTGCCCACATGTTCGATCACTGCGCGATTTTCGCCTTCACCGGACAGGACGAGGAAGCGGTACTTGAGGCCCTGATGGAAGCCGATGTGGACGTGACCGATATCGAAAACGAGGACGGCCGCATCACCGTGTTCACACCGAACACGGAATATGCCAAGACCAAGCAGGCGTTGGAAGCCGCCTTCGAGGGCATCGAGTTCGATGTGGACGAAATCCAGTTCCTGCCGAAAACCACCACTCCGGTGGAAGGTGACGACATCCCCATGTTCGAGAAGTTTCTCGACATGCTGAACGAACTTGACGACGTCCAGAACGTCTACCACAACGCCGAAATCAACGACTGATCCGCTACGGACCGAATTGTCACCGCGGCCGCTCCGGCCGCCGGTGACGGTGGTTTTAACGGGGCTTTGCGAATACCTGGGTCCAGTAATTCGGATAATCCGCCACCCGGCTATCGCCCCTGACAACGGCAACGCCTGAGAACCGGCTGTCCATGATGTTGCGACAATGCCCCGGGCTGTCCAGCCAGCCGGTCATGACCGACTCCACATCATCAAAGCCCGCGGCAATGTTCTCGCCAACAACCGACCATTCGTAGCCGGTTTCGGTGACACGTCCTCCGACCCGGAGGCCGTCCGAGCCTGTGTGGCTGAAGAAATTGTTCTGAGCCATGTCATTGCTGTGTTTGCTTGCGGCCTCTTCAACCGGGCAGTTGTAGACCAACGGCTCAACCGCCGGGAAAAACTCGGAGCCGCACTGCCGGCCCTGGCTGCGCGCCGCATTCACATACTCCAGCATCGCCGCCTGGTATTCCTGCACTTCGCAGCCATTGACCAGGATCGTGACGGGCTCTTCGGAGGCGGACCGGTTGCGCTCAGTGTTGTCCGAAACGGCCGAGGCCGATGAACCGCCACCGCCGGATCCACCGCCACAACCGGCGAGAAACGCGGTCGAAAGAACGAAAAACAACAACTTTGAAGATGTACTCATTGAACTCTGGCCCGCCGTTCCGGTTAAATTATGAAAAAGTACGCAAATTAACGAGCGGTTCCCACGATTGGATCCACGAAGCTACATTTCCTTACAAAGCTTGCCCGAATCGACATGTACCCATTTACCCCGCAGGACCGGTGAACTGACAGATGGCAAAGGCACGAGTTTTAATTCTGAAAACGGGAACCACCTATACCGATATCCGAGCCCGGTTCGGCGATTTCGAGGACTGGTTCATCAGGGGGCTGTGCCCGGATCTTGCAATGACCGTGATGGATCTCCCTCAGGGCGAAGAACCGGGAGATCCGTCGGAGTGGGACGGCATTGTGGTGACCGGCTCGCCCGCCATGGTCAGTGACCGGGAAGCCTGGAGTGAAAACGCGGCAGCCTGGCTGGCGAAAGCGGTGAACGCCGGCATCCCGGTGCTCGGCGTGTGCTACGGCCACCAGTTGCTGGCCCATGCCCTGGGTGGCGAGGTGGGATACCACCCCGATGGTCGGGAAACCGGAACCAGAGTCGTGGAACTGCTTCCCGAGGCCCGGCAAGACCCGCTTTTCAACTCCCTCCCTCCGCGCTTCCGGGCACAGCTTACGCACAAACAGTCGGTCCTGAGACTGCCACCCGGAGCGATTTTGCTGGGCCGGTCTGATTTCGAGCCACACCAGGCCTTCCGGGTGGGTAAGTGCGCCTGGGGTGTCCAATTCCATCCGGAATTTTCCGATGCCGTCATGAGGGCCTATCTGGAAGTGCAGGCACCGGAGCTGGACAAGGAAGGTCTTGATGCCCACGCACTGCTCAACGAGGTCGCACCGGCACCGGAGGCAAGCAGCCTGTTACAGCGTTTCTCAGAGCTGGTTATCGAGAGGCAGGCCTGACCGGCAAAAGACCGCCGGTCAGTCCAGGATGTAGGCAGTCTTCTCCAGCGTGTTCTCATCCTCGTCGATGAACCGGAACTCGTTCCAGCCGACCCGGATCATGTCGTTGCTGTTGAGCCGCTGACGTCCCTCGACTTTGAGGTCATTCACGAAGGTGCCGTTGGTGCTGTTGCTGTCGACAATGTAGAAATCCACCGTGCCCTCAAGGTAAGCATTGGGGCTCGCCTCGATGACGGCGTGTTGACCGCTCACGGAAATCTCGTCGATGCGGATGTCATTGTCCGGTCGGCGCCCGATCCGGGTCAGCGGTTGTGCCAGCACAAAGGTGTTGACCACCACGTTGTCCACCAGCTGTGAAAGTGAAGCCATTGCCGTATTCCTCAATCCTTCAACATCATTAAAACAACAGAGACGTTGTCTCCGGCGCCATTTTCAAGACTCAGGTCAATCAGTGCCTGCACGGCTGCGTCTGCGTCCGGGCCATGGTCGATGATTTCGGACCAGCGGGTCTCCGGCAGCGCTCCGGTGAGCCCGTCGGAGCAGAGCAGCAGCCCCTCGCCTGGTGCCAGCTCCTGCAATCGGAAGCTGGGCGTGGCGTCATCGGATGCACCCAGGGCCCGGGTGAGAACATTCCTGAACGGAACCCTCGGGGCTTCGGTCTCGGTAATGCTGCCGTCCTCGATCATGTTCTGGACCACGGTATCATCCCGCGTCAGGCACCGGACCCGGCCTCGGGCAACCAGGTAACAACGCGAATCCCCGATATGGGCAATGAAGGCGGTATGATCGATCACCCACGCGACGACCAGGGTCGTGCCCATCCTCTCCAGGCGGGCGTCGCCATCCTGCTCCTTCTGTATCCTCGCTGCGGCCAGGTCAAATGCGGCATCGAGCCGTTCGCGGACAGCCACTGAACCCGGAACTACCGAGGCAGACAGGGCTGGCAGCAATGAATCCAGCACTGCCGCCACCGCCAGCTGACTGGCAATCTCTCCGCCCTGATGGCCTCCCATGCCATCAGCCAAAACCAGCAAAGCCTGGCGACCGTCATGACTGCGGCGCCACTCTACCCGGTCCTGGTTGGTCTGTCGCACCGTCCCCACATGGGAGTCGCCGGCAATGTCGTAATCCATCAGGAGGCCACCTCCCTTGCCTCTCGCTGCGCCTGGCGCCTGATTGCTTCAGCCATGTCAGCAGCACTGGCGAAGCGTTTTTCAGGCTCCCGCTGGATCGCCTTGTTGATCAGCCTGACCACACCGTTGGGCAGATCCGGATTGAACGAACGGGCACTGCGCGGCCGCTTGTTCAGGATCTGGTAGGTCAGGTTCGCCAGGGTGTCACCCTGGAAGGGGGTTTCCCCGGTCACCAATTTGTACAGAGTAACCCCGAGACTGTAGATATCGGAGG
>JAAZVL010000179.1 GCA_018623515.1 Marinobacter sp.
CTCTCCAGCGCCAAAAGCCTCGGTGGCGGCTTTCCGGTGGCAGCCATGCTCACCACCGCCAAAATCGCCGCCAGCCTCGGCGTCGGCACCCACGGCAGCACCTACGGCGGCAACGCCCTGGCCTGCGCAGTGGCTCAGAAAGTGGTCGACACCATCAGCCAGCCGGAAATCCTCAAAGGCGTCAAAGCCCGCTCCGAAAAACTCCGCAAAGGCATGATGGACATCGGCGAACGCTACGGCGTGTTCAGCGAAGTCCGCGGCGCCGGACTGCTGCTTGGTTGCGTGCTGACCGAAAAATGGCAGGGCAAGGCCAAGGACTTCCTGAATGCGGGTCTGGATGAGGGCGTAATGGTGTTGGTGGCTGGCGGAAACGTTGTCCGTTTGGCGCCGTCACTGATCATCCCGGATCAGGATATCGAGGAAGCGTTGGAGCGGTTCGAAACAGCCGTTAAAAAGTTGACGGCCTGAGTGAAAGTTAGGTCGGTGCCCGGTTTCCCCTTCCGGGAATGTTGAAGGCCAAGGATGGCCTGAAACAAGCGCACATGGGTGAGGCAAGCGTTTATGAAGCGGAGCTTCATGCGCAGCTGAACGACAGTAATCTATGATTACTGGCTGGACCCGCGCAGCGGGGGATCGTAGCGGTTCCCGGGAGGTGGGACCGGGTTCCGGCCGGCCAGGCATCTCCGAACTTGAAGGAATGCCCAGATCAAAAACAACAGGGAGCAATTATGTGGCTAGTCCGTCCGGCAACCCCAGCTGACCTGGACTCGATCCTGGAAATCGCAGGCACCCAGGGCGCGAGAATGTCATCGACGCTCCCGAAACAGAGGGAAGCCCTGGCCAGCAAAATCCGCCATTCCCTGGACTCCTTTGCTGGCAAAGCCAGCGACGAAGAAGAACCCCCAAGATTCCTCTTCGTCCTCGAAAACACCGAAACCGGCGAAATCCTCGGCACCGCCGGCATCGACGCACGCGCCGGTAACGGCCAGCCGTTCTACAACTACCGCCGCGACGCCCTCATCCACGCCTCCCACGAACTGGGCGTCTCCCGCCGCGTCGAAGTGCTCTACCCCAGCCACGGCCTGACCGACCAGAGCCTGCTGTGCTCCTTCGCCATCAAACCTGAACTGCGAACCACCGACGCCTTCGAACTGCTGTCCCGGGCCCGCCTGCTGTTCATCGCCGAACACCGGGAATGGTTCAGCAACCGCATGGTCGTCGAGATCCAGGGCGTCCAGGAAGAGGATGGCAGCGTGCCCTTCTGGGACAGCCTCGGGCGGCACTTCTTCAACATGGATTTCCAGACCGCTGACCAGTATTCGGGAACCCTCAGCAAGACTTTCATCGCCGAACTGATGCCGCCCAATCCCATCTACGTCACCCTGCTCAGCCCCAAAGCACAGGAAGCCCTGGGTCAGGCACACAAACTGACCGTTCCCAACCTGGAACTGCTGCAGCGGGAAGGTTTCCAGGCCGGCTGTTACCTCGATATTTTCGATGCCGGCCCGGTGCTCGAAGCCCGCACCGACAGCCTGCGAACACTGGTTACCAGCGATCGCAAGGAACTGCATGCCAGCCACGAGGACGCCGGGGAAACCTGCCTCATTGCGGCCGGTGAGGGAGAGGATTTCCGTTGCACCCTGACCCCGGTAGCCGTCACCCTTGGCGGAAAAGTACAGGTTCCGGTTCGCACCTGGCAGCTGCTCAACAAGAGCGCCGGCGACACGGTAAGGGTGGCGCCGCTATGACCCGGAATCGCAAACAGGAGGCTCGGCCATGCTGGTAATCCGGCCACTGCAGGAAAACGACCTCGACGATCTCTACACCATGGCGCTCAATGCCGGCAAGGGCCTGACCACCCTGCCAGCGGATCGCGAGCTGCTGCAACGCAAGATCGATCACGCCCGGGAAACCTTCAACCAGCGCTGCGCGCCGGAAGCCGGGCTGTACCTGTTCGCTCTTGAGGACATTGACACCGGCAAGGCCGTGGGCATCAGCGGAATCCAGGCCCGGGTCGGGCTCGACGAGGTGTTCTACAATTATCGGCTGAGCCTTACCGTCAACGCGTCGAAAGAGCTTGGCGTGCATGTGCGGACGCCGACCCTGCAACTGTCCAACGACATGACCGACACCAGTGAAATCTGCTCGCTGCTGTTGTCGAATGACTACCAGGGCGGGGGTAACGGATTGCTGCTGTCCCGGTGCCGGTTCATGTACCTGGACGAGTTCCGCAAGCACTTCTCCGAGAAGGTCTTTGCCGAAATGCGCGGTGTGTCCGACCGGAACGGGCAGAGCCCGCTCTGGGACGCGCTCGGGGCCAAGTTTTTCGACATGGAATTCAGTGAGGCGGACAAGCTCTCCGGACTCGGTAACAAGTCGTTCATCGCCGAGCTGATGCCCAAGTACCCCATCTATGTGCCGATGCTGCCGGACTCGGCGCGGGCCGTCATCGGCAGGGTGCACGACAACACGGCGCCGGCCCTGAAAATGCTTCAGGCTGAAGGGTTCAATTTCAATGGCCTGGTGGATATTTTCGACGGTGGCCCTGTGGTGGAAGCGTTTGTGCATAACATCCGCACTATTCGCGAAAGCGTGAACCGCTATGTTCTGATCACCAACAAACCCATGAGTCTCGAAGCACCTCCGGCTGAACGTGCTATGGTCTCGAACCGCTCGTTCCGGGACTTCCGGGTAACCACGATGCCGGCGAAGTACATCGGTCCTGAGACCGTCCGGATGCCGCCGGAGGTGGCGGAAGCGCTACAGGTGCAATCGGGGGATTCAGTGCGCCTGGCACCCTTGAAAGAAGGAGGTTTCTGGCCCATTCATTCCCATAGGGCAGGCGATAATGTTGATGAGGCATCCGAGAACAGAATCAAGAAGTACCGCAGCCATTCATCGTGGGACTGAGGCGCGGATGACAGGAACTCCAGGACCGGGAGGTGTGGAATTATGGCGAATCTGACAGGTGAAATCTTTATCGATGGTTTATGGCTGACCGGTCACGGTCTGCCTTTCGAATCCGTACAGCCGGTCACCGGGGAAACTGTCTGGGACGGCACTGGCGCCAACCTGGAGGACGTCGATGCCGCCATCCGTGAGGCCCGCAATGCCTTTGTGAAATGGCAACGCAAGAGTTTTGCTGAGCGCCAGGCGGTGGTTGAGGCGTTCCGAGACTTGCTGGAAGCAAACAAAGAAGAGTTGGCACACCAGATTGGGCGGGAGACCGGCAAGCCGCTGTGGGAATCCCGCACCGAGGTGGCCGCGATGATTGGCAAGGTGGCGATCTCCATCAAAGCCTATAATGAGCGTACCGGTTACTCCGAGTCCGATGTGGCCGGCGGCCATGCAGTATTGCGGCACCGGCCCCACGGGGTGGTCGCCGTGTTCGGCCCCTATAACTTCCCGGGCCACCTGCCCAACGGACACATCGTGCCCGCCCTGCTGGCAGGCAACACTGTGGTGTTCAAGCCCAGCGAGCTGACCCCGGGCGTGGCGGAAATGACGGTCAAATTCTGGGAGAAGGCCGGCGTGCCCGATGGCGTAATCAACCTGGTGCAGGGTGGCGCAGATACCGGCCGGTCCCTGGCGGGCCACCCCTTGATTGACGGCCTGTTCTTCACCGGCAGCTCCACCGTCGGTCACCTGCTGCACCAGCAGTTCGGCGGCCAGCCCGAGAAAATCCTGGCCCTGGAAATGGGCGGCAACAACCCGCTGATCGTTCAGGATGTGGCGGATGTGGATGGTGCGGTCCACCACGCCCTCCAGTCTGCGTTCCTGTCGGCGGGACAGCGCTGCACGTGCGCCCGGCGATTGCTGGTGCCCAAGGGCAAGAAAGGTGACCAGTTCCTGGACCGCCTCGTTGAAGTTGCCGGCAAGATCAAGGTCGGTGAGTTCGATGCCGATCCCCAGCCGTTCATGGGCTCGGTGATCTCCGTGGAAGCGGCGGACAAGCTGCTGGCCGCCCAGGCAAACATCCTGGAGCAGGGCGGCAAGTCGTTGCTGGAGATGAGACAGCTCAAGCCGGATACTGGCTTGCTGTCCCCGGGCATCATCGATGCAACCGGCCTGGAGCTCACCGATGAAGAATTCTTCGGTCCGTTGCTCACGGTTTATCGCTACAAGAGCTTCGATGAGGCGCTGGAGCTGGCCAACAATACCCGCTATGGCCTGTCAGCCGGCCTGCTGTCCGATGACCGCAAGCTCTATGACCGGCTGGTGGAAGAGGTCCGGGCCGGCATCGTGAACTGGAACCGGCCGTTGACCGGCGCCAGCAGTGCCGCGCCTTTCGGTGGCGTCGGTGCCAGCGGCAATCATCGCCCCAGCGCCTACTATGCGGCCGATTATTGCGCCTGGCCCATGGCCTCCCTGGAGGCCCGTAAGAGCGAATTGCCCGAGAGCCTGGCCCCGGGCCTGACCTTTGACTGACGGAATGAGATCCATGAGCCAACACGCGGTGGAAGCGAACTTTGATGGCCTGGTGGGGCCCACGCACAACTATGCCGGGTTGTCCTGGGGGAATGTCGCCTCCAAATCCAACGTCCGATCGGTCTCCAACCCAAAAGAGGCAGCGCTTCAGGGCCTGGACAAAATGAAGCGGCTGGCCGACCGGGGTTATGTGCAGGGCATCCTGCCGCCCCACGAGCGGCCGCATCTCCCGACCCTGCGGGCGCTCGGATTCACCGGCTCCGATGCGGAAATCCTGACCAAAGTTGCGGCCGAGGCGCCTTCGATCCTGGCGGCAGTTTCCTCCGCTTCACCCATGTGGACCGCAAACGCTGCAACGGTCTCACCCAGTGCCGATACCACTGATCATCGGGTGCACTTCACGCCAGCGAACCTGAGCGCCAAGTTTCACCGGTCCATTGAGCATGAGGTGACCGGCCGCGCCCTGAAGGCCATCTTCACCGACGAGAGCTACTTCGCCCATCACCGGGCGTTGCCGTCGGTGAGCCATTTCGGGGATGAAGGGGCGGCCAACCATACCCGCCTGTGCAGCGGCTACGGTGAGCCCGGTGTGGAGTTGTTTGTCTACGGCCAGATTGCCTTCAACGAGGATGCCCCGGCGCCCGTGAAATACCCGGCCCGGCAGACTCTGGAGGCCTCACAGGCAATCGCACGGCTGCATGGTCTGAAGGACCGGAACCTGGTGTTCGCCCAGCAGAACCCGGCGGCGATTGATGCCGGCGTGTTCCATAACGACGTCATTGCTGTGGGCAATGGCAACACCCTGTTCTACCACGAGATGGCGTTTCTGGAAGAGGAACGGGTGCTGGCCGATATCCGTTCCCGGTTTTCCGGGGCGGAGCTGGAGGCGGTCAGGGTCAGCAGCACTGACGTGCCCCTGGAAGACGCGGTCGCCTCCTACCTGTTCAACAGCCAGCTTCTGAATACGCCGGATGGGATGTTGCTGGCGGTGCCGGGTGAGTGCCGGGAAATCGAATCGGTCAGCCGGTACCTGGATTCCCTGCTGGCCTCCGGCGGTCCGATTACCTCGGTGGAGGTGTTCGATGTCAAACAGTCCATGCGTAACGGCGGTGGTCCGGCGTGTCTGAGGCTGCGGATTGTACTGACCGACGATGAGCTCAAGGCGATCAACCGGGGTGTGATCCTCACGGACCAGCTGTACGAGCGGTTGACGACCTGGGTGGAGGCGCACTACCGGGATGAGCTGTCCCAGGAAGAGTTGGGCGATCCCATGTTGCTGGAAGAGGTGCGCAAGGCACTGGATGAGCTGACCGGTATCCTGGGGCTCGGCTCGATCTACGACTTCCAGCTTTGAGCTTTCACCCTTATGCGCTGATCGATGAGGTCAGCATGTCCATGGTGTGCCGGATGAGGGTGTCGGCGGAGAAATCGCTGGTGCCCTCGGCCATTTCCGCCTGGCATAACAAGATTACCCCGTGCAGGGC
>JAAZVL010000180.1 GCA_018623515.1 Marinobacter sp.
CGTGTGCTCTTCCGATCTCCCGGCGCCCACCGACCATTCGTCATTGATCTCGTAGCCGATTGTCGGGGAGAGATACGTGGTTCGCTGCAGCGCCGTGGCCTGGGGCTGATACCGGCCGGGGTCGTCCTTGTCGCGATAGAAACCGGCTGCCAGAGGCAGGTAGAAGGCGTTGGCAAAGGTCAGCTTCGACCCCGGCGGGTTGACACTGATCCCGGCCGAGGGCGCGATAGCCGGCCCCGGCGGCGCCCGCAGGATCCCGTAGCCGGGCAGGTACAGGGCGACGTTATTGGTATGACTGTGGGTATTGGCGACCGGATCACGCTGCTTGCCCGTCAACGGGTCCGTTTCCAGACCGTCGATACCGAAGATCTCGTAGCCCTCCGGGGCGGTGAAATCCGCATCGATATCCAGGTAAACGCTCATCAGGTTCACTTCAAGCTGACGACCGTCCAATCGGGTCAGACCCGCCGGATTGTAGTGGATGGCCATCACCCCCGGCGGATCGGCCGTGACCGCATTGCCCAGCGCCAGTGCCTTGGGGTGAATGGTCAGGTTCTGAGCCAGCTGGGCCTGGGCGCCAAACGAGAGGGTCGTGGCGATCAGCGCCCCGAGAATCTGCCGTTTATGGCTGTTTTGTCCCATGAATTCCTTCCCTTCCCGTGATTCGTGGACCGCAACACTCACTCTTTGAGGCCAGAGAAGTTGATGGGCAGGGATACCCCGAGAGAGAAGTCCGGCGCGTCCTCGGTCAGACCGATGCCCAGACTGGTATTCACGATGGTGGTATCACTGACCCGGGTGCCAAGTGACATGCTCAGGAAACCGGTCATCTGGTCCTGGGCTACGGCCTGTTCACCGTTGGAGAAAGTCAGGATGGTCTCGTCGCTGTAGCTCAACTGGGCAGAAATACTCAGGGAGATGTCGTAGGAAAGCGAATAGGCGAAGCCGGCCGACCCGGAAAGGCCGAATCCGGGCTCCACCTCCACCAGCAGACGGGCACCACGGACCTGGTTCAGATCCTCGGCCGGCAGGTTGTAGGTGGCACTGACCGAGCCGAAAACCACAACCGGGTCCAGTACCTTGGACAGGCTCACACCACCACCGGCAGAGTAGTAGCCACTGCCCGTGGAGAGCTGTTCCTTGATGTCGATTTCGTAGGGGCTGACACCGGTCTTGGTGGTCAGCGTGCCGAAAAAGGTGGTGGACATCTTGCCGGGCACATAGGCAAACGGCTGCCAGCGGCCGGTAAAGGACACGTCACCGAAATCGTAGATGCTGAGCTCATCCTCGGTATCGTATTTCACCACCAGGGGAATGCGGGTGCCGACAGTCAGGTTGTCCAGAAGGCCGTAATCGTAGGAAAAGGCATTGGTGAAGTTATGGGTTGCCGACGGTACCACATCCAGGTTGCGCACCGAGCCATTGGTGATGGCCAGGTCCAGCCGCTGGTCTGCGGTATAGGAGTAGTCAAATGAGTAGTTCAGGGAATGGGTGCCCTTTTTCTGCAGAGAGTAGTTCTTCTCGGCAGCCTGAAACACTTCCTCCAGCTGCTTGGAGGCGTCTTCATCGCCCTCCTGCCTGGCCAGCGCTTCCCGCGCCTGGTCCACGCTTTCCTCCTGTGCCAGCACTGCGCCTGGAAACAGAGCTGCGGCGGAAACAAGGATAAAACCTCGCACAAACCAACGATTCATCCTGACTCCCTTATTTTATTTGTAGTGATTCTGTGCCGGGTCTTGCGCCCGGAAAATTAGTTACGGCGGTAATGCAATTGTTTGCGGGTGTTTTCGACACTACCGTCCGGATTGTTTTTCTGGCGTTCGAGCAAGTTGTTGATGCGTCTTTCCGTTGCCTCGTGGAACACCGGAATCCGTTCCAGGGCCAACAAGGTCATTGTCTGGTCATCTACAAAGCGCAGGTCTTCCTCTTTCAGCTCGAGGTTATCGAGGGGTTTGTCGCTGCCGGGAAAGACAATGAACAGCACGTTGTCGTCCCATTTTTCCTCGAACTGGGCGAGGGTGAAGGAGATGTTGCCCACTGACGGGTCCGCCAGATAAACCCGGCCATCCCGGATGGTGCGCAGCACCACGAAATGTTTGAAGCCGGCGTGATGGATCGGAACGATCGCCGGGTGATCCAGGTCAACCAGGTCATCGATGGTCGCCCGGAAACCACCGGATGGGTAACCAAGCGCGGTCACCAGCCGTTTCATGTCCAGCATGGAGAAGGCGCGGCGCTGGACGATCCGTTCACTTTCACCGTAATGCAGCAGCCCTTCCATCACCTGCCGTTCCGACAGGGTGCGCCCAAGGTAATAGTTGAGCACGGTGGTCAGGGCCGCACTGCCGCAGCTGTAGTCGTAGGCCTGCCGGACAATGTTGCGGTACTTCTGCTCGACCAGCGGCTCCACCCGGAACTCGGAACGCAGCTTAACCGGGCTTGCATCCACATCCTGCTCGATCACAATGGAGCCTTTCTCGAACGGCTCCACCAGGGTAGCTTCCTGCACCATGGTGAATGTAAGAATGGATCCGGCGAGCACCAGCAGCATGTCAGATGAAGTCCCTGTTTTTATGACCCTGAGCGTTAATCGGGTTACATGTTGTTACGGTAAGATACCGAAATACCGGCACCCTTAAAGATAACTGTGCCTCAAATCTGTCCCTGCAGAGGCTTCCCTGAAATAACGTTTTGAGAACTGGGTCATGGCAAGAACAACAATGTTCCCGAAGGCCGTTGAGCTTGCCCGCGAGGTTCGCAGCGAGAACCGGGGGAGTAACCCCCGGTTTGTCAGAGGGTAAAGACTATCCCCAGGAGGGCATAACACAGGACCGTCACCACCGCGATGCCCATAAGGTTGAGGGCAAAGCCGGAGCTGATCATATCGCCGATTTTCATGTCGCCACTGGAAAACACGATGGCATTCGGTGGTGTTGCCACCGGCATCATGAACGCGCAGCTGGCGGCAATGGCGGCCGGCACGGTGAGCAACAACGGTGATACGCCCTGGGACATGGCGAGCGCCCCCAGCAACGGCAGGAAAGCCGCCGCCGTGGCGGTGTTGCTGGTCACTTCGGTCAGGAAGATAATCACCCCCGAAACAATCGCAATCAGTAGCAGCGTCGGCAGGGTCCCCGCCGCGCCCAGGGAGCCTGCAATCCACTCCGCAAGGCCGGAACTGCTGATAACGCCGGCCATCGCCAGACCACCACCGAACAACAACAGAACTCCCCAGGGAATGCCCTTGGCAGTGTCCCAGTCCATCAGGAACTGGCGCTCCCGGGTGTCCACCGGAATCAGGAACATGGCAATGGCCGCGGCGATCGCGATACCGGTATCGCTGAGCCAGGGCATCAGCCCGTCCGACAGCAGCGGGCGGAAGATCCAGGCGGCGGCGGTGATCAGGAAGATCAAACCAACCAGTTTTTCGCCCTTGCCCGGGGGCCCCAGGGCCGCCAGTTCCTCACGGATCAGGTCACCACTATCGCCCTGGTGGGCCAGACCGAAATCGCGTCGGGTCAGCCACCACCAGGCCAGTATCAACATGACGACGGTGACCGGCACACCCAGCAACATCCATTGGGCGAAGCCCACGGAGATGCCCTGGTTCTCGCTCAGGTAGGCCGCCAGCAGCGCATTGGGCGGTGTGCCGATCAGGGTGCCGATGCCACCGATACTGGCGGAGTAGGCAATGGCCAGTAACAATGCCGTGGCGTATCGACGAACGCCGTCAGGGTTGGAGCCGTCGGCCATGGCAATCACGGACAGGCCAATCGGCAGCATCATGATTGCAGTGGCGGTGTTACTCACCCACATGCTCAGAAACGCAGTGGCCAGCATGAACCCGGCAATCTGTCGCTTCGGCTTGTTGCCCACCGCTTTGAGTGTCAACAGGGCAATGCGCCGGTGCAGATTCCAGCGCTGCATGGCAAGGCCGAGGGTGAAGCCGCCGAGAAACAGGAAAATGATCGGATGGGCGTAGGGCGATGTGGCCTCCCCCACCGAACCCAGGCCGAGCGCAGGTACCAGCACGATGGGCAGCATCGCCGTGGCGGGGATCGGAATGGCTTCGGTACTCCACCAGGTGGCCATCAATAGCATCAGGCCGAGGGCGGCCCAGGCTTCCTCGCTCATCGTTTCGGGGGCCGGGAAAAACAGTGTGAACAAGAGGAACAGGGCACCGAGCACCAGGCCAATCAACTGGCTTTTCGGCAGTCCCCGGGATTGGGTCGGTCCGGTTTGAGGTTCAGACATAACAACAGGTTTCCGTCAGGTTCAATACAGGTCGGTTCTGGTCGGACTCAGGAGGCTACACGGGCAAGCTGCCGGTCATGGACGCGGGCCAGCACCACCAGCGCCAGAATCGCGCCAGAAAGCGCCCAGGCCATGTCCGACTGGGTATCCCAGACATAGCCCTGGGTACCGAGGAAGGCTTCGGCCGCCTCGTCACTGAGCAGCGCCACCCACCATTCGATCAGCTCATAGAGTGCACTGAGCGCCAGGCAGAAGCAGACAATAAAGAACGAAGGCCAGCCGGCACGGGCGAAAACATCCAGCCTGAGCACGACCTCCCGGGCAATCATCGCCGGAATAAATCCCTGGGCCAGGTGCCCGAGCTTGTCGTAGTTGTTGCGCTCCCAGCCAAACCAGTCGCCCAGATGGTTGAACAGGGGAACTTCCGCATAGGTGTAGTGGCCACCCACCATGAGGATGACGGCGTGCACCAGAATCAGCCAGTAAGCCAGGGAAGTCAGGGGAAACCGGAAATAGCACCAGGCGACCAGCACAAAGCCGATGGCCGCCGGCAAGACCTCCAGGACCCAGGTCGCCCGGTCCTTCGGACCGATACCGGACCAGACAAACACGGCCAGAAAGATTCCCAACCAGGCCAGAACAGCCACCGGTTTCTGCGCCATACACTGCACTCCCTTGTCGGTATTTTCGGGGTTATGGTCGCATTGTACTCCGGCCGCCTCAAAAATCAGTGATGCCCGGCCCGGAGGAACTGGCCGAAGCCGCCCTGCTTACCCAGCGCCGGCTCGATCTGCTCGTCGGTGACCGCCGCCCGACCGTTGATCAGAACATGCTTCACGCAGCCAGGCACGCGGTTGACCATGCGTTCCAGACCAAAATTCTCCATCTCCGCCCATTGGACCTGCTCGAGATCCTGCTCCAGCCCCTGCGGATCCAGGATGGTGATATCCGCCCGGTCACCCTCACGGATATAGCCCGCATCAATACCCAGCCAGTCCGCCTGCTCCCCGGTAAGCCGGTGTACCGCCCGCTCCAGTGACATCACCGGTTTCCCCTGCTCCTGGCTCTCCTGGACCAGCTTCAGGAAACGCAGCGGCAGGTTGTAGAAGGCCATGTTGCGAATGTGGGCGCCGGCATCAGAGAAGGTAATCAGGGCGTGGGGACTTTTCACCATTTCCCGCAGACGGTCCTTGCGGTGGTTACCCACGACCGTGAACCAGCGCAGCGCCCGGCCATGGGCGACCACCATATCGAGGAAGAAATCCACCACGTGAATTCCCCGCTCCCGGGCCAGCTCGGCAAAGTTCCGCCCCACCAGGGATGAGTCCGGACAATCGAGCACGATGGCATCGCCAAAATCCCGCTGCCAGACTCTCGGAGACAACTTTTCCTGGTAGAACTTACGGAAGGTCCGGCGATAACCTTCATCCTTTAGCAATTCATTGCGTTCGAGCTGATCGCGGATATCCAGGGCCATTTCACCGGCGCCGAATTCCTCGAACAGGACTATGTCCATGCCATCGGCATAGATGGCAAAGGGCGTGGGCAGAAGCTGCCATCGGAAGTTGCCACCGAAGCCGTTGGCGAGCCAGGCCACTAA
>JAAZVL010000181.1 GCA_018623515.1 Marinobacter sp.
CGCTGCGCACACCGGGAAGCTGGAACCGGCGAGTGTTGCATATGCTCCGGGAACTGGAGAACACGCGGGTTGCGGATAAACAACAGGTGCCCCGACGACCCGACACCAACGACCGGTCATCCGCAAAAGCGGATCATGGCGGCCTTGTGGAGCCACTGAGCCAGCGGGAAATGGAGGTTCTGGCGCTGATCAATGAAGGCCTGGCCAACAAGGACATTGCCAGCAGGATGGAGGTTGCGCCGGCGACGGTGAAGGCTCATATCCGCAACCTCTATGGCAAGCTTGCCGTAGGGCGCCGGACGGAAGCCCTGGCCAGGGCCCGGGAGCTGGGCCTGCTGGAATTCTGAAGTGCGCCGGCCCGAAACTGTGACCGCCTTCACATTCTCCTGAATCTTTCGCCAGCCACTACGCCCTTTGGACGATCCGTCTACGCCCTCTACTCCCCTATTATTCTCCCAACGGTGCGGCAAAGCCCCACCAATGAATTCTGAAACTTCAGGCCTTCAGACTTCTCTTGTACCGCGTTGTTTCGACGCCCCGGGTTCGAAAAGAACCCCTTCGCCAAGAGCCGCCCACTGGGACGGCTCTTTTTTTATCAGTGCTCGATGATACGCCGGAACGGCGGCAAGGCATCGAGCAACAACTGACCATAGCGGCGGGCAATGATGCGGCGGTCGAGGATGGTCACCCGGCCCGTATCCTGCTCGGTGCGCAGCAGCCGGCCAACCGCCTGTACCAGTTTCACCGAGGCATCCGGAACGGTGATTTCCATGAACGGATTGCCGCCGCGCTGGGTCACCCATTCGGCGAGGCTGGCTTCGATGGGGTCATCCGGCACCGAGAACGGCAACCGGGTAATGACCACGTGGTGCAGATACTTACCCGGCAAATCAATGCCCTCGGCAAAGCTGGCCACCCCGAACAGCACACTCGGCCGGCCCTCATCCACCCGACTGCAGTGCTGTCGCAGTACCTCCCCCTTGGCCATGTCGTCCTGGGTCAGGATCAGCTCCGGATACTCGGGGGCCAGGGCGTCACGAACCTGTTGCATCTGCCGGCGGGAGGTGAACAGCACCAGAGTGGCCTTTTCACCGGCCCACAGATCCGGCAGGCGCTCGATCAGGGCATCGGTAAAGGCGTCCTCGTTGGGCATGGCTTTCATGGCCGGCACCTCTACCGTCGCCATCTCGCCATAACGGAACGAGCTGGGAACCACCAGGTACTTGCTGGCCTCCGGCAGACCCGCCCGGGATCTCAGGCGATCGAACCGGCCCAGCGCGGTCAACGTGGCACTGGTCAGCACCGCGCCGTAGGCCCGGGACCAGAGCCTGGCATACAACAGGTTATCCGCCAGCACCGGCGAGCTGTAGAGGGTAATGTCCTCGGCGTGGTCCCAGCGCTGTCGCACCGCCCAGCGAGCCGGTGGCGGACTCTTGGTGTTCCTGGCCGGGGCATCCTGTTCGTTATCGTCCTGCTCTCCCTGGCTACTGGAGCTTGACTGCTCGCACCACGCCGCCCAGAGCCTGAGTTGCTCCTCTGAACGGCTGTGGAAGGAGCCAATCACCGGGTACCACGCCTCAGCGGTGTCCCGGTCAATATCGTGTTCCTTGCGGTCGTCGAAAGCCGCCTGGAGTTCATCAGCCAGGGCCCCAAGATGGCGGACCAGGCCGGCTGTGGCAATGCGCGCCTCTCCGGCCAGCTCCGCCAGTTTCTCGGGCAATTCGCCCTCGGGGTAGCGCCACTGCGCGGTTCGTCGTTCCTCGTTGAACTCCCAGCCGGTGTTCTGTTCCGCCTCTTCGTAAACCCGGGTAAGCGCCTGATCCACGTCCCGGGACGCGGTGCTGATCTTGTCCAGGGTCTTGACCGCCTGGGTACCCGCAGCCAGGAACGGTTGCATCTTCACCAGGGCCTGGGACAGCTGCTTCAGCCACTGTCGGGTGGCATTCAACGGCACCGACGCGGCGAAATGGTTGAGGGCCTTGTCCGGCAGGTGGTGAGCCTCGTCAAAGATAAACAGGGCATTTTCCGGTTCAGGCAGGATGGCACCACCTCCCAGGGCCAGGTCCGCCAGCACAAGATCATGATTGGCGACGACAATATCGGCATCATCGAGATCCTTGCGGGCATCGAAGAAGGCGCAGCTGTCGAAATAGCTGCAATGGCGATTGGTGCATTGCCGGTGATCGGTGGTGACCTGGCGCCAGACCTCATCGGGAATCTGCTCCGGCCAGTGGTCCCGGTCGCCGTCCCATTTCCTGGAGCCGTAGCTGGCCAGCATTTCCTCGAAGAAGGCGCGGGAACCCGGTTCGTCGCCGGACGGGCTGTCCAGCAGGAACAGGGGCATTGTGTCGCTATCCCCGTTGCCCTCATCGTGAAGCCGTGCCTCCAGGCGGGACATACACAGGTAGCGGCCCCGCCCCTTGGCCAGGGTCCAGGAAAAATCCATCTTGCTGTGCTTTTTCAGGTCCGGAAGATCCTTGAGGACAATCTGATCCTGCAACGCCACAGTGGCGGTGGAAATAACCAACGTCTTGCCCAGGGCCTTGGCAACCGGAATGGCGGCAATCAGGTAGGCCAGGGTCTTGCCGGTACCGGTGCCCGCTTCCACCACGCAAGTGGCCGGCGGCGAGGTGCGCTGGCCATCGTTATCGGTGATCTCACCCATGTAACGGGCGATTTCGGCGATCATCAGCCGCTGGCCATAGCGGGCCCGGATGTCCTTGCCCGCCAGCACATCACGATAGCCTTGCTGGATCTGTTGCTTGATCTCTTCCGTCAGTGCCATCAGCGTGGGCTCACCCAGTCGCGGACGGTACCGACCCTGAACGATTGTCCCTGCCTGCTCAGTACCACACCGTCTCCGGTGATGCGCTCCACCGTGAGGCCGGAGAAGGTGTCTCCTGTGCGCAGGTAGTTGTCGTTGATCATTACCCGGCTTGAGGACGGGTCAGAGGAATAGAGATGGCTGCTAAAGGTCAAATCGGGAATGCTCTTCTGGAATGACAGGGGTAACTCGACAAGATGCGGTACCCTGCCTGAGCTTTCGGCGACGGGCAATACCGGATTGCCATTGTTGGCACTGACTGAGGGCACGATGATGGTCGGCTTCTCAGCAGCCTCCGGTGTCTGGACTGCCGGGGCCTCCGACTCTTCCACCTCGCCGGTCTCCGCAACCCAGTCATCGGCCGCTGCCTGACTGACGGGCCCGGGTTGTTCTGTGGGTACCTCCGGGCTCGCCTCAACCGAAACCCGGGGCTCGGGGCTTGCCGTAACCTGTTGCTGGCCGGTAATCGCAATCAAGCCACTATCGGGCCAGAACACCACCGCCAGGACTGCCGCGTTCACCAGAAGTGCCAGGGAAATCCATACCCCAGCCGAGCTACCCCGCTTCTTTTTGGGCCGGTGAATCAGCTGGACCTGCTGGCCAAGGTCCGGCACCTTGCCCTGGCGCCGTTCGGTTTCGGATTTCCGGAGTGCATCAAGGATATAGGACACAACTTACCCCTTACTGCTCGAAATTCGGGGAGTCAGGCGCGGCCCGGGGGCATCCAGATCGTTGTTGATCTGGATCACCGTCATGGCACCGGCGATACCGTCCACGGTCAGCCCCCGGATTTCCTGGTACCAACGCACCTGCTGCTCTGTCGACATCCGCTTTACCCGGCCATTCTCGGTAGCAGAGCTCGTGTACAGGTCTGCCAGTTCCATCATCCTGGCGCCGATCCACAGCTGCTCGCCGTTGCCGGAGGCGTAAAAGTTGTCACCAGTCATGTATTCAGGCAGGCGCCATAGCACCCGGTACTCCCCGAACCAGTAGGGCTCCAGGCTGGCAAAGGACATTTCCCGGGACTGCCCTCCGGGAAGCATGATCTCGGCCAGATCACCACTGAGGGATTTCACCACCGCATAGCCGGTCTCGCCGGCCTGGTTCCGGAGCTGGAGCATGGCCGGACGGTTCAGGAACTCGAGGCTCCGGCGAGTCCCCTGGCGCTCCAGGCAGCCCAGACCCACTGTCCTGGCGTAATCACAGGCAATGGGCTGGTCCGTGGGCCGGTAACTCTTGTCCCAGAGCCCGAACAGCAAGCGGAACGCGCCCGGCGCATTGACCCGGTCTTCCTGGAACCGGAAACTGGCCAGCTTCTCACTGACCGGCTCTGGCTCTGGCTCCGACACGCCCTCAGTCGCAGTCCCGGTTGTGGTGTCGCCAGCGGTGACCTCTGCCTCAGTTTCTCGCTCAACCGCACCGGCCTGCTCAATTTCGGTGTCCGTGACTGGCTCGACGGTATTGGCCAGGGGCCAGCGGTCGACCAGCCAGACCGTGCCCATGATCGCGACCAGAATGGAAGCCGCCAGCATCAGGTATTGCGATCCCCGGCCCGACCCGTTGCCGGCGGTAACGGGTGCCGCGTTGCCGCCACGGACCTCTTTTGCTGCCTGCTTGATGTGGCCGGCAGTGATTTCGTGTTCACCCTCGGCGTAGGCGCCCAGCAGGGCCCGGTCACTGATCAGGTTGATCAGGCGGGGAATGCCCTGGCTCTCTTTGTAAAGCCGGTTGATAGCACCCTGGGAGAAGATATCCCCGCGCATACCCGCCACGCCCAGTCTGTACTTCAGGTAAGCCGGCAACTCGTTGCGGTTGATGGCATCCAGGTGGTAGCGGGCCGTGACCCTCTGGTTGAGCTGGCGCAACTCGGGCAGGGACAGGATCTGCTGCAGCTCTGGCTGCCCGAGCAGGACAATCTGCAGCAGTTTCTTTTCGGCGGTTTCCAGGTTGGTCAGCAACCGCAACTGTTCCAGCACATCGGCGGACAGATTCTGTGCCTCGTCGATCATCAGGACCTTGTGGCGGCCCGCGGCATGGGCATCGAGCAGATCCCGGTTGATCAGGTCCACCAATTGCTTGATGGTGGCGCCCGGCTCATGGGCAATCTGCAGCTCGTCGCAGATGGCCGACAACAACTCCTGGGCCGACAGTCTTGGATTGAGGATCAGGGCGATGTCGACGTTGTCCGGCACATTCTCGATAAAACAGCGGCTGACGGTGGTCTTGCCGGTACCGACCTCCCCGGTAATCACGATAAAGCCACCCTGCCCCTTCACCCCATACATCAGGTGAGCCAGCGCCTCCTTGTGGCGCTCACTCAGGTAGAGATAGCGGGGGTCGGGCGCGATCGAGAACGGCGGTTCCCGGAAGCCGAAGAAGTCGTAGTACATGGACGTCCAGTCAGATGCTCAGGCACCGGGCAAGACTCTCTGCTGCCCGGCTTGTTATGGCGGTATGATAGCGCCCGTTTCAGCGGCGTGTCATCTCAGGATGCGTTGGAATCGGCATTGCTTATCACTCGCAATTCGGCGGTTCGCCGGTTCTGCTGCTTGAGGCGCCGTACGCAACGCTCCAGGGTCTTCGAGATCCGTGCGTGAGAGCGGATCATCGAGATCTTCGGCCAGGTGGCACGCTCCCCCGCCAGGATCATCTCCCGGACATAGGCAGGCTCCGGATTGGCCAGCATCCGACTGAAATCCCGGACCGAATACGACGGTGCGATGGTGACATCGCCGGAATAGCGCTGAGCCATGATGGTGTAGAGCTGCCCGGAAACCTGCCTGAGCAGTTCGGGGCGTAACCGTTTCCGCAGGTAATCGAACACGCCCTGGCCGTGGAACTGGATCTCGGACTTGAGCAGGTGCATCGGCAACCTCGCCAGGGACAGCTTCTCATCCTCGCCTCGGCCGCTGAGGAACGGAACCACGTGGGGATTGGTCTGGCTGACGATGGTGAAATTCACATCGTACAGGTGCATCAGCCGCTCAATCGGCAAGTCACTGACCACGGATCCGTCAACGAAC
>JAAZVL010000042.1 GCA_018623515.1 Marinobacter sp.
CTACGGTCGGATCAATCTCGGGGGCGGGAGCGGGTTGCTCAAACGTATCGGTGGTGCTGCATCCGCCAATTCCCGCCAGGGCTAACAGTCCTGCCAAAAGAAACCGCTTCGGGCTGTTGAAACGAGGGCCCGGCATCAGGCGTCCTCCCTGACACCCAGGTCAGACAGCTTCAGTTCGAGGATGCCGCTACGGCCCTGGGAGCTCTGTTCACGGGCGGCCAGATAGGCTTCTTTGGCCGCTTCCCGGTCGCCCTGGGCCAGCAGGATGTCACCCTTGAGCTCTGACAGAATCGGAGCAAACGTTCCGGGATTGCTGACACTGTCAATGGTCGCCAGGGCCTCGTCATGCTGGCCGGCAGCAAACTGGGCACGGGCCAGACGGTTCTGCACCACCAGCGTCAGGGCGGCGTGGTCCCTGGCCTTTTCCAGGGCCCACTTGAGAGAGTCGACGGCCCCCTCGGCATCGCCCTGCTCCAGCAACTGCTGCCGGGCAAGGATCAGGTTGCCGTAGACCGCGTAGGCACTGTCTGTATAGTCTTCCCGCAGCTTCTCCGCGACAAAGGCAACGGTTTCACCGGATGTCTCGTCCGCCTGATTGCTGAATGCGTTCAGCAGGTTGGCAAACTGATTTGCCGCTTCAGTCCGCTGCTGTGCCTGATGGTTCTGCCAGGCTTGCCAACCAAACACGATGGCAAGTGCGGCACCGATACCAATCAGCAGGGAGCTGCCGTTTCTCTTCCACCAATCCTTGATCGCCTGGACCTGTTCTTCTTCGGTGCGCAGTTCAGCCATGATGACTCCTGTTGGAAATTATTGCTTTTATAACGTTGGATTCAGTTTGAAAGTGCGTCTGCCAGTGCCTGAGCCAGTTCCGCTTGAGGGACCTCCCTTTGCGACTCGTCAGAGCGCAGCGGTTTCAGTCCGGCAGTGCCTCCGGCAACTTCGTTCTCGCCAAGAATCACGGCATAACGAGCCCCGCTCTTGTCCGCTTTCTTCATCTGGCTCTTGAAACTACCGCCGCCACAATGGGTGACGATCACATAGTCGGGGAGCTCATTCCGAAGCTGCTCCGCCAGTGCCAGTGCCGGGGCCACGGAAGGTTCACCCATGGCGGTCACGTACACGTCCGCGTTGCTGTTCACATGGTCCGGGATCAGGTCCAGGGTCTCCAGCAACAGGATCAGGCGCTCGATACCCATGGCGAAACCGACCGCAAACGTGGGCTTGCCCCCCAGCTGTTCCACCAGCCCGTCATAGCGACCACCGGCACAGACGGTACCCTGGGCGCCGAGACTGTCGGTAATCCACTCGAAAACAGTCTTGCCGTAATAGTCCAGGCCCCTTACCAGGGCCGGGTTAACGGTATATTCAATGCCTGCAGCATCCAGCAACTCACGCAGACGCTCGAAATGGGCCCTGGATTCCTCGTCAAGGTAATCATCCAGGCGCGGCGCATTCTCGAGAATCTTCCGGGTACCGGCATCCTTGCTGTCGAGGATGCGCAGCGGGTTGGTATCCAGCCGGCGCTGGCTGTCTGCATCCAGATCCGACTTGTACTGGCCGAGGTAATCCACCAGCGCGGAGCGGTAGATCTTCCGGGATTCGGAGGTGCCGATGGAGTTGATCTCCAGCCTGGTATGGCCGGACAACCCCAGTGCCTGCCAAAGGCGGGCGGTCAGAATCAGCAATTCGGCATCGATGTCCGGGCCGCTCATGCCGAAGCACTCTACCCCGATCTGATGGAACTGGCGGTAGCGACCTTTCTGGGGTCGCTCATGCCGGAACATCGGCCCCGTGTACCACAGGCGACGGGTCTGGTTGAACAACAGACCGTGTTCCTCAGCGGCACGGACGCAGCCGGCAGTACCTTCCGGACGCAGGGTCAGGCTGTCGCCGTTCCGGTCCTCGAAGGTATACATCTCTTTCTCGACAATGTCGGTGACTTCACCGATGGAGCGCTTGAACAGGTCCGTCTGCTCGACGATGGGCATCCGGATCTCCTGATAACCATACTGTCGAAGCACTTGCCGCACCGTCGCTTCAACAAACTGCCATACCGGCGTCTGTTCCGGCAGGATATCGTTCATCCCGCGAATTGCCTGAATCTTAGCCAAGTGAAACCCTTAACTGTTTCTGATGGTTAACTGATGAACGTGAGACTGCTCAGTCTTCTGACCGGGCGATGATGGCCTCTTCCTGCTCTTTCCTGCGTGCCACTTCTTCCCGGATCAGGCGTTCCAGATCATCGGTCAGGGTAGCGTTATCCAGCTTCTGGTTCGGCTTGCCGCCCATGTAGAACAGGTTCTTGGGGCTGCCTCCGGTCAGGCCGATGTCGGCTTCCTTGGCCTCCCCCGGGCCGTTGACAATGCAACCGATAATGGCGACATCCAGGGAGGTATTAACGTCCTCCAGGCGGGCCTCCAGATCATTCATGGTCTGGATAACATCGAAGTTCTGACGGGAGCAGCTGGGGCAGGCAATGAAATTGATGCCGCGGCTGCGCAGTCGCAGACTCTTGAGAATATCGAAACCAACCTTGATTTCCTGCACCGGGTCAGCGGCCAGGGACACCCGGATAGTGTCACCGATACCGTCCATCAACAGCATGCCGAGGCCAATGGACGATTTCACCGTACCGGAACGGAACCCACCGGCTTCGGTAATACCGAGGTGCAAGGGCTGCTCGATCTGGCTGGCGATCTTCCGGTAGGCATCAACGGTCATGAATACTTCGGAGGCCTTGAGACTGACCTTGAAATCCTGGAAATCATGGCGATCCAGGATATCGATGTGGCGCATCGCCGACTCAACCAGCGCATCGGCGGTAGGCTCTCCATACTTGCGCTGAAGGCTCTTTTCCAGCGAACCGGCGTTAACGCCGATCCGGATCGGAATGTTCCGGTCCCTGGCCGCACTGATGACCGCGTTCACCCGATCCTCGCGACCGATGTTACCGGGATTGATACGCAGACAGTCCACCCCCAACTCGGCAACACGAAGGGCGATCTTGTAGTCGAAGTGAATGTCGGACACCAGGGGAACCGACACCTGCTCGCGGATCTTGCCGAAAGCGTCGGCCGCCTCCATGGACGGCACCGAGACCCGGACGATGTCCGCGCCCGCCTCTTCCAGAGCGCGGATCTGGGCCACGGTAGCGTCCACATCGCAGGTGTTGGTGTTGGTCATGCTCTGCACCGCGATCGGCGCATCACCACCTACCGGTACATTGCCAACCATGATCTGGCGGGATTTACGTCTCTTGATCGGGGATTCGTGCTTCATGTCTGACTGACCAATAAAATGTCGACTGTACCTGTCAGAGGGACAGTGTGAATTCGGTTCGATTGTTGGTAACCCGGAAGTCGCCAAGGTCGACCGGCTCCCCCTGGAAACGGACGGAACCTACCGCGTCCACGGCACCGATGACAACCCGGAGCGGCGCGTCCCCTGACACATCCAATCTGTCACCCTGACGTTGCAGGGATGCCACCAGGCGGTTACCGTCAGCATCACTCACCTGCACCCAGCAATCTGCGGTGAAGGTCATCTGGAGCCGGGCTGTATCGGCAATCACGACCGGCTCTTCAGGATTCTCTACCAGCGGTTCCGGCTCCTCAACAACATTTACCGGCTGTTCGACAGCGGGTTCCGGGGCGGGTTCCTCAACAGGAACGTCCACGGCTACAGTCCCGGAGGGCTCCCCGGTCGAGGTTTGAGTCATAGTAGCTGGCACGTTCTCTTCAATCGTCTCCGGCTCGACATCGCTCTCTGTTACCGGAGTATCCGACGGTACCGGAGCTTCCGACCCGGGCGAGGAATCAGCCTCTGCCAGATCCGTTTCGGGCTGAACGTCCGAAGCCTGTTCCGGGGCCTCAGCGGAAGTGGGCGCCGTCTCGTTCTGCAGAATGAAGCGGTAGGCCAGGAAGCCCGCCAGGGCAATGGCGGCGACCAGAACCAACATCTTGGCAATGCGGCGCTTCTGGCGCCGACGCCGTTCGATATCCACCAGGGGATTGGCTTCCTGCTGCTGTTCCCGCTCGATACGAAGCGGTTCCAGCTCCCGATCAAGATCGGTAATCAGGCTGTCGGGATCAAGTCCGACCTGGCTTGCGTAAGCCCGGACGTAGCCTTTGAGGAACAGTTCGCTGTCGATCCGGGTATGTTCACTGTTCTCGATGGCCTGAATAATCGCCGGCCTCAGGTGTTGTGCGCGGGCTATGTCGTCGACACCAAGCCCCAGTTTTTCCCGGGCGCGTTTGAGTTGCTGCCCTACTGGATCACCTACCACTGGTTGGGGAGTTTCATCACTGGCCATTAGAAATCAGTACCTTGTATTGTTGGTATTCCACTGACTCCGGGTATTCATTCTTCAGCAACATTGCCAGGCTCGCCTCCTGGTCCCTGTCATTGAAATAGCGGGCAATGCGAATGCCCGTGTACAGGCTTTCCGCGGAATGCGTCATGCGCGGGTTCCGGGCGATGGCGGTGGAAAGTCGACTGTAATACCGCGACGCCGCCTCATACTCGCCCTGCTCCACCAGCACCCGGGACAAGGCGAGTAGCGGCCGGGCGTCTCCCCGGGACAACTCGATGGCACGCCGGTAGGAGGTAATCGCATTATCCGGCTCGCCCAGGCGTTCCTGCGCCATGCCAAGATTGAAGAACACAGAGCCACGATCGGGATATTCGGTATCACGCGAGGCGGCACGGAACTGATCACGGGAATCGGCGAAACGGCCCTGACTATAAAGGAAGGCACCATAATACACCCGGGCTCGAGTGTATCCCTCATCGGCTCTGATCGCTTTCCGGAAACTGGATTCGGCAAGCTCGGGCTCGCCCTCCGAGTTGTAGACCAGGCCCATCGCAGCCAGCGCCGATGGAGCATTGGAATCGAGCTCAAGGGCCCGATCCAGATGGTGCCTGGCACGATCAAGATTGCCCTGGCCGATATAGGCGGTAGCCAGAGTCACATAGTTTTCGAGCGCTTCCTGTCGATCGGCTTCCCTGGAGAACCGGCTATCAGTCGTGGTAACACATCCCGCGAGCGCTGTGGTCAGTGACATCAGCGCTACCAGGAAAAAACGTCGGATAACCGGTTTAGTCACCACTGTTCTGCAATCCTCGCATCTGGTTTCTGTATCAGGGGTTCACCTGCTGTACCGCAATGTACCGCTGGCTCCGGCGGGTTCGATCCTCGACCCGGCCCACCAGCTGTCCGCAGGCTGCATCAATATCATCACCCCGGGTGGTCCGGATGGTGGCGATATACCCGGCCTCGTTCAGGACGGTCTGGAACCGGCGGGTCGCGTTCATGCTGGGGCGACGGAAATCACTCTCCGGGAACGGATTGAAAGGAATCAGATTGATCTTGCAGGGCAACCCTTTCAACAGGACTGCCAGTTGCCGGGCGTGCTCCGGCTGGTCATTCATCCCCTCGATTACCGTATACTCGATGGTTGCCTTGCGCTTGTCCGGCAACCGGCTGAGATACCGGCGCGTCGCTGCGAGCAGTTCCGCTATCGGGTACTTTTTATTCAACGGTACCAATTGGTTACGCAACTCATCATTGGGGGCATGGAGCGAAATGGCCAGTGAAACATCGGTAACCTCGCCCAGCCGGTCCAGTGCCGGCACCACACCCGAGGTGCTCAGGGTAACCCGGCGCTTGGAGATACCGTAGGCCAGGTCCTCCATCATCAGGTTCATGGCATCAACGACGTTGTCGAAGTTGAGCAGCGGCTCACCCATGCCCATCATGACCACGTTGGTGATGGGCCGGTCGGCATTGGGGTCGAACGGCATGAAGGCCTTTCGGGCCACCCATACCTGGCCGATAATTTCCGCTGCGGTCAGGTTGCGGTTGAACCCGCGCTTGCCGGTGGAACAGAAGGTGCAGTCCAGGCTGCAACCGATCTGGGAGGAGACGCACAGGGTGCCCCGCTCGCCATCGGGAATCAGCACGGTCTCGACACTGTTCCCGTTATCCATGCGCATGACCCACTTGCGCGTGCCATCTCTGGAGGTTTCGTCGTAGACCACCTCCGGCCCCCGGACTTCGGCCACTGCCTTGAGCTTTTCCCGGAGCGCCTTGCTCATATTGGTCATTTGGTCGAAGTCATCCACACCACGCTGGTGGATCCACTGCAGCACCTGCTGCGCACGGAAGCGCTTCTCGCCCAGAGACTCGAAGAAAGCCTCGAGTTTGGCCTTCGGCATCCCCAGCAGATTGGTTTTTTCAGCAGCAGCTGTCATTGCATAACCTCGATCAAATAACCAATTCGGGGCAGCCACTGGCTGCCCCTGACAACCGGATCAGCCGCGCGGGCAGATCTCGTTGTCATTGAAGAAATAGGCGATTTCGCGCTCGGCAGAAGCCGCGGAATCAGAGCCATGAACGGCGTTGGCATCGATGGAAGATGCGAAATCGGCGCGGATGGTGCCGGCTTCGGCTTCCTTCGGGTTGGTAGCACCCATCAGGTCACGGTTCTTCAGAATGGCGCCTTCGCCTTCCAGAACCTGAACCACAACCGGACCGGAGGTCATGAACGCGACCAGGTCGTTGAAGAACGGACGCTCTTTGTGCTCAGCGTAGAAGCCTTCAGCCTGCTCCTGGGTCAGGTGCATCATTTTGGCGGCAACAATCTGCAGGCCGGCCTTCTCGAAACGGCTGTAGATTTCGCCAATCACGTTCTTGGCGACTGCGTCGGGTTTGATGATAGAGAGCGTGCGCTCGTTTGCCATGGTAAGTCTCCAGTATGGTTCGGGTTAAAAATTCTGGCCTGCGATTATACGCAGTCCGGGGGCTACTGCCTACCGCACAGAACGCAAGCGGCTAACGACATCAACGATTTGCGCACTTGCAAAGGCCACCTCTTCCTCAGTGGTGAACCGCCCCATGGAAAAACGCAACGCCCGGTGCGCCTGCTCGTCACTCAGACCGATGCCGCGCAACACAAACGACGGTTCGATGGTCGCCGAGGAACAGGCGGACCCGGACGAAACTGCCAGGTCGCGCAGACCTAGCATCAGCGACTCCGCCTCTACGCCATCGAAGGAGAGATTGATCAGGCCCGGAACCCGGTGGGACTCGCTGCCATTGACAGCCACCCCATCAAGACCTTCAAGTCCTTTGAGGAAAGCAGCACGCAGGGATTCAAGGTGTGCCATTTCCGCTTCAAGCCCCTCAGCCGCAATAGCAAAGGCCTTACCCATCCCCACAATCTGGTGGGTCGGAAGAGTGCCGGAACGCATTCCCCGCTCGTGGCCACCGCCGTGGATCTGGGCCTCGATGCGCACATCCGGGGACCGGCGAACATAAAGTGCACCGATGCCCTTGGGCCCATAGACCTTGTGGCCGGAGAGGGACAACAGATCCACGGAGGTCTCATTGAGATCAATGGGCATTTTGCCCGCAGCCTGGGCTGCGTCCACATGGAACAGCACACCCCTGTCCCGAAGCTCACTGCCAATGGCGGCAATATCCGTGATGCAGCCCAGCTCGTTATTCACCAGCATCAGACTCACCAGGACCGTATTGTCCCGCAACGCGTCGATAACCCGTTGCGGCGGAATGCGGCCGTCCGGGTCCGGATCAAGCCAGGTAACCTCGACGCCTCGGGCCTCGAGCCATTTGCAGGTGTCGATCACTGCCTTGTGTTCGATCTTCGAGGTTATGATGTGAGCCTCCCTGCGATCACCTACCGCGCCCTTGATCGCAAGGTTATCGGATTCGGTGGCGCCGGAAGTCCAGACAATCTCCCTGGGGTCGGCCGAAATCAGGTCGGCAACCTGCCGGCGGGCGGCTTCAACTGCCGCCTCGGCCTGCCAGCCATAGGCATGGGAGCGGGAAGCAGGGTTCCCGAAAACACCGTCGAGCGTGAGGTATTTGACCATTTCGTCGGCAACGACGGGATCAACAGGCGTCGTGGCCGCGTAATCCAGATATACGGGCTTTTTCATGATATGTAAGAACGTTCTGTATCAGGCCGGCGCCTGGTCGGTCAGACGGTCGGTGTTGATGGTTTCAGAATCCTTGGCGTCGTGGACACGGTTCTGACGATCCGCAACCTGACGGATTTCATGCTTCTTCATCAGATCCCCGAGACTGATTTCACTCAGGAACTGATGAATCTGATCACTCAGATCAGACCAGAGATGGTGGGTAAGGCACTTCTCCCCGTTCTGGCAGTCACCCTTGTTACCACAGCGCGTAGTATCCAGGGATTCACTGACCGCATCCACCACCTCGGCGATGTAGACGCAGTCGGCATCACGGCTCAGTCGGTAACCACCACCGGGGCCACGGATGCTGACAACCAGTTTCTGCCGGCGCAGACGGGAGAACAGCTGTTCCAGGTAGGAGAGCGAGATTTCCTGCCGGGACGATATATCCGCCAGACTGACCGGCCCCTGATCCCCGTGAAGGGCCAGGTCCAACATCGCCGTAACAGCATAGCGGCCTTTGGTAGTCAGTTTCATGGCATCAGCCCCGCGACGGGAACGAATCTCGATTAACAGATGCGAGTATGAATTGACCAAGTATTTCAGTCAAGTATTCAACCCCTCGTATCCGTGTCATCCCGGACGCAGTCGAAGTCCTCTTCATCCAGCGGCGGCAACTCGCCGTTCTGGTATTCGCTGTTAACCTTACGGAGCGCCTTGCACATGTTCTCGATACGGTCGTCCACTGCATGCATGTGATCAAGCAATGCGCGCATGGCCCGCGCTACCGGATCCGGCATCTCCTCGGTGACACCGTAGGCATCGAAACCCATGCGCTCTTCCATCTCCTTGCGACGGACATCGTCTTCGGATTTACGCTTGACGATCACCCGCCCCGGTATACCCACGACTGTGGCTCCCGCAGGCACCGCCTTGGTCACAACGGAATTGGAGCCGACTTTGGCCCCCTCACCCACTTCAAATGGACCCAGGATCTTGGCGCCGGCACCAACCACCACCCCATTGCCAATGGTCGGATGACGCTTGCCCTTGTTCCAGCTGGTGCCGCCGAGGGTAACCCCCTGATAAAGGGTAACATCATCACCGATAACCGTGGTCTCGCCGATGACAACGCCCATGCCGTGATCAATGAAGAATCGTCGGCCGATGGTCGCCCCCGGATGAATCTCGATCCCGGTGAACCAGCGGGCAAGGGTAGACACTGTCCGGGCCAGCCATTTCAACCCCAGGTTCCACAGCCAGTGGGCAAACCGATGAAACAGCAAAGCGTGAAGGCCCGGGTAGTTGGTGAGAACCTCAAAGGTGTTCCGCGCCGCCGGATCCCGGTGAAAAACACTGTTAATGTCTTCCCTCAGCCGTTCAAACATGGCCTTTTTCCTGTCCCGTCGCCGATGACTCACCATCGGTGGATTGGCGTTGATTTGATGTCTTGCCGGCAGCTTTCTGGGCCGCCGTCAGGATGCCACGGAGAATGTTCACCTCCATCTGATCCAGTCTGGCCCGCTGGAAAAGCCTCCGCAAGCGGGTCATCAGCTGGCGCGGATTCTCCCGGCGATGAAACTCTACGTCCACGAGCATCTGTTCCAGGTGCCCAAAGAACCCTTCCACATCCCTGACCGAGGCCGGAGACACGTCCCAACCGGCATCGCCCGGTGCCGACATGGGCTTGAGGTATGGGCTGCCCTCGCCGCCTTCAAGGTTACGAAGGTAAAGCATGCGCAATTCGTAACACATCACCTGAACCGCCATGGCCAGGTTCAGGGAGCTGTACTCCGGGTTGGAGGGAATATGGATGTGATGGTGGCAATGCTGAAGCTCGTCATTGCTCAGGCCGTTGCTCTCACGCCCGAACACCAGTGCGACCGTTCCTCCGGCAGTAGCCTCGGAGGCAGTTTTCGCGGCTTCGGGGGGCGGCATGACCGGCCAGGGAACCTTCCGCCCGCGGGCACTGGTCCCCATCACCAGCACGCAATCGTCAATTGCCGCTTCCAGGTTGCCGACTACCTGCGCACGATCGAGTACATCCGAAGCACCCGCCGCCCGGGCGTAGGAGGCCTCGTCCGGAAAGGATTTCGGGTTGACCAGCCAAAGATTCCCCAGCCCCATGTTCTTCATGGCCCGGGCAACCGCGCCAATATTTCCCGAATGGGAGGTTTCCACCAGAACAATGCGTATCCGGTCGTTATAGGTGTCCGTGCCTTCCAGGGGGAGCGCGGGTTTGTGCATGATCAAAAGCCCGTTTCTGTCTGCAGAGTGAACCAAGCGCGACATGATAGCAGAACCACCACCCCTCCACCTCTCCGGATATTCCGTAACTAGCTGCTATCCGTGGTATTCCGGAGTCAAAAAACATACAAGGGGGGTGATCTTTTGCTATCATACCCGGCCTCCACACACCTGGATAATGAACACTCAGATGCAACCAGCAATCAAAATGGCCCTGCGCGTTGCGCGTCAGGGGTCCGACTACCTGAAAGCCCATTTCGAGCGCCAGGAACCCAATGGCAAGGACGAGAGCGAACGTCGCCGCCAGCTGGATCGGGTTGAGCAGTCCATTTATGACAATTTCAAAGAGCAACTCGAAAAGTCCTACAAGGACCACACGATTGCCCCGCTGAACGAAGCCAGCGCTGGCTCCAGCGAGAAGAGCTGGCATATCTTTCCGGTGCTGGGCCGGGAAAACTTCCTCCGCGGGATTCCGGACTTTGTCCTCGCGCTCTCGCAAAAGCGGAACAACCGTACCGAAAACCTGCTGATTGTGAACCCGATTACCGGCGAGGAATACTCCGCATCCCGGGGTCACGGTGCAGCCTTGAACAGTCGCCGGGTGCGCACTTCCGAAATCAAGCAGATGGATAAGGCCGCCATTGCCACCAATCTGCTGGATCAGGCGCGCAAGAGCGAGAACGCGCAGCTGTGGGGCGAGATGGCTGCGGTCATCGCCCACGACTCAGCCATGTTTCGCAGTTCCGGTTGCGTGGTTCTGGACGTTGCCCGCGTTGCCTCCGGAAGCCTGGACGCCGCCGTCATCTTCCGCCCTGAAGCGGCCGATCTGGACCTGGGTGTGACCCTGGCCATGGAATCCGGCGCGCTGACGGGCGATTTCTCCGGCAACCCGTCTACCGGCAATGCCCGGCAACTGGTCGTTGCCAACCCCAAGCTGTTCCGGGAAGTGCTGAAAACCCTGCACCCCTTCCGGGGCCGGATGCCACGCTGACCAACAGCCCTGGCAAGCCATAAAAAAACCGCCACTCCCGGGAGTGGCGGTTTTTTTGTGCCCGGATAGATTACATCCGGTTGAGCCATTCAGGCGGTTCTTCTTCCTCTTCCTGCCCGGCCGCGCCCTCTTTGACCGGGAGCATCATATCCTCACGGGATACGCCCAGCGCGATCAGCAGGTTGGCGGAGACATAGATGGAGGAATAAGTACCCACCAGTACACCGATAATCAACGCCAGGGCAAAGTTGTTGATTGCCTCACCACCGAACAGGTACAGCGCAAACAACACCACCAACGTGGTACCGGATGTATTGATGGTCCGGCTGATGGTCTGGTGAATCGAGGTATTGATGATGTCCCAGGCGTCCCCGACGCGCATCTTGCGGAAATTCTCCCGGATCCGGTCCGAGACAACAATCGTATCGTTCAGGGAGTAACCGATCACGGCCAGCAGGGCCGCAAGAACGGTCAGATCAAAGGTCCACTGGAACAGGGCAAACACACCCAGAACGATGATCACGTCGTGGGCCAATGGAATCACCGACGCGATACCGAACTTGAACTGAAAGCGCATACCGACGTAGATAAGGACAACAGCCAATGCCAGCAACAGGCCCAGGCCACTGTCTTCCTTCAGCTGCTCGCCCACCTGGGAGCCGATGAACTCGGAGCTGATCAGTTCGAACTCCGCGCCGCCCTTTTGCAGAGCATCCGCAACTTCAACGGCAAGCTCATCATTACCTGCTTCTGCCAGACGGATCAGGATCGTGGTGTCGGAACCGAAATTCTGGACCACGAAATTGTCGAAGCCCGCCTCATCCAGCTGGCCACGGATATTGTCCAGGGCCGGGGCCTCCGTATATTCGAACTCAACGGAAGTACCCCCGGTAAAATCCATACCGAGGTTCAGGCCACGAACCGCCAGCAAAGCAATCGACGCAATGACCAGGGCAATGGAGAGCACGGAAGCAGCCTTCCGGAACCCCATAAAATCAAACGGCTTCTTCTCCTGCTCAGACATTTGCGAGCTTCCCTCCAATCGACAGCTTTTCGATCTTTCGACCGCCATACACAAGATTCACGATGCTGCGACTGACCATCAGCCCGGAGAACATCGAGGTGAGAATACCGATGCACAGGGTGACGGCGAAGCCCTTGACCGGGCCTGAGCCCATGGCAAAAAGGATCACCGCAACGAGCAGTGTGGTGATGTTGGCATCAAAGATCGAGACGAAAGCCCGCGAATAACCGGCGTTGATGGCCAGTTGCGGCGCGACCCCCGACTTCAGTTCTTCACGTATTCGCTCGAAGATCAGCACGTTCGCATCGACCGCCATACCGACGGTCAACACGATACCGGCAATACCCGGCAGCGTGAGCGTCGCCGACAGGATGGACATGCAGGCAATCAGCAACATCAGGTTGAGGGTCAGCGAGACGTTGGCAATCAACCCGAACCCGCGGTAATAGACAATCATGTACAGCAGCACCAGCGCGAAACCGAGCGCCACCGACATCACGCCGGCATCAATGTTTTTCTGACCGAGGCTCGGCCCGATGGTCCGTTCCTGAACGAAGTACATGGGAGCTGCCAGGGCACCGGCACGCAACAGCAGCGCAAGCTCGGCTGCTTCGGGAATGGAATCCAGACCGGTGATGCGGAAGCTGCTACCAAGGGCCGACTGGATCGTTGCCAGGCTGATGATGCCCTTCTCCACAACCCGCTTCTCGACCATGGTGGGCTCACCGTCAACCATCTGGCTTTCGGTCTCGGTGCGGTACTCGATGAACAACACGGCCATACGGCGACCGATAGCGTTGCGGGTTGCGCGGTTCATCAGGTCACCACCCACGGAGTCCATGGTGATGTTGACCTGCGGCTGGCCGTTTTCATCAAACGCCTGCTGGGCGTTAGCCACATTGTTACCGGTGGCAATCACCTCCCGCTCAAGTCGGGCGGTACGCTGGGGGTTATCCCGGAAGCTGTACTGCTCGGTTTCGCTGGCCGGAGCGTCCTGCCTGGCTTCCAGACGGAACTCCAGGTTCGCGGTCGCACCCAGTACCCGCTTGGCCTGGGCAGTATCCTGAACCCCGGGCAACTCCACGATGATCCGGTCCGAACCCTGACGCTGGACCAGCGGCTCCGCCACACCCAGCTCGTTAACACGATTACGGATCGTGGTCAGGTTCTGCTCGAGGGCGTACTCCTGGATGGACTTCACTTCCGGCTCGGACAGGGACAACACCAGCTGGAACTCATCTCCCTGGGTCTGCTCGTCCATCAGGAACTGGTTGTACTGATCACGGACCAGATCAAAAGCGTCAGCGCGGGAGTCTTCATCCCGGAAACTCAGCACAATCTGCCGGTCACCGGAAACGACATCACCACCACGATAACGAATCCGCTCTTCACGCAGTTCCCGCTTGATCTGACTGGAAAGGGCCTCCAGACGCTGCTGTACAGCCGTATCCATGTCTACCTCCAGCAGGAAGTGGACACCACCGCGCAAATCCAGACCCAGTTTCATGGGTCCGGCACCGACGGCTTTGAGCCAGTCCGGGGTGGACGCGGCCATGTTCAATGCCACCAGATATTCGTTGCCCAGCGCCTGCTGGACTGTGGGGCGGGCCTTGAGCTGGTCATCGGAGCTGGTCAGGCGGATCAGGGCATCACGCTCTTGCAGGGAGCTGCTTTTCACCGTGATGCCTTCGGATTCCAGCGCCTGGACCGCACGCTCCAGCACACGTTCATTCACTTCGGTGCTGCTGCGGGCGCCAGTAATCTGGATGGCGTAATCGTCGGGGAAAAGGTTGGGCAGAGCGTAGATAAACCCGATCACGAGTGCGACCAGGATAACCAGGTTTTTCCAGAGCGGATACTTGTTCAGCATGGGTTCCCTTAATAGCCGGCACTGGGGCCGGCCTTGGTTGTCAGCCAGAAAGAATCAGACAGGCAGGTTCCTCGGAAGGCGGATAGCCTGGATCAGATATCCTTCAGGGTACCTTTCGGCAGGGCCGCGGCCACGGCAACCTTCTGAACCTTGATTTCTACGTTGTCAGCAACCTCGATCACGATGAAATCGTCGGTCACCTTGGTGATCTTGCCGGCAACACCACCGGAGGTCACAACCTCGTCACCCTTGTTCAGGCCGGACATCAGCGCCTTGTGCTCCTTGGCACGCTTGGACTGGGGACGCCAGATCAGGAAGTAGAAAATGAGGATAAAGCCGGCGAAGAAAATCACCTGCCCCATCACGCCCATGCCCTGGGCTGCAGGATCCTGTGCCATAGCCAGTGCCGGCATCAGGGCCATCAGTCCAGCAACAAGAAACTTCATCGATTTCATTTATTATCTCCGTTGGTTTGGCAATTCGTTCAGGCACCAGCCAGCGGCGGTACCGATTCGCCGCGAAGGGCGTAGAAGTCGTTAACAAAGTCCGACAATGTACCTGCTTCAATGGCCCCACGCAATCCGGCCATCAGGTTCTGGTAGAACCTCAAGTTGTGGATGGTATTGAGCTGGGCGCCAAGCATTTCTCCACATTTATCCAGATGATGCAGATAACTTCTAGAAAAATTCTGGCAGGTGTAACAGTCGCAGCGCTCGTCCAGCGGGCTGGTGTCATGGCGGTGGCGGGCGTTGCGGATCTTGATGATTCCGATGGATGTGAACAGGTAGCCATTCCGGGCGTTCCGCGTGGGCATCACGCAGTCGAACATATCTACTCCACGGCGCACCGCCTCGACAATATCCTCCGGTCTGCCGACGCCCATCAGATAACGCGGCTTGTCTTCGGGCATTTTCGGTGGCAGGTGATCCAGGATCCGGATCATATCTTCCTTCGGCTCACCCACTGACAAACCGCCAATGGCGTAGCCGTCGAAACCGATGTCCGCGAGGCCGGCCAGGGACTGGTCCCGAAGCCCTTCATACATGCCACCCTGGACAATACCGAACAACGCTGCCGGGTTACCCTCATGGGCCTTCTTGCTCCTCTCCGCCCAGCGAAGAGACAGCTGCATGGACTCCCGGGCCTGTTTCTCGGTCGCCGGATAGGGCGTGCACTCATCGAAGATCATGACGATATCCGAGCCCAGGTCGCGCTGAACCTGGATTGCAATTTCCGGTGACAACTCCACTTTCGAACCGTCCACCGGTGACCGGAAGGTCACGCCCTCTTCCGTGATCTTGCGCATCTCGCCCAGACTGAACACCTGGAAACCGCCGGAGTCAGTGAGAATGGGCCCCTGCCATTGGGTAAAGTCATGCAGGTCGCCATGGGCCTTCACCACTTCCGTACCGGGGCGGAGCATCAGGTGAAAGGTGTTGCCAAGAATGATCTGGGCACCGATCTCGTGGATATCACGGGGCAGCATACCCTTGACGGTTCCATAGGTACCCACCGGCATGAATGCCGGCGTTTCGACCACGCCCCGGGGAAACGTCAGCCGGCCGCGCCGGGCACGACCGTCTTCGGTAATTTTCTCGAAGGACATGAAGCAGGAATTGGTCACGATGATTCTCCGGACTCGTCGGATTCGGTAGTGGCAGCACTGGCGGATGCACCCAGGAGCATGCCCCGGCTGGGCTCCTGACTGGTTATGAACATGGCATCGCCGTAGCTGAAGAAGCGATAGCGCTCGGCAACCGCTTCCCGATAGGCGGCCATCACATTGTCGTAACCGGCAAAGGCACTGACCAGCATGATCAGGGTCGATTCCGGCAGGTGGAAGTTGGTGATCAGGGCGTCCACGGTCTGGAAGCGATAGCCCGGATGGATGAAGATATCCGTCTCTCCCCGGAATGGCCGCACCCGGCCTCCCCGGCTCGCGGACTCCAGGGAGCGCACCGAGGTGGTGCCCACGGCAATCACCCGCCCGCCCCGCGCGCGGGTGCGCTCGATGGCCTCAACAGTTTCCTCCGGCACGTGAGCAACTTCACTGTGCATCACATGGTCCTCGATGCGCTCCACGCGCACCGGCTGGAACGTGCCAGCTCCCACGTGCAGTGTCACGAAGGTCGTTTCAACGCCTTTCGCCCGAAGCTGCTCCAGCATTGCCTCATCAAAGTGCAAGCCTGCAGTCGGAGCAGCCACCGCACCGGCCTCCCGGGCATAAACCGTCTGGTACCGCTCCCGGTCTGAGGACTCGTCGGGGCGGTCCACGTAGGGAGGCAGTGGCATGTGGCCAATGCGTTCGAGCAGCTCGAGAACCGGCTCGCTGGTTTCGGCCATCAGCCGGAACAATGCGTCCTCCCGCTCGACCATGCGCAGCACGCTGCCATCCTCGAGGATAACCTTCTGATCGACTTTAAGGGCTTTGGAGGCACGGACATGGGCGAGGATTTCGTGCTCACCGGTTACCCGCTCGACCAGCACTTCCACCTGGCCCCCGGTTTCTTTCTTGCCAAACAGGCGAGCAGGAATCACTCGGGTGTCATTGAACACCAGCAGATCGCCTTCCTGGACCAGCTCCTGCAGGTCCGTGAACCGGAGATGGTCAACCTTGCCGGTCAGACCGTCCAGATACAACAGACGGGAAGCGCTGCGTTCCTTGAGCGGATACCGGGCAATCAGCTCGTCCGGGAGATCAAAATAAAAGTCGGAGACGTTCATGGGATGGACTGGTTACGACACTGCAGGAAAGATGATGGTAGCGGCGGGCGGACTCGAACCGCCACGGGTTTTACCCCAACGGATTTTGAATCCGTCGTGTCTACCAATTTCACCACGCCGCCATCGGAGAGTGTGGGGGATTATACTGACGTTATTTTCGAAAGCAATAACATTACCCGCGTTCCGGCGGCCAGTCGGAAGCGAACTCCGCCACCTCCGGCCGGGGCACCTTTGGCTTCTCCATTGCGACCGTTCCGGTATAGAGGAAACCGATAATGGATTCCTGCTCCGAAAGGCCAAGGCCCTCCCGGACGGCCGGGTGATAAGCCATCGAACCGGTCCGCCACATCACGCCGAACCCGGCCTCCTGCAGCGCCAGCTCCAGAAAACTCATGCCAGCCCCCGCAGACAACAGCTGCTCCACCTCCGGAACTTTGGGATGCTCGCGCGGCGACGCAATCCCCACAACAATCATCGGTGCCCGCTGTGGCGCCCGGCGCACCTTCTCAATGTCCTGATCATCCGCATTGTTGGGACAGGTTGACGCAAACAGGTCGCCCAACCGTTCCAGCCCCTCCCCTTCGATGATCAGGTAACGCCAGGGTCGGAGCAGTGCGTGGTCAGGCGCTCGTGCGGCACAGGCAAGGGCACGCTCAAGCGTCGACCGGTCAGGGGCTGGCGTCGTCAGGCGCGGTTCAGAAGTGCGGTTGAGCAGGAACTCGGTAACGGACGTCATATCAACTCGCTGTCAGGAAAAATGTGTGCAAAAAGCCCTGTTTAGAAGCCCATACGTGAATTGTGGCTTATACGTAATGCTGGTAACCTTCAACTCTGGTTGGGCCAATGTTAACAACTATAAATGAAGTGGCAGCACCATGAATGACCAGAACGAATTTCGCAACTTTTCAGAATTCTATCCTTACTATCTGGAAGAGCACAGTGATGTGACCTGTCGGCGCCTGCATTTTGCCGGCAGCCTGCTGGTTCTGATCGTGGCCATGTGGGCGTTTACCTCCGGCAAACTGGTGTGGTTGCTGGCGCTCCCGGTTATCGGATATGGCTTTGCCTGGGTGGGCCATTTCAAGTTCGAGAAAAACCGCCCGGCCACTTTCAAATACCCGCTGTACAGTTTGATGGGAGACTGGGTAATGTTCCGAGACATGCTGATTGGCAGGATCCGTTTCTGAGATGATGAGCGCCCCTGTGGACCTGCGAAACGCAAGCAGCAGCGCCGGTAATGCGCTGTTCCACGAGCAGGCCGGAAGTTCAACGGCTGTCCCCCCGATGCCGGACTACAGCGGGCGCATTCTTGCTTACACGGTCACGGCCGTCATCATCGTCATCGGCGTGCTGCAAAGCGCGTTTGAACAATGGCTGCTGTGGCTGGTTGCCGGCGCCCTGCTCTGGCCCCACCTTGCCCATCTCCTGACTCGCAGAACCTTTCTGAACCGCTCTCCTCGCATCCGTCAGAAGATGCTGCTGGTCGATTGCGTGTTTGGAGGCACATTCATCGGCCTGACCGGGCTGGTGGCCGTGCCGGCGGTTTCGGTGGCCCTGATGATGATGTTCAGCTGTCTGATCATTGGCGGCATCCGCCAGTGGCTGCTGGGCACCACGCTCATGGCATCGGCGATCGCCGCTGGCGTTGCCCTTGCCGGGCCCGCAGAGTCCTTCCAGTCTCCACTGCTGACCAGCATCAGCGCGGTTCTGGCCACCGGCATCTATATCTGCGTCACCGCTTTTTATTCGCACCAGCAGGCACGCGCCCTGATGCTGGCCAAAACCCAGATACAGAACCAGCGGGAACAATCCATCGCCCTCTCCCACAAGCTGTCCAAGTACCTGTCGCCCCAGGTCTGGCAGTCAATCTTTACCGGCGAGCGGGATGTCCGGCTGGAAACCCAGCGCAAGAAACTCGCCGTCTTCTTTTCGGACATCAAGGGCTTCACGGAGCTTTCCGAGGAAATGGAACCGGAAGCCCTGACCGAACTGCTGAACCACTACTTCAACGGCATGTCCGAGGTGGCCCTCAGATATGGCGGCACCATCGACAAATTCGTGGGTGATTCCATCATGGTGTTCTTCGGGGACCCCACCAGCCGCGGCCAGAAGGAAGACGCCTTTGCCTGCGTCTCCATGGCCATCGAAATGCGCAAGCACATGAAGATCATGCGGCAGAAGTGGCGCAGCCAGGGCATCAAGACGCCCTTGCAGATCCGCATGGGCATCAGCACCGGCTATACCACCGTGGGCAACTTCGGCGCTGAAAACCGGATGGATTACACCATTATCGGCAAGGAAGTGAACCTGGCCAGCCGGCTTGAATCCCTGGCCGAGCCCGGCGAGATCCTGGTTTCCTATGAAACCTTCTCGCTGATCAAGGATCGGATCATGTGCCGTGACAAGGGCGAGATCACGGTCAAGGGCTTTGCCAAGCCCGTTCCGATTTACGAAGTGGTGGACTTCCGCCGCGACATGGGTCCGAACCGCAGCTTCCTGGAACACGAACACAGCGGGTTCGCCATGTACCTGGACTCCGACAAGATCACCGAGAAGGAACGCAAGGCCATTCTGGAGGCTCTTGAGGATGCCGCCGATCGCCTGCGCTCCGAAGAAGAGCTGCCCGACTCCGGCAAACTTGGCTGAACCGGGCCGCTACCGTTACTGCCGGATCAGCCTCGGGCCGGCCTCCCCCTCCGCCTGCGTACTGCGCCACGGGTTGATATCCAGCCCGCCGCGACGGGTGTAGCGCGCGCACACCGCCAGTTCTGTTGGCTGGCAATGCGTCATCAGATCCGTGAAGACCGTCTCCACACAGTGCTCATGGAAATCCTGCTTGTTCCGGAAACTGACGATGTAACGCAGCAAACCCGCGCGATCGAGTTTCGGCCCGGTGTAGCTGATCAGCAGTGTGCCCCAATCCGGCTGACCGGTAACCGGGCAGTTGCTCTTGAGCAGGTGCGAGCACAACCGCTCGGTCACTACCTCTGCCCCCGGTTCAACGGCCAGGGATTCCGGCGC
>JAAZVL010000182.1 GCA_018623515.1 Marinobacter sp.
AGATGGTATCGGTATGCCCAGACCTCCAAGTTATGATCGGGAATCCGCCCTCGCGAGGGCCGTCAGCCTGTTCTGGGAAAAGGGCTACCATGGCAGTTCGATGAAGCAGATCGAGCAGGCCCTGGATATGCGGCCCGGCAGCATCTACGCCACCTTTGGCAGCAAGGATGGTCTGTATTCGGAGGCCCTGACCCGTTACGCCGAAGCGGGGGGTGCGGAGCTCGCCGAACACATGGCCGGTTACGATTCCATCCTCGAAGGACTCCAGGACTATCTCCGCCGGATTGCCCTGGGCTGTACCAAAAATAGCGTGACACCGTCCCGTGCCTGCCTCATCGTCAAAACCCTGCTCGAGTCGAGTAATACTCACGCAGGACTGTCGGAACAGGCACAGGCAATTCTCGGAGCGATTGAGCAGTCCTTCGCCGAGCTACTCGAGCAGGCAAAGCAACGGGGTGAACTGAAGGATTCCGTCGATTCCGGTCGCCTTGCCCGGCTGCTGCAAAGCCAGATCATGGGGTTACGCTCCATCGCCGAGCGCAACCTCCCTGATGATGAGCTGGAAGACCTGGGTGATGATATGGCGAGGATTCTCGACGCCTATCGTGCGGACTGACCGCCGGCTTTAACGATCAGCTGGCTAGGCGATTCACCTGCTCCACAAACCCGGCCGGAACGCTGTCCAGCACTGGCCGGGCATCACCGCATACCTCGGGATGGGGCGCATCCGGCTCCACCGCCAGAATGGAGGGGGATTCGGACCAGTGCAGCAATTGCAGCTTGCCATTCTCCTGCTCCACTAGCGCCGTGCAGTGCTCCACCCAGTCACCGTCATTGCAGTAAAGCCCGTCCTCACTGCGCAGAAATCCTGCGGAATGAATGTGGCCACAGATAAAGCCATCGTAATGACCCTTTTCCGCCACAGTCAGCGCCGCCAGCTCGAACCGACGGATGAAGGTACGCGCCCTGCCAATCCGGCTCTTCACCCAGGCCGCCAGTGACCAGTACGGCTTGCCCTGTAGTCGGCGAAGGGCATTGAACCAGCGGTTCAGGCGAAGCAACAGGCCGTGGGCACGGTCACCGACCAGCAGCATCAGCGGGCTGCAGCGCACCACCTGGTCAAACTGGTCTCCATGACACACCAGGAACTGCCGGCCATCGGCGGTGGTATGGACCGCCTTGTACTTCAATTCGATACCGGACAGGGTCTGGCCACAGAAACGTCGGAAGAACTCGTCGTGATTACCGGGAATGTAGACCACGCGGGTGCCGGAGGTGGCCAGATCGATCAGCTTGTGGATCACCTTACGATGGGATTCCGGAAAATGGGAGCCTCGCTGCATGGCGATCAGATCAACAATATCGCCGACGAGGTAGAGGGTCTCGCACCGGATGTTATGCAGAAAATCCAGCAGGTACTCGGCCTGGCAGTCGGCCGTTCCCAGGTGGATATCGGAAATGAATACACTGCGGTACTGTCGCACGGTGCCTCCCGTTTCTCCGGAGCTTGCAGTCAGGTGTCCCTGAAAGAACCATGGCAAGCTCCGGTGACAATCGGGTGACGCCCGCAAGACAGTTTGGTTACCGGCCAGGCGTTACCGGAGATCCGGATTCAGGGTGTAGGTTCCCGTCACCCGGGCACTGTCGAGAACATGGCCTTTCATGGCTTGCCGGACATCATTGCCATCAAACTCACCCTCAAGACCCAGGCTCTCCACATCCAGTGCATGAACCTCGAAATGGTAATGATGGATGATCTCGTCATTCCAGGGCGGGCAGGGACCGTCGTAACCGGCGTAGGTACCGGCCATGTCCGGATTGCCGGCCAGGAACTGGGTGTAGTTGTTAACACCACGAATACCAATGGGGCCGGGGCCATGGTCCTTGCCCTTCGGGCTGACGCCATCGCTGTCCTCCCCCTCGGGAATCCGGTTCACGTTGGCAGGGATGTCCACCAGCAGCCAGTGGAAAAAATCCACCCGCGACAGGTCCTTTGAAACAGTTTTGCCCTCCTGGTTGACGTCGTCCGCCACGCTTGGCACATCCGGATCAAACATCATGACCACAAAGCTTTTGGTTCCTTTGGGGACATCCTCCCAGGTAATCTCGGGGTTCCTGTTCGGACCAAAGCTCATGTGGTCCTCTTCGCTGTAGACGCCGAATGCGAATTTCTCCGGAATCGGCTGACCTTCTTCAATACCTCGGACCTGCAGTTTCACAGCAATGCCTCCTGTTGATAATTGACCTCGACCTGGTTGATTTTGCCAATCCGTGACCAGATCTTTAATACAAACGGTTTTAACAGTGGTGTCGACCTTATGTCCAGATTAGCAGACGACGGCCGATGCAACGTTCCGCCATAACCACGCCCCAACCGACGGAGACCCAGGTCACCATGAGCGACCAGAAACCCGGCAGTCCGCAACCACCCGAAAACCAGAAGGACGAGGATGCCATTGCCCTTGCCCAGGGCCTGTTTGATCTTGCCCGCAACGGCGGCACCCACATGCTTCGGCCGCTCCTGGAGGCTGGTGTGCCCGTGGACATACGCACCAGCGATGGCGACAGCCTGCTGATGCTGGCCACCGGTCATGGTCATGTCGAGACAGTCCGCTTCCTGCTGGAGAAGGGCGCTAACCCCAACCCGGCCAACAACCAGCTGCGTACGCCGCTAATGTCTGCAGCGATGACTAACCAAGTGGAAATACTGGAGCTGCTTCTGGAGGCCGGAGCGGACCCTCGGGCTGCCGATTCCGAAGGCGTCAGCGCCCAGGACCTGGCACAAGCCCATGGCGCCACCGACGCGGCGCAGCGACTGGCTGCCCGAAACGACGGATGACCCGGATCAAAGCTTCGGGCAGTTGCCCTTGATCATGACGCCAGATCAACCATAGTTACTAGCAGAAAGCCCAAATCAAGGAGAGCGAGCATGAGTGAAGAAGAGGACTACAAGAAACTGCATCCGATTCTGAGTTCGGTGACCCAGACTTACGTGGATCTGTACACCAACAGACCCAACGAGAAGAATCGTGAACAGCTGATCAAGCTGGAGAAGCTGTTGCACGAAAAACTCGAAGAGCTGAAGAAAGCCCGGGGCGCAGAGGGTAGCTGACCCAGCCCGTTACCGGCACTCTGGCAACCACCCTCAAGTCCATTTCTCATGGGGCGGCCGGTAGTTGCCAAAGGCTTCAACCACCGCCTCCGGGGTTTCCGCCCGGATGACCATGTCGATGTATTCCTGATTCAGGAAGCCGTTTTCCTGCATGGTCTGCACCATGGCCAGCAACGGGTCGTAGAAGCCATTGATGTTGTACAGACCGCAGGGCTTGTGATGAAAACCCAGCTGGCCCCAGGTCCAGGCCTCGAACAGTTCTTCCAGGGTCCCGATACCGCCGGGCAGGGCAAGGAAACCGTCCGCCAGCTCCGCCATCCGGGCCTTGCGCTGATGCATGTCACGAACCACGTGCAGTTCGGTCAGGCGGTCATGGGCCAGCTCCCGGTCCCTCAGGCTCTCGGGAATCACACCATAGACCCGGCCACCGGCGGCCAGGGTGGCATCGGCAACGATGCCCATTAAACCAACGTGGCCGCCACCAAAGACCACATCAATGCCATGGCTGCCGAACCAGGTACCCAGTTCCCGGGCCTTGTCCACAAACACCGGATTGTTGCCGGGTCTGGACCCGCAATAGACTGCCACTTTCATCGACTTCTCCCGTAATCTGACTGGTGGAATGTTCCACAGTATGGGCGTTCAAACAAAGCAGTTAAATGTTTGGGGGAGGCAAACCCTCCTTCAGTGCAATTGTGCCGGCGACCGGCTCCGAGTTAGTATTACTTCGGCAGCATTAGCACCCTACCTTTAACGATGCCTTCTCCAGTGAGGACAGCCAAGCACTTTTGGCCGCAAGAGTGCTTGGCTCTCTTCACTTCAAGGTCTGATTGTTATGGATAACCTTCCTCACATCGTAGTGGTCGGCGGCGGCGCCGGCGGTCTGGAGCTGGTCACCAGCCTCGGCAACAAGCTGGGCAAGAAGCGCAAGGCCCGGATTACCCTGGTCGATGCCGGCCTGACCCACGTCTGGAAACCTCTGCTGCATGAAGTCGCTTCCGGCTCCCTGGACGCCAGCGCCAATGAGATCAACTACCGCGCCCACGCCCGCAAACACCATTACGAATTCCAGCTCGGACGCATGAGCGGGCTGGACCGTAAGGCCAAGCAACTGGTCATTGCACCGTTTCATGACGAGGAGGGCCGGGAAGTGGTACCGGCCCGCACGATCAGCTACGACACCCTGGTGATCGCCGTCGGCAGCACCGCCAACGATTTTGGTACTCCCGGGGCCCAGGAGCACTGCCTGTTCCTGGACAGCCTGAAACAGGCCCGACGGTTCCACAATCTGATGCTGAACGCCTTTCTTCGCAAGAATCACGAAGCCCTGCAGGGCCATGAGCACACCCTCAACATCAGCATCATCGGCGCCGGCGCAACCGGCGTGGAGCTGGCCGCCGAACTGCGTCTGGCGTCCCGGGAATTGCCGGTCTATGGCATGAACCACCTCCAGCCCTCGGACGTCTCCATTTCCGTGATCGAGGCGGCCGACCGGATTCTGCCTGCCCTGCCCGGCAGGCTTTCGGCAGCGGCCACCCGGGAACTGGAACGCCAGCATGTGAAGGTGCTGACCGGCCAGCCGGTGAGCGAAGTCCGGGAAGACAGCATCATCATGAAGGACGGCACTGAACTGCCGTCGGAAATGACCATCTGGGCCGCCGGCATCAAGGCGCCTGCGTTTCTGGCGGAGCTGGACGGACTGGAGGTCAACCGGGGCAATCAGCTGGTGGTGGAGCAGACTCTGCAAACCACCCAGGATGTCGACGTCTTCGCCCTCGGGGACTGCGCCGCCTGCCCGCAGCCGGACTCTGATCGGCCGGTTCCACCCCGCGCCCAGGCGGCACACCAACAGGCCGATGCCCTGTTCAAGACCCTGTGCAACCGTCTGGAAGGCAAGGCCGATGTGCCTTTTGTGTACAACGACCACGGTTCACTGATCAACTTCAGCCGCTACACCACCGTGGGCAACCTCATGGGCAACCTGTCCGGGCGCAGCATGTACATCGAGGGCAAGGTAGCGAGGCTGTTCTACGTCTCCCTGTACCGCATGCATCAGGTGGCCCTGCACGGGTTTGTACGGACAGGCATCATCTGGCTGATGGATAAAATCAGCCGTGCCATGCACCCGCGTCTGAAACTACACTGAGGGGAAATCGGCCCGGGAAAGCGAATGGAGCGGGTGAAGGGAATCGAACCCTCGTATGCAGCTTGGGAAGCTGCCGTTCTACCATTGAACTACACCCGCATAAGCAGTGGCCGCGAGTGAAATATAAGCGGACGGCCCGCTGTTGGGCAAGCCCTGTGTCTGGAGATTGAATGGACCCCACCCTTACCCTTGTCGGAGCCCTGATGCTGGTGATCAGCATTGTGCTCAGCCCGCTGTCCAGCCGCGTCGGCATGCCGGTGCTGCTGATCTTCCTGGTGGTGGGCATGATGATGGGCGAGGACGGTCCCGGCGGCATCGAATTCGACGATTTCGAGCTGGCGTTCCTGATCGCCAATCTGGCCCTGGGAGTTATCCTGCTAGACGGCGGCATGCGCACCCGGGCGGAAACCTTCCGGGTGGGCCTGAGACCGGCATTGGTGCTGGCGACCCTGGGGGTCTTCATGACCGCCGCCGGAGCAGCGGTGATCGCCCGATGGGTGTTTGACCTG
>JAAZVL010000183.1 GCA_018623515.1 Marinobacter sp.
CGTCGACCTGGCCATGCCGGGCACCCTGCCGGTGCCGAACGAGAACGCTTTCCGCTACGCGGTGATGTTCGGCCTGGCCGTCAACGCCGAAATCGGCCGCCGCTCGGTGTTCGAGCGGAAAAACTACTTCTACCCGGACCTGCCGAAGGGCTACCAGACCACGCAACTGGAACAGCCGATCGTCGGCCCCGGCTATGTGGATGTGGACCTGGCCAATGGCGAGACCAAGCGGGTGCGCATTCACCACGCGCACCTGGAAGAGGACGCCGGCAAGTCCCTGCACGAGGACTACCACGGCATGTCCGGCATCGACCTGAACCGGGCCGGCACGCCGCTGATCGAGGTGGTCACCGAGCCGGACATGAACAGCGCCGAGGAAGCGGTGGCCTTTGCGAAAAAGCTGCACAGCATCGTGACCTCGCTGGGCATATGTGACGGCGACATGTCCCAGGGTTCCATGCGTTTTGACGTCAACATCTCCCTGAAGCCCAAGGGCTCCGACGAGCTCGGCACCCGGACCGAGACCAAGAACCTGAACTCGTTCCGGTTCATGGAACAGGCCATCGCCCACGAGGTGGAACGGCAGATGGACATCCTGGAAGACGGCGGCCGCATCATTCAGGAAACCCGCCTGTACAACGGCGACCGGGACGAGTCCCGCTCCATGCGGACCAAGGAAGAAGCCAACGACTACCGTTACTTCCCCTGCCCGGACCTGTTGCCGGTGGTGATCGATGACGACTTCATCGAAGACGCCCGCAGCCGCCTGCCGGAACTGCCGGACGCCCGCAAGGCCCGCTTCAAGGAACAGTATGGGCTGAACGACTACGACGCCGGTCTGCTCTCGGGAGACGCGAAGCTGGCTGCGTTCTTCGAGGAAGCTGCTGCACATGGTAAGGACGCAAAACTGGCGGCCAACTGGATCCAGGGCGAGTTTTCTGCCCGTCTGAAGGCCGAGGATAAACCCGTGGCCGAATCACCAATCACCGGCGCGCAGCTGGGCGATCTGGTGGTGCGCATTGCCGATAACACGATTTCGTCCGCCGGCGCCAAGAAGGTGTTCGAGGCGCTGTGGACCGGCGAGAACGACAATGTGGATGCCATCATCGATGCCAAGGGGCTGAAGCAGGTGTCTGACACCGGTGCCCTGGAGGCCATGGTCGATGAAGTTCTGGCCGGCATGCCGGATCAGGTGGCCCAGTACCAGAACGAGGAAGATCCCAAGAAGCGCAAGAAGATGCTTGGTGGCTTTATGGGGCCGTTGATGAAGGCCTCCAAGGGGCAGGGTAATCCGAAGCTCTTTAACGAGATCCTCGTTAAGAAGCTTGGGGGGTAATCCGTTGGCTCTGGGTCGTGGTTTCTTGCTGCGGCCCTAGCCTTTCTGGTTTGGGGGTATCGCACGGGTGGGTAAGGCCTTCCAAAACCCGCTCCTTCGGCACGTCCCTGTGACGCTTGAGCTCCGCCATCCATGGCTCCGCACAGTTTTGGAAGGCCTTACCCACCCGCGCTTGCCAAATTCAGAGTGATAGTCCGGCAAATCATGCCTGCTAGAACGGCTCAATTTCGCTACTGCATTTTTAGATGCTGACTATCACTGAAGGTTACGAGGCCTTGGCAGGAAGTGCCTCCCAAAAATGTTGAAGGCCAAGGATGGCCTGAAACAAGCGCACATGGACGTGCTCGTAGCGGTTTTTGGGAGGCACTCCCTGCCAAGGCCCTCCCGCAAAACTCAAAGGCTAGGAGCCACACTCAAAGCCAATCAAACAAGCCGACCCCATAGATCGTGCTCATCAGCATGCTCCACAACCGCCTGGACGATTTGGCCAGGGGCGAGGTCGGTCTCGCCGTTGAGGTAAACCATGCCGTCGATCTCCGGCGCATCCGCCTTGGAGCGGCCGATGGCGCCCTCCTCGTCAACTTCATCAATGAGAACGTCGATGGTCTTGCCGATCTTGGCCTGCAGCCGGGCCGCTGAAATCTCCGCCTGCTTGGCCATGAAGCGGGCCAGGCGCTCCTCTTTGACTTCTTCGGGAACCGCGCCCTCCAACTCGTTGGCCTTGGCACCTTCCACCGGGCTGTAGGTAAACGCACCCACGCGGTCGAGCTGCGCCTCATCGAGCCAGTCCAGCAGGTACTGGAAGTCTTCCTCGGTTTCGCCCGGGAAGCCGACGATGAAGGTGGAGCGAATGGTCAGTTCCGGGCAGATCTCCCGCCACTTCTTGATGCGCTCCAGGGTCTTGCTGTCGTGGGCCGGACGCTTCATGGCCTTCAGGACTTTCGGGCTGGCGTGCTGGAACGGGATGTCCAGGTACGGCAGGATTTTGCCTTCGGCCATCAGCGGGATGATGTCGTCCACGTGCGGGTAGGGGTAGACGTAGTGCAGGCGCACCCAGACGCCCAGCTCACCCAGGGCTTCGCACAGGGCCTGCATTTTGGTCTTGAGCGGGCGGCCCTGCCAGAAGCCGGTGCGATACTTGATGTCCACGCCGTAGGCGGAGGTGTCCTGGGAGATGACCAGCAGCTCCTTGACGCCGGCATCCACCAGGCGCTTGGCCTCATCCATCACATCGCCGATCGGGCGGCTGACCAGGTCGCCACGCATGGACGGGATGATGCAGAAGGTGCACCGGTGGTTGCAGCCTTCGGAAATCTTCAGGTAGGCATAGTGCCGCGGGGTCAGCTTGATGCCCTGGGGCGGAACCAGGTCCACGAAGGGGTCGTGTTCTTTCTTCGGGGGCACGTACTGGTGGACGGCGCCGACGACTTCTTCGTAGGCATGAGGACCGGAGACGGCCAGGACGCCCGGGTGGGTTTCGCGGATCTTGTCCGCTTCCACGCCCATACATCCGGTGACGATGACCTTGCCGTTCTCGCTGATCGCCTCGCCGATGGCGTCCAGGGATTCCTGCTTGGCCGCGTCGATGAAGCCGCAAGTGTTGACGACGACGATATCGGCATCGTCATAGGTGGGCACCACATCGTAACCGTCCTGGCGAAGCTGGGTCAGGATGCGCTCGGAGTCCACGAGGGCTTTCGGGCAACCAAGGCTGATAAAGCCTACTTTGCCGCCAGAGGCGGCCGTTTCAGTTTTGTCGGTCATAGCGTCTGCAGGAATTCCCGGAGCGGCGTATCGCCCCTGTAATGAATGAAAGCGCGTAGTTTACCCCAGCACAGTATCGGACTGCAGCCCGGCCAGGTCGGTGGAAAATACGGACACGGAGCCAAAACTTTGACGTCCGGCCCGGAAAGACGTCACAAATCTGCCACATCAGGCGTCAGGTATCTTGCTGTTCACATTTTAAACACATAGAATCTGGAACGCTTAAGTATTTTTTCTGGAAGGATTTTTATGGGAAAGGCAGCATCTTTTCAGACCAGTCACGCCAGAAGAGTAAGAATGAAAACAACCATGGCAACACCCAACCTGCGCAACCAACAGCGCGTCGATGTCTCTGCGGACATTACCATCGAAAAACCTGACGGCGAATGCCTGACCTGCTCTGTTGCCAACCTCTCCCGGAGCGGGGTCATGATTTCCTGCAGTGAAAAAGCCGTCAAGCAGCTGATCCCTGACCGGAAAGCACCCGCGCCCGGCCACTGGATACCGGTAAAGGCACGTTTTTCGGTTCCGGTGCTGCCGACCCAGCCGGTTTCCGTTATTGCTGAGGGCAATATCGTCAACATGCGGCGCATTGCGCGAGACGAGTTCCACCTGGGCATCCAGTTTGCCGAATTCGAGGGCAACGGTTATGACTACCTCGACCGTTTCGTCGCCAGCCTTCTGGCGGAAAGCCGCAAACCCGCCGGGGTCTGAGAGAAAGACTCCCGGACCTCCCGAGCGGCGGTGAACGCTATATTTTTATAGCGTGAAATTCTAGTCAGCCTCCTTCTTATGCCATTGTCGGCTCTGTTATAGTTGCAGAACGTAACTGCACAGCCACCTATGCCCCTAGTCGGCAATGGATGATCATGACCACATATAACCTCACGCACCTGAAACAGCTGGAAGCGGAAAGCATCCACATTATCCGGGAAGTGGCCGCCGAGTTTGATAACCCGGTGATGCTCTATTCCATCGGCAAAGATTCCGCCGTGATGCTGCACCTGGCCCGCAAGGCGTTTTTTCCGGGCAAACCACCCTTCCCCCTGTTGCACGTGGACACCACCTGGAAATTCCGGGACATGATCGAATTCCGGGATCGGAAGGTAAAGGAGTATGGCCTGGACCTGATCGTGCACATCAATCAGGAAGGCGTGAAGCAGGGTATCGGGCCGTTCACCCATGGCAGTGCCAAGCACACCGACGTGATGAAAACCCAGTCCCTCAAACAGGCCCTGGACAAGTACAAGTTTGATGCTGCATTCGGCGGCGCCCGCCGGGACGAGGAGAAATCCCGCGCCAAGGAGCGGGTCTATTCTTTCCGGGATGAGCATCACCGCTGGGATCCGAAGAACCAGCGCCCGGAACTCTGGAATATCTATAACGGCAAGATCAACAAAGGCGAAAGCATCCGCGTGTTCCCGCTGTCCAACTGGACCGAGCTGGATATCTGGCAGTACATCTATCTGGAAAACATCGAGATCGTTCCCCTCTACTATGCTGCCAAGCGCCCGGTGGTCGAGCGCGACGGCACCCTGATCATGGTGGACGACGACCGCATGCCCCTGAAGGAAGGCGAGGAGCCGATGATGAAATCGGTGCGCTTCCGCACCCTCGGCTGCTACCCGCTGACCGGCGCCATCGAATCCGAGGCGGATACCCTGCCGGAGATCATCCAGGAAATGCTGCTGGCCACCAGTTCCGAGCGCCAGGGCCGGGTGATTGACCATGATTCCGCCGGGTCGATGGAGCAGAAAAAGCGCGAGGGATATTTCTAATGTCTCATAGCTCAGATCTTATCGCCGAAGACATCCAGGCCTATCTGAAACAGCACGAAAACAAGGAACTGCTGCGCCTGCTCACCTGCGGCAGCGTCGATGACGGCAAAAGTACCCTGATCGGGCGCCTGCTGCACGACACCAAGATGATCTACGAAGATCACATGGCCAGCCTGAAGAGCGACAGCGCGAAGATGGGCACCACCGGCGAGAAGCTGGACCTCGCCTTGCTGGTGGACGGCCTGCAGGCCGAGCGGGAACAGGGCATCACCATTGATGTCGCTTACCGCTATTTCTCCACCGACAAGCGCAAGTTCATCATCGCCGATACTCCGGGCCACGAGCAGTACACCCGCAACATGGCCACCGGCGCGTCCACCGCGCAGCTGGCGATCCTGATGATCGATGCCCGTCACGGCGTGCTGACCCAGACCCGTCGGCATTCCTACATTGCCTCCCTGCTGGGCATCCGCCACATTGTAGTGGCAATAAACAAGATGGACCTGGTGGATTTCAGCGAGGAGCGCTTCAACGAAATCAAGGACGACTACCTGGCCTTTGCCGCCAAGCTGGGTCTGAAGGATATTCGCTTCGTGCCCATCTCGGCCCTCGAAGGCGACAACGTGGTCAACAAGAGCGAGAACACGCCCTGGTTCACCGGACAGCCGCTGATGGAAATTCTGGAGACGGTGGAAGTCTCCCGGGACAAAAATCTGGAGCACTTCCGCTTCCCGGTTCAGTACGTCAACCGTCCGGACCTCGATTTCCGGGGCTTCTGCGGCACCATCGCCTCGGCGTCGTCCGTCCCGGTGACAAGGTCATGGCCCTGCCGTCCCGGCGCACCAGCGCGGTCAAGGACATCGTGAC
>JAAZVL010000043.1 GCA_018623515.1 Marinobacter sp.
CGTCCAGATGCTCGGTTTCCACGTCGTCGAGATCACCGTTCTGGATCGCGGCGATAATGGCGCGGGTGGTCGGGATGCTGAAACGGCTGCCTTCGCCGTAGGGGCCGCCAGTCCAGCCCGTGTTCACCAGGAAGACCTTGCTGCCAAACTCGTCCATTCGCTTCATCAGCAGCTCGGCGTAAACGCCGGCCGGGCGCGGGAAGAACGGCGCGCCGAAGCAGGTGGAGAAGGTGGACTTCAGCTTGGAAGAAGATCCCATCTCGGTGGAGCCAACCAGCGCGGTGTAACCGCTCAGGAAGTGGTAGGCCGCCGCTTCACGGTTCAGGATGGACACGGGCGGCAATACGCCGGTCATGTCACAGGTCAGGAACACGATGTGGGAAGGCTCGCCGGCGCGGTTTTCGATGACACGCTTCTCGACGTGCTCCAGCGGGTAGGCACAACGGGAGTTTTCGGTCAGGGAAACGTCGGTGTAATCCGGTACGCGGGTTTCCTCGTCGATCATTACGTTCTCGACGATGGCACCAAACCGGATGGCATCCCAGATGATCGGCTCGTTCTTCTGGCTCAGGTCGATGCACTTGGCGTAGCAACCACCCTCGATGTTGAACACGGTACCGGTACCCCAGCCATGCTCGTCGTCACCGATCAGGTATCGGTGCGGATCGGCGGACAGGGTAGTCTTGCCGGTGCCGGACAGACCGAAGAACAGGCAGGTCTCGCCGGTCTCGCTGACGTTGGCGGAGCAGTGCATCGGCAGCACGTCTTTCTCCGGCAGCAGGAAGTTTTGCACGGAGAACATCGCCTTCTTCATCTCGCCGGCGTAGTGCATGCCCGCCAACAGTACCTTGCGCTTGGCAAAGTTGATGATGACGCAGCCATCGGAGTTGGTGCCGTCACGCTCGGGCACGCACTCGAAGTTGGCCGCGTTGAGAATCTGCCATTCCTGCTTGTCGGACGGGTTATAGCTGTCCGGGCGGATGAACAGGTTCTGGCCGAACAGGTTCTGCCAGGCGGTCTCGGTGCTCATTTTGACCGGGAGGTAATGTTCGGGATCGGAGCCGACGTGTACGTGGGCAACGAACTGATCCTTCTCGGCGATATAGGCTTCAACGCGATCCCAGAGGGCATCGAACTTGTCAGCGTCGAAAGGACGGTTGATTGGCCCCCACTGGATATCGTCAGCGGTGCTGGGTTCCTCGACGATAAAGCGGTCCATAGGAGACCGGCCCGTACGATCACCGGTTTTCACCACCAGTGAACCGTTGCAAGCCAGCTGGCCTTCATTACGTGCCAGTGCCAGCTCAACCAGTCGTGCTGTACTCAGATCAGTATAAGTGTTGCTCACTTCGACCTCGCCCTCGGGATGTCTTCGTGATTGCTCAGGCCGTCCCCCCAAAATTGACGGAAATCTGAGCAATCGGGTCAATTCAGGCGCGCTATTATGCCAGAGACGCCGGTAAAAAACGACTGCCCTGGAAGCCGCGCCAGCTGGGGCTTCCAGGCAAATTAAGTGCGCGTTCAGTGTAACGTATGACCGGTGAAAAGGTGATCAATGTCATTTCTATCGAAGCGATAGTGAGAATGACAAAACTGGCAATCCATCTCGATGGAGCCCTGTTCATCCAGGATGCTGTAGCACTCTTCCTTGCCAATCGCTTCCAGGGCGCCCAGGGTCCGCTCACGGGAACAGCTGCAGCGGAAGGCCACCGGCTCTGGGTCAAACAGGCGCACAGTCTCCTCATGGAACAGCCGGAACAACAGGGTCTCGCTGTCCAGCTCGAGCAGCTCCTCGGCCTCGACGGTACGCGCCAGGTGGTTGACCCGCTCCCACAGCTCATCGTCCTGTTCTGTATGGCCCGGCAGGCGCTGGAGCATCAGGCCGGCGGCGCCATTCTCGTCGGCAAAAAGAAACAGGCTGGTGGCAAGCTGCTCGGAACGCTCAAAGTAGTCTTCCAGGCAGCCGGCCAGATTCTTTTCCTCCCGGGGCACAACGCCCTGGTAGCGCTGGCCCTTGGCCGGGGTGATGGTAATGGCCATGCGCCCCTGGCCCAGCAGCGCTTCGAAATCTTCCTCACGAATGGAATGCTCGTCGAATCGGGCCAGGCCGCGAATATAGCGGTCATGGCTGCATTCGGCCATGAGGGTGCTGATCGGGCCGTCGCCCTGGGCCTGCAGGGACAGGGTGCCTTCAAACTTCAGCGAGGAACTCATCAAAACGCTGGCGACCAGGGATTCGCCCAGCAGTTCTCGGACGGAATCCGGGTAGGGCGCCTGGCTGCCGATTTCGCGGAAGCTTTCGCCCAGCTGGACCCAGGCACCCCGCACCTGGCTGTGCTCGAAAATAAAGCGTTGGAACTGGTCACGGGATGCCATGGTCTGTCTCCTGGAAAGTGAATTCTGGAATAGGGGTATAGGATTGGTTGGTCCCGCCGGAGCGGGACTCAGATACCGTGCTGTTCGCGGAAGCGCCGGATATCCCGACGGTCCTTCTTGTTGGGCCGGCGGGCGGGTGGCAGCTGGGCCGCCTGCATGGTCTTGCGTTGCCAGGCGAGCTCCTCGCGGCGTTTCACGCTGTCCTCGGTCTCGTGATAGAGCTTCTGGGCCTCGGGTGCGCCGCGGCGACGGTCACTGATGTCATCAATGATCACCACCTTTTCCTGCCAGCCCAGACGCAGGGTCACCTTGGCGCCGGTTTCCACAATCTTGCCCGGCTTGCTGCGCTGGCTGTTGTAGTGAACCTTGCCACCTTCGATGGCTTCCTTGGCCAGGGAGCGCGTTTTATAGAAGCGGGCCGCCCAGAGCCATTTGTCGAGTCGTACCTTGTGGTCGTCAGCGTTGGTCGCCGTCATGTCTCCTCACCTGATGAGCGTATGGTCGAATTATAACCGGCTCACCGGTCGGATGGCAGGGGTTGGCGTTGCCGAAGTGCTGGCAGGACTTCATCGAAATGGTGGATGCTCGGGATTTCCGGATGCCGATCCCGAGCCGGTTGGCGGCTGTCGGGGGCGAGGATTGCCAGGCACTGACCGATGCCGGCCGCCCGGGCGCTTTCAAGAACCGGGAAGCTGTCGTCCACCATCAGGGTGGTCGGAGCGGTGTAAGGGGTTACTGACTGCAGATCCTCCCAGAAACGGGGATCCTCCTTTGGTTTGCCCAGGTCGTGACTGGAGACAATGCTGTCCACGTGTTGATCAAGCCCGGTGCGCTCCAGCTTGAGCGCGAGGGGATCGGGATGACAGTTGGTCACGATCACTGAACGCAGGCCTGCGGATCTGAGCGCTGCGAGAAAGTCGGTAACGTGAGGGCGATAACCGATTCGATCTCCCACCTCAGACTTGAGACCGGTGATGTCGACGGACAGCCTGTTGCTCCAGTAATCGGTGCAGTACCAGTTCAGGGAGCCCCGTTCGGCCATGATCATTGGAATCAGGGTGTCCCTGGCCTGCTGCGGGTGCAGGTCGAACTGCTCGGCATAACGCCGAGGCAGGTGCTCGAGCCAGAAGTGATTGTCGAAGTGCAGGTCGAGCAGGGTTCCGTCCATGTCGAGGAACACTGTTTCAACGGAAGACCAATCCACCATAAACAAAACAGCCTGAAGAAATTTTCTTCAGGCTGCCGGAGAACACCGGCCGTGACAAGCCGGAAAAGTACGGATTCGTGTGGATCAGTTGTCCGATTGTTCCACTGTTTCCGGTTTCTTGCCGGTCCGGGTGCAGCCGAGGCAGCGTACGAAAGTGGCCTTGGCCGGGCCAACCACCAGGACCTCACCGGCTTCGCCCGCGTTACCGCCGAGGGCGGAGAATGGCAGGGATACCAGGTAAACGGCGCTGCCGATGATGGTGGTGGCCAGCAGGGCAGGACGGACAAAGAGCGCGTCTCCGGTCATGGCCAGGGCGGATGGAGTCTCATCGACGGCCTGGGCGTGGCCAAGGGATGAGAAAGCCATCAGGCAGGCAGCCAGGGTGGCCATGAGTGTGCGGGAAATCTTGCGGGTCATTGTACTGTCTCCTGAACTTTGTCGGCCCTGTTGATGCTCGGTTTTGGAAATATCGGCATGAGGGTCGGACATTTAAAGGACGACCCTATTGTAGACCGTGAGCATTAATCCTCTGTTAACTATGAATCATATTTGCGCATTTTCAAATGATTTTTCGTTGCAAAATGTGCGCTTTGGGCAACTCAGCGCTGACATTTCGGACAATAGACCGTGGAGCGGCTATTCATACGGATCTCCTTGAGGGTGGCGCCGCATTCCTTGCAGGCGGCACCGCCCCGACCATAGACCAGCAGGGACTGGGCAAAATAGCCGGGCTTGCCATCGCTGTTCACAAAGTCCCGCAGGGTTGTGCCGCCCATCAGGATGGCGGCACTGAGGGTCTCCCGGATCGCTTCGGCGAGCCGGTGGTAGCGGTCCAGGCTGATCCGGCCGGCCTTGCGTTTGGGATGGATGCCGGCCTTGAACAGGGCTTCGTTGGCGTAGATGTTGCCCACACCCACCACCACGTGGTTGTCCATGATGAACGACTTCACCGGCGTCTGCTTGCCCCGGGACCGCCGGAACAGCATCGGACCGTTGAACTCCGGTGAAAGCGGCTCCGGGCCGAGATTGGCGATCAGTGGATGGCTGGCGGCCGTCTCGGTCCAGAGCCAGCAGCCGAAACGTCGGGGATCGTTGAAACGCAGGATCACGCCGGAGGCAAGTGTCAGATCAATGTGGTCATGGCTCTGGGGCGGGGCGTGGTCGGTGATGACCCGCAGGCTGCCGGACATACCCAGATGCACAATCACCGTGCCGCCATCGAGGTTGATAAAAAGGTACTTGGCGCGCCGGTCCACGCTTCGGATTACCTGGCCGGTCAGGCGCTCGGCCAGGTCCTCGGGAACCGGCCAGCGCAGCCTGCCATTGCGAACGGTGACGCCGGTGATGGTCTGGCCTTCGCAATGGGGCGCAATGCCCTGGCGGGTGGTTTCGACTTCGGGTAATTCGGGCACGCAGGGCGATCTCCGGTGGTCTGCAAGGGGCATGGTTACCAAACAGGACGCACAAGTGTAATCAGTAACAAATTTTCGGCCAAATTCGGTTGTTACAGCGAACACCTGTACGCTAGAGTTGTGGAGTTGGTTTGTTTCCCCCTTCGAGTGTTTGCGAAATACCCCGATGTATCGGCCGCCGGAAGGCTGCAAGCCGCCGATCTGATTTTGAGGAAATACTATGTGGTTCAACGGTCTCCTTGACCTCTCGGTGCCGCAACTGATCCTGGTTGCCCTGGCCCTGACGCACGTCACCATCGTAAGCGTGACCCTTTATCTACACCGCCATTCCGCCCATAACTCGCTGGATCTGCATCCTGCGCTGGCGCATTTTTTCCGGTTCTGGCTGTGGCTGACCACTGCCCAGAACACCAAGGAGTGGACGGCGATCCACCGCAAGCATCACGCCAAGTGTGAAACCGAGGAGGATCCCCATAGCCCGGTGGTCCTGGGCATCCGGAAAGTACTCCTGGAAGGCGCCGAGCTCTATGCCGAGGCGGCCACCCCGGAAACCCTTCAGCGCTATGGCCAGCGCACCCCGGAAGACTGGGTCGAGCGCAAGGTTTATACCCCGCACAAACATCTGGGCATCATCCTGATGGCGGCAATCAACCTGATGTTGTTCGGCGTGCATGGTATCTGGATCTGGGCCGTGCAGATGCTGTGGATTCCGGTCTGGGCGGCTGGTGTCGTCAATGGCATCGGCCATTATCTGGGTTACCGCAACTTTGAATGCGCGGACAACGCGCGCAACATCTCCCCGATCGGCATCCTGATTGGCGGAGAGGAGCTGCACAACAACCACCACACCTACCCGAATTCCTCCAAGCTGTCCCGGCGCTGGTACGAGGTGGACATTGGCTGGGGTTACATTCGCCTGTTCCAGCTGTTTGGTCTGGCCAAGCCCAAGGGCTACCGCCCCATTGCCCATTACGTACCGGGCAAACAGGACGTGGATGTGGAAACCGTGCAGGCCATTGCCAATAACCGGTTCGACATCATGCGCCAGTATCGCAAGCGGGTGATGGAGCCGGTCCTGCGTCAGCAAAAGGCGCTGATGGATGACGAGATCCGCCCCCGTTACCGCAAGCTCAAGCGCCTGCTCTCACGGGAAACCACGCTGATCCAGCCGCGGGAAAAAGAGCACCTGGAAACGGTGCTCGAGCGGCACGAGATCCTCCGGCAGATCTACGAAAAGAGCCACGAACTCCAGGCCCTGTGGCGCCAGCGCGGGCTCAAGCCCCAGGAAAAACTGCAGGCGCTGATGGAGTGGTGCAAGGAGGCGGAAGCCAGTGGCATCCGTTACCTGGAAGAGTTTGCCGCCCACCTTCGGGCCTACTCACTGCGGCCGGCCAGCTGAGCAAGAGCTAGATGAAGACGGGGTCAGATGAAAGCGTTCATCTGACCCCTTTTTTACGACCCCGTTCTTGCTATCTCCGCCTGCCCCGGAGTCATGGGGTCAGAAGAAAGCCTTCTTCTGACCCCATCTTCACTCCCCGGTTTCCTCGCCGGACACCCGAAACAGGCAATAGCTCACCTGCCCCGCCGTCTTCTGCCGATGCAGTTGCCAGCCTTCCGGTACCGCAGGCGTTGCCCGCTCACTTTCATGCTCGACATACACCCACCCGCCGGGTCTTACCCATTGCTGTGACTCCAGCAGCGGAAACAGCCTCTCCAGCCAGCCCTGACGGAAGGGCGGGTCCATGAACACGATGTCGAAGGGGGGGCGCTGGCGGTGGGTCAGGTAGGCTTCCACATCCTGACAGACGACATCGCCCTTGTCCGATTTCAGCAGACGCAGGTTGTCCCGTAAGGCCCGGGCGAGTTCCGGGGTGTGATCCACCAGTGTGGCGGTACCCGCTCCCCGGGACAGCGCTTCCAGGCCGAGGGCGCCGGAGCCGGCGAACAGGTCCAGGCAGTCGGCCCCCGCGATCTGGTAATTCAGCCAGTTGAACAGGGTTTCCCGGGTGCGCGCGGGTGTTGGGCGCACGCCGCCGGCATCGGGGAAACGGAGCTTCCGGCTGCGCCAGTCACCGCCGATGATTCGCAGCTCCCCGCTGCCGCTCTGGCCGCCGGTCTTCCGGGATGGTGGTCCGGGCTTGTGACGAGCTGCTCTGCGTTGTGCCATGGGTGTGCTCCACAATGCTGGGAGGTGAATCGGTGCGTCGCTATGGTACCGGAAAGCCGCCCGTTGAGGATATTCCGGTGGGTCCTCACTTAGTCTGGCCAGTCTGCTAGAATGTCGGCTTTGTTTCGCCCGCCCATTTCCAGACAGATGGTAGAACTATGACGGCAGAGTGGATTTCAATCGGCCTTTTGGCCCTTCTGGTGCTCTTCTTTGTGGTGGATATCGCCGGTAACCGCAAGCGGGTACCCCGGCCGAAACCCGTTCCCCAGCGTAAGCCGGAGGTGGCCAGGGGACCGGCGCCGGCCGAAGAGCCCGAGGCGAAGGAAGCGGTTGAAGCCGAAGCGCCGGCTGCACCGGAAGCCCCTGTCGAGGTTCCTGCGGAAGAGAAACCGCTGGAAGAAAAGCCCGTCGAAGCGCCCGCTCCGGAAGCAGTGCCAGAGCCTGCGCCGGAACCCGAGCCGCAGGTCAGTGTGTTCGAGCGGATCAAACAGGGTCTGGGCAAGACCCGCGCCAGCCTGACCGGAGGCCTTGCGGATCTGTTCTCGGTGGGCAAGAAGATCGACGAGGATCTGCTCGAGGAAATCGAGACCACCCTGCTGATGGCAGACGTCGGTGTGACCGCCACCTCCGAGATCATCGATTCGCTGACCGACAAGCTCGAGCGCAACCAGCTCAAGGATGGGGAAGCCCTTCGCAAGGCGCTGCGGGATGAGTTGCATGGTTTGCTCAAGGACGTCACCAAACCCCTGGAGATCGATGCCGGCAAGAAACCCTACGTGATCCTGATGGTGGGCGTGAACGGCGTGGGCAAAACCACCACGATTGGCAAGCTCTCCAAGAAATTCCAGGCAGAAGGCAAATCGGTCATGCTGGCCGCCGGCGATACCTTCCGGGCGGCGGCGGTGGAACAGTTGCAGGTCTGGGGCGAGCGTAACAACGTACCGGTTGTGGCCCAGGAAACCGGTTCCGACAGCGCCTCGGTGATTTTCGATGCGATCCAGTCCGCCCAGTCCCGTGGCACCGATGTGGTCATCGCCGATACCGCCGGTCGTCTCCAGAACAAGGAAAACCTGATGAACGAGCTGGCCAAGGTCGTTCGGGTCATGAAGAAGCTGGACGAGTCCGCGCCCCACGAAGTGATGCTGGTACTGGACGCCGGCACCGGCCAGAATGCCCTGAGCCAGGCCCAGGTGTTCCAGCAGGCGGTGGGCGTCTCCGGTATTACCCTGACGAAACTGGACGGCACCGCAAAAGGCGGTATCGTATTCGCCATTGCCCGCCAGTTGCAGCTGCCGATCCGCTTTATTGGCGTGGGTGAGCAGGCCGAAGACCTGCGCAGTTTCGATGCCGAGACCTTTGTCGACGCGCTGTTTGACTGAGGCCGCGTTCCAGCCGGAGCAGTAGTCCCAATGATCGAATTTCGCCAGGTCACCAAACGCTATGACAGCGACCACACGGCGCTGGCGCAGGTCAATTTCGGCCTGAATCGGGGTGAGCTGGCGTTCCTCACCGGTCACTCCGGGGCCGGCAAGAGTACCCTGCTCAAGCTGATCATGGTGATGGAGCGGCCCAGTGCCGGCGAGGTGGTGGTCGGTGGTCAGCTGCTCAACCGGTTGCCACGCCGCCAGATTCCTTATATCCGCCGCCACATCGGCGTCGTGTTCCAGAATCACCAGCTCCTGTTTGATCGCACCGTCTTCGACAATGTGGCGATGCCGCTGGAGGTCATGGGGGCCTCGCCCCGGGATATCGGCCGGCGGGTGCGCGCGGCACTGGACAAGGTGGGCCTGCTCAACAAGGAAAAGATGAACCCCATGCAGCTGTCCGGCGGTGAGCAGCAGCGAGTGGGCATTGCCCGGGCCGTGGTGAACAAACCCCCGGTGCTGCTGGCGGACGAGCCCACCGGTAACTTGGACCCGGAGCTTTCCGCGGACATCATGAACCTGTTCACCCGGTTCAGTCAGGTGGGCGTGACCGTTCTCATTGCTACCCACGACATCGGCCTGGTCAATGATATGGGGCGCCGGACCCTGACCCTCGACCACGGCCGCCTGATTGCCGGCGGCAGCTCGCCGCTGCACGGTGCCCCGGGAGGTGTCAGTGGCCACTGACTCACGCCGGAAGGCCGAAGCGGGTAGGGGTGCTAACACGGGACGTTCTCCCTGGAAGGAGCAGGCCCGGAGCTATCTCGATCACCATCGAAAGGTGGCGAAAGACAGTGCACGCCGGTTGTGGAAAACGCCGGTGGGTACCGGAATGACCTGGACGGTGATGGGCGTCGCCCTGGCCCTGCCGGTGGCCCTGTTGTTATTGCTGACCAGTCTTCAGGGCGTGAGTGCCGGCTGGGAGAGCAGTGCGCGGATCACCGCCTACCTCAAGCTGGAGGTACCGCTGGAAGAGGCGCAGGCGCTGGTGGATGAAATCCGGACCGACAGCCGTATTTCGGATATTGAGCTGGTGGACCGGGAGCAGGCGCTGGCGGAATTTCGCGCCAGTTCCGGCCTGGAAGACGCCCTGGATTACCTTGGAGAAAACCCCTTGCCACATACTCTCCTGATCACGCCGGAGGAGCGCAGCCGTTCGGCCACCGGGGTGGAGGCACTGGTCACGTTCGTCCGGGGGCTGGAAGGGGTCGAGCGGGTGCAGGTCGATCTGGGCTGGCTGCAGCGGCTCAATGCCATGACGGACCTGCTCGCGCGCGCCGTCTGGGCGCTGGCGGTGCTGCTGGCCGCGGCAGTGATCCTGGTGATTGGTAACACAGTGAGGCTGGCGATCGAGAACCGTCGGGATGAAATCCTGGTGGCCAAGCTGGTCGGTGGCACCGATGCCTTCGTTCGACGGCCCTTTCTCTATACCGGTGCCTGGTATGGTCTGGGTGGCGGTGTGGTTGCCTGGATCCTGCTGCAGCTGTCGCTCTGGTGGCTCAGTGGTCCGATCGAACGGCTGGCCGGCCTGTATCGGAGCGACTTTGCCCTGGTGGGTCTGAGCTTTGATGGCGTACTGGCGTTGATTATTGTGGCAATGCTGCTAGGCTGGCTTGGCGCCTGGGTTGCGGTGAAGCGTCATCTGGATGACATAGAGCCCGGCGATATTGCCGGGGGTTGATCTGGAACAGTGATCTGCGTCTCGGGAAAACCGTATTGAAAACATGGCTTGGGCTGGCGTAGTTTGAAAGCCAGTCAAAGCAACAGTGAATTTTCCAGATAATTGATTTAGAACGTTTTACTGGGAATTCGGGAACTTATCAAGTTCTTGGCGGTCTAATTTTTAGTTGCTATATTTAAAGGTCGTCAGGTTCGGAGGTAACTGAATGGGTACGAGTTTACAACTGGTTGACAGACTGGTTCCGGGTGCCAATCTCGAGTCTTATATTCAGGCGGCGAGTCGCATCCCTGTGCTCTCAGCGGATGAGGAAAAGGAGCTGGCGGAACGGCTCCATTATGAAGGCGATGTGGAAGCCGCCCGTCAGCTTGTACTCTCTCATCTTCGTTTTGTGATTCACATTGCCCGCAGCTATTCAGGCTACGGGCTGGCCCAGGCCGACCTGATTCAGGAAGGCAATGTCGGGCTGATGAAGGCTGTCAAGCGCTTCAACCCGGAATACGGCGTGCGCCTGGTTTCCTTCGCGGTACACTGGATCAAGGCCGAGATTCACGAGTTCATTCTGCGTAACTGGCGGATCGTGAAGGTGGCCACCACCAAGGCCCAGCGCAAGCTGTTTTTCAATCTGCGTAGTCAGAAGAAGAAGCTGGCGTGGTTGAGCCATGATGAGCTTCAAGCGGTAGCGGCGGACCTGGGTGTCGAACCGCGGGTTGTCCGTGAAATGGAGGGCCGGCTGGCTTCTCAGGACACGGCCTTTGACGGTCCCATGGACGATGATGACGACAACGCCTACCAGGCGCCGGCATACTATCTGGAAGACCGCCGCAATGATCCGGCGACCCAGCTGGAGAATGCGGACTGGTCCGAGGATTCCAATGGACGCCTGATGCAGGCGCTGGAAAGCCTGGATGAGCGTAGTCAGGACATTCTGCGGGAACGCTGGTTGTCCGAGAGCAAGTCCACGCTGCATGAGTTGGCGGACAAGTACGGGGTTTCTGCGGAGCGGATTCGCCAGCTTGAGAAGAATGCCATGAAGAAGATCAAGGCGAGAATGGCGGAAGCGGCCTGATCCGGGTTTCGCCAATCGGTTGAGAAAACGCCACCACCGTTCGCGGTTGGTGGCGTTTTTGTTTGTATAATGGCCGGCATTGGCGGGCTGCAAAAGTCATTTGGGAGGGGCTTTCCAGAACACGCTGTGAATACGTCCCTGTACGCTCGGCTCCGCCATCCATGGCTCCGCACGGTTCTGGAAAGCCCCTCCCAAATGCCTTTCGCGACACAGCTGTGAGTACACGAAATGACAAGCCAACAACCTCATATTGCCTTTCTCGGCATCGGCCTGATGGGAGCCCCCATGACACGAAACCTGCTGGCCGCAGGTTTCCCGATGACGCTGTGGAACCGGACCGCCAGTAAGTGTGAGCCGTTTGCCCACGAGGCGACCATTGCCGATACGCCCGCTGATGCGGTTCGAGAGGCGGACATTGTCATCACCATGCTGGAGAACGGTGATGTGGTTGAGGAAGTGATGGTTGGGCAGGGAACCATTGAAGCTCTTAAACCCGGCGCGCTGGTGATCGATATGAGTTCGGTCCAGCCGTCTCTCGCACGCCGTCATGCGGAACTGGCGCAGGCGCGCGGGGCCGGTTATGTGGATGCGCCGGTGTCGGGTGGCACCGTAGGCGCCGCCGAGGCCCGGTTGAGTATCATGGCCGGTGGGTCCGAGGCCGATGTTGATCGGGCCCGGCCGGTGTTTGAGGCCATGGGTAAGTGCACCCGTATCGGCCCGGTCGGTGCCGGACAATTGGCGAAGCTGGCGAATCAGGCGATTGTGGGGATCACCATCGGGGCGGTGTCCGAGGCGCTTTTGTTGGCCGCCAAGGGTGGGGCCGATCCGGCGGCGGTTCGGGAGGCATTGATGGGCGGCTTTGCCGGTAGCCGGATTCTGGAGTTGCATGGGCAGCGGATGATTGACCGGGATTTTGCGCCGGGTGCGCCGTCGAGGATTCAGCTCAAGGATCTGCGCATGATTCTGGATGAGGCCCGCTCCGAGGGCTTGACCCTGCCGCTGGTCCAGCAGGTGCATAATGAGTATCTGTCCCTGGTGGCCAATGGCCACAGTGATGTCGACCACAGCGGTCTGCTGCTGGAACTGGAACACCTGAACGGAACCCTGATGGGTTCTCTCGGCCGAGGCCCCAAGGAGTAAGTGTTATGCCCCGTTTTGCCGCGAATCTGTCGATGCTGTTTACCGAAGTGGATTTCATGGAGCGATTTGCCAAAGCCCGGGAGGCCGGCTTTGAGGGTGTGGAATACCTGTTTCCCTACGCCTTCCCCGCAGCGGACATTGCCCGGGAGCTGGAGGTCAATAACCTGACCCAGGTGCTGTTCAATTTGCCGCCGGGAGACTGGGACGCCGGGGAGCGGGGCATTGCCTGCCTGCCGGACCGGGTGGATGAGTTCCGGGAGGGTGTTGACCAGGCCATCGAGTACGCACAGGCGCTCGGCTGCCGGCAGGTGAACTGTCTGGCGGGGCTGAAGCCGACCGATCTGGACGAGGAAGCGGCGTGGAATACCCTGGTTACCAATATCCGGTACGCCGCTGAACGGCTGGATTCGGAAGGGATCACTCTGTGTCTGGAAGCGATCAACTCCCGGGTGGACATGCCCGGGTTCTTTCTGGATACCTCGGGCAAGGTGCTGGCCCTGATCGAAGCGGTGGAGATGGACAATGTCCGGCTGCAGTACGATCTTTACCATATGCAGATCATGGAGGGCGATCTGATCCGGACCATGGAGTGCCTGCTCCCGTGGATTGGCCACATCCAGTTTGCCGACAATCCGGGCCGCCACGAGCCGGGTACCGGTGAGATTAACTTTTCGAATGTTTTCGCGGCGATCGATCGTCTGGACTACGATGGCTGGGTGAGCGCGGAGTACCGGCCTTCCGGGGAAACAGAGGCGTCCCTGGCGTGGTTTTCTGGCCCGGCGTGACCGTCGCCTAAGGCGACACCCTCTTACAAGATCGTAACTGGCCGGGCTTTGGTCTTCTCCGTAACCTTACAGTTAATGTTATCCGCTATCAGGAGGGGAACCGGTGAAAGCACTGGTAATCGAAGACGATAAGGACGTAGCCAATTACCTGGTAAAGGGACTGAAAGAATCCGATTTCGTCGTGGATCATGCCGCTGATGGTAAGGAAGGCATGATGATGGCGGCCAGTGAAGATTACGACATCATGATTGTCGACCGGATGCTACCGGGAATGGACGGGCTGTCCATTATCAAGACGGTCCGTGCCACTGGTAACCAGACCCCGGTGCTCATTCTCAGCGCCCTGGGGGACGTTGACGACCGGGTGGAAGGTCTGCGGGGAGGCGGTGATGACTATCTCACCAAGCCGTTCTCGTTCACCGAATTGCTGGCCCGGATCGAGTCCCTGATCCGCCGCCATCGCCAGGCCGCAGAGACCGAGACTGTGCTTCGGGTCGCGGATCTGGAGATGGATCTGCTGGCCCGCACGGTCAAACGTGCCGGCAAGAATATTGACGTGCAGCCGCGGGAATTCCGGTTGCTGGAATACCTGATGCGTAATGCCGGGCAGGTGGTGACCCGGACCATGCTGCTTGAGAAAGTCTGGGACTATCATTTCGACCCCCAGACCAACGTGATCGACGTTCACATCAGCCGCCTGCGCGCCAAGATCGATAAGGAATTCGATACACCCTTGCTGCAAACCATCCGGGGTGCAGGATACATGCTGCGTGAAACTGCTTAGTCAGCTCAGAACCTCTACCTTCCAGCTTGCCCTGCTGTACATGGTGGTCTTTGCCACCTCGGTATTTTTGTTACTGGCCTTCATTTACTGGCGTACAGCAGGTTTCATGACGGCCCAGACCGACCAGACCATCGAGGCGGAAATCGCCGGTCTGGCGGAGCAGTACCGGGGCCGTGGTGTGAACGGTCTGATCACCATCATCCGGGAGCGGGTGGCCCGGGATCCCAACGCCAAATCCATCTATCTGCTGACCACTGACGATTTCCTCAAGCTGGCCGGTAACATCGAAGCCTGGCCGGAAGGCAGCCGTTCGGAGAGCGGCTGGATTAATTTCACCCTGAACGAATCCGTCGGCTGGACCGGGCCCGAGCGGCTTGCCCGTGCCCGGATTTTCGAGGTCCAGGGCGGTTTGCGCCTGTTGGTGGGCCGGGATGTGGATGAGCTTACCAACCTCAAACGGGTGATCGAAACCGCCATCAACTGGGGCATGGGGATCACCCTGGCTCTGGCCCTGCTTGGTGGTTTCCTGATGAGCCGCAGCACCACCCGGCGGATCGAGGTGATCAACAATACCTCCCGGCGGATCATGAACGGCCACCTGTCCCTGCGCATTCCCACCCGGGGCACGGACGATGATTTCGACCAGCTGGCGGAAAACCTCAACCAGATGCTGGACCGGATCGTGTACCTCATGGAGGGTATCCGCCATGTCTCCGACAGCATTGCCCATGACTTGCGCACGCCCCTGACCCGACTTCGCAACCAGCTGGAAAACACCCTGATCACGGTGAACGACGAGGAAGCGCGGGAGCATGTCGGCCAGGCGGTCGCCGAGGCGGACCAGTTGCTGGCGACCTTCAACGCCTTGCTGCGTATCGCCCGTCTGGAGACCCGGGGCAACGCCGCCGACATGAAAGTGGTTTCCCTGGATGAGCTGGTGTCCGATGCCTGCGAACTTTACGAAGCGCTGGCGGAGGATAAGGAGCAGAATTTCGAGCAATCCCTGGCCAAAGGCGTGATGATCGAGGGAGACCGGGACTTGCTGTTCCAGATGATCAGCAACCTGATTGATAACGCCATCAAGTACACGCCGGAAAAAGGCCGCATCGGCATTGTGGTCAAGCGCGACGGGAATGAAGCAATCTTCGAGGTCCAGGACAGCGGGATCGGTATTCCCGACGATGAAAAGGATCAGGTCTTCCAGCGTTTCTACCGGGTGGGCAAGAGCCGGTCACTGCCCGGCAACGGTCTGGGGCTGAGCCTGGTCAGTGCGGTAGCGGAAATCCACCAGGGACGGATTGTTCTGAGTGATACCTACCCCGGAGAAGAGTCACCTGGGCTGACCGTCACGGTCCGGATGCCGGCGTTCACTGCCGCGCGCAAACGGATCAAGGCGGCCCAGGCAGAGTCGGGAGAGGCGGCCGGTGCGGAGTCCAAGGCACCGGCAGAAACCTCCGGCCACTGATTACTGGCTGGCGCGGAACCGGTTGAACCGGTCACGGACCGGACCGAACACGGCATCCGCCCGGGTTTCGACCGTATGCGCCAGGTGTTCGAACTGTGAACGACGGCGGTCCACTTTTGCCTGGATGCTGTCCCACTCGCCTTCCCAGTGTTTCTGTTCGGCAAACAGGAAAGCGGCCAGATTATGGCGATTGATCTTGCTGGTCACGCCCAGCTGGTCCAGCCGATAACCCAGCGTATCAACGCCATTGAGCGCCAGCTGCATGAGTTTTTCTGTGTTCATGGTCGGATCTCCGTCAGTATCCAATTATCCAGTCGATCGAAAACGTTATTACGAGAACGCTAACGCCGTTCATCTAGGCTGTGCAACCTAATTCGGGGTTGGTCAAACCCTGTCCAAAAGGTAATTCGCTGGCCACAGCGGGGTAATGTGATGTGTGGAGAATGGGTATTGTAGACAGGAAGGAGCGGTAGCAACCGCTTGCTTCTCCCTCCAGCACAGCGCTAGCCTTAACCCCGTTTTTACGGGGTTTTTTTATGGCCGCTTCCCGGGCCAGCGCAACAGAGGAATCACACCGACATGAGTCAGGAATCCGGTAAAGGCGGTCCACGGCCGCGCTATATCACGCCGGAAGGCGAGCAGGCGCTCCGCAAGGAGTTGCAATACCTGTGGAAGGAAAAACGCCCGCAGGTGACCCAGGCTGTGCGCGAGGCGGCTGCGCTCGGCGACCGTTCGGAGAACGCCGAATATATCTACGGCAAAAAGCAGTTGCGGGAGATCGACCGCCGGGTTCGCTTTCTCAGCAAACGCCTGGAGGAGGTGACGGTGGTGGATCGCCTCCCGGAGCAGCGGGACAAGGTCTTCTTTGGCGCCTGGGTGACCATCGAGGATGAGGATGGCAAGGAGCAGACCTTCCGGCTCGTGGGCGCTGACGAGTTCGACCTCAGTAAAGGCTATCTCAGCATCAACTCGCCCATGGCCCGGGCCCTGATTGGCAAACACCTGGACGATGAAGTCAGCGTGCGCACTCCCGAAGGCTTCAAATCGGTGTTCATCACCGCGATCCACTACGGATCGGCCCCTGACGACAAGTGAAAAACGTCACATTCCCGTCGTCTGATCCAACATATTTGGTGATATGTCGCTAGACTGTTCAAAAATTGTCACATTATGTGGCCAGGACAGGATAGTCGACCGGGGATACGGAGATGGTTTTTCACAAGTTGGAGATGCACGTTTTTCAACGACGGACTGCGCTGCTGGCGGGATTTCTGGTTCTGGCCGCAGCATCGGGTGCCGCTTTGAGTCAATCTGACGGTGAGGCTACCGGAGATAAGGGCGAAGCCTTCGTCTATGAAGAGCGCTCCACCATCGACACCATTCCCCTGCGTTCCATCGAGGAAGACGCCCTGGCCAACACGGTTGTGGAAGGCGGTCTGGCGGCGCCCGCCGAGGGTGTAGCCGTCAAGCCCCGGTCCGACGACGATTTCTACCTGGATCCGCTGGCCCTTCAGCCCCGGGATGAACGGACGGATCTGGGGCGCTCGGAGATTCCGGTGGATATCCGGTTCAGTAACCCCAAGTCCGTACCGGGCCAGACCCACAGCAATAACTACATGATCCGGCCACCGGAAAACCGCACCTACGATACCCTCAACACCAACCTGATCGAACGCTGAGGAGCGGCCTTTCAGGCCGCGGCCACGCCACTCATTTCGGACTTGCCGAGCACTTTCTCGTAGAAAAATGCCAGCGCTTGCCTGGCCTGGTTGAGGCGCGCCCGGGAAACCCGCATACCTTCGCTGAGGTAACTCAGAAACAGCTGTTGATCCTCGGTTTCCAGGGCCTCGGGGTCCTTGGAATCGTGGAACAGGACGAAACGGGTAATCCAGTGCAGGTAGGTTTGTTCTGCGCGTTGGTTGAGCTGCTGCTCCCGGATGGCAGCGGTCAGACGACGGACGAGGTCCGGCTGAGATTGCTCCAGTGCCTGGGTGATTGTCATGGGTAAAACTCTTCCGCTTGGGATCGTTCTTGTTATGTTGGACGCATCTTATGACAATCTTTTGAAGGTCGCAAAATTTTCCTTTTACGGTTTGTAAGGGGCGATTACAAATCGCCCCAGGTCCCTGAAAGGGCGATTATTTCAGCGCCTCCAGCTTGTCCACATACTGCTGCATGGCGTCGTCCTTCGACATGCCCTTGAGCTTGTCCCAGGCGTCATACTTGGCGCGACCGACAAAATCCATCATGCCCGGGCGCTTGCCGGAGACGTCGCCCTCGGTGGCCTGCTTGTACAGGGCATAGAATTCCAGCTTCATCTCGTTGGAAGGTTTGAAATCGCCTTCGGCGCTCTGGATGTAGTTCACCGCGTCGTCGAACTTGGCTTTGAGGTCACTCATGGGATGCTCCTTGGTGTTGATGGTTATGTCCTGGGGTGGATGCTGGGAGTATAGACAGTGGGCCGGGGGGCGTCATTGACTTGATTGTCTGTTGGCAAAGTAATCAACGACATTCCGGGCGGGATTGGCAAAACTTTGCCCAGGTCACATTGTTGGCGATATGGGGCCAGATTTGGCTTGAGTCTCCGGGGTCACCTGTGTACAGTTTCGACCGTTGCTTGCCAGGAGGGCAGGTACAAGGGATTGAACAACTGCAAATGATTTGCACAGGGAGCACGCCATCATGTCTTCTAAAGACGGTTCCGTCGCGCCTAAAGAGCGCATCAATATCAAGTATGTCCCCGCCACTGGCGACCAGCAGGCCGAAACCGAACTGCCGCTCAAGATGTTCGTGGTCGGCGATTTCAAGGGTCATGCTGAAGAAATCCCCATCGAAGACCGCAAGGCCATTTCCGTTGACAAGAACAACTTCCGTTCGGTCATGAAGGAATCCGGCCTGACCCTTTCCACCACTGTCTCCAACAAGCTTGAGGATGGCTCTGATGACCTGCCGGTCAATCTGGCGTTCCAGGGGCTTGAGGATTTCTCCCCGGACAGCATCGCCCGTCAGGTGCCCGAGCTGAAAAAGCTGATTGAATTGCGCGAAGCCCTGGTTGCCCTGAAGGGGCCTCTGGGTAACGTGCCGTCATTCCGGTCCAAGCTGCAGGAACTGCTGGACGACGAACAGGCTCGGGACAAACTGCTGGCCGAACTGGAACTGGCCACAGACGCCGAGTAATCGCTTTCACGTCGCAACGCGGCGAACAATTCCGAATATCAATCACGTACTGAAGGGATGTGGTATGTCTGATACTGCTGTGCAGCAATCTGCTGCCTCCGATTTCGTTGCCGAAGGATCCTTACTGGATCAGGTCATGGCCAACAGCCGCATGGCGCCGGCCGATGAGGGGTATGACGTGGCCCGCAAAGGGGTGGCCACATTTATTGCCAACCTTTTGAAGAGCGATGAAAAAGGCCAGCCGGTCAACAAGGCCCTGGTGGACCAGATGGTGGTCGAGCTGGACCGCAAGATCAGCGCCCAGATGGATGAGATCCTGCACGCACCCCGGCTGCAGGAACTGGAATCCTCCTGGCGCGGGCTGAAACTGATGGTGGATCGCACCGATTTCCGCGAGAACATCAAGGTGGATATCCTGCATGCCACCAAGACCGAACTGCTGGAAGACTTCGAATTTGCTCCGGACGTCACCCAGACCGGCTTCTACAAGCACATCTACGCAGCCGAGTATGGTCAGTTCGGGGGTGAGCCGGTGGGCGCCATTGTCGGAAACTACGCCTTCAGTCCGACAACGCCGGATATGAAACTGCTGCAGTACGTGTCGTCGGTCGGCGCCATGTCCCACGCGCCTTTCCTGTCCTCGGTCGCACCGTCGTTCTTCGGTGTCGACAGCTACCAGGAACTGCCGGCCATCAAGGAACTGAGCGCCGTCTTCGAAGGCCCGAAATATGCCAAGTGGCGCTCCCTGCGTGAATCCGAAGACGCCCGTTACCTGGGTCTGACGGCGCCGCGTTTCCTGCTGCGGGTACCTTACGATCCCACCGAAAACCCGGTGCGCAGCTTCAACTACAAGGAAGATGTGTCCGGTGACCACGAGCA
>JAAZVL010000044.1 GCA_018623515.1 Marinobacter sp.
CAGTACGTAGTCAGGCCAGCCTTGGGGAATATCGGCTTTCAGAGCCTGCAAGCCGGCGCGCACGCGGGTAACGGTGGAGTGATGGTCGGCACCCTGTTCGTTGATAACGGTGGTGAAGCCGCGCTGCCATTTGTCGAGGTGGTAGGCCACATCTGGCAGGAAGTAGGTGTAGCCGCCATCTTTCTTACGCATCACCCGGTCTTTATCGTCGCCGAATTCGGTAGTTTTCAGCCACATGGCGCCGTCGTGCTCGTAGGTGTAGCCGTTTTCCTGAAGGCGTTTGACGGTGGCTTCCACTTTGCCGTCTTCGTAGAGCGACGATTCCAGGAAGTAGACGTCGAACTTCACGCCAAAGGCCTGCAGATCCAGATCCTGCTCGCGGCGCAGGTAGGCGACGGCGAACTGGCGAATGGCGTCCAGGTCGTCGGGGTCGCCCTTCGCGGCAACGGCCCGATCGTCGGCGATTACGGTGTCGCCGGCCAGGTAGGCGTTGGCCACATCGATAATGTAATCGCCACGGTAACCATCCGCCGGCCAGCCCTCATCTTCGGGTGTCAAACCCTTCACCCGGGCCTGGACAGACAGAGCCAGGTTATTGATCTGGGCGCCGGCATCGTTGTAATAAAACTCGCGGGTCACGTTGTAGCCATTGGCTTCCAGCAGTCGGCACAGGCTGTCACCGATGGCTGCTCCCCGGCCATGGCCCACGTGCAGGGGGCCGGTGGGGTTGGCAGAGACAAACTCCACCTGGACCTTTTCACCTTTACCGCTGTCGTTGCGACCAAACTGGTCCGCCTGTTTCAGGATTGTCTCGACAACCTCGAAGGCACTGGCCGTGCTCATGAAGAAGTTGATGAAACCGGGCCCGGCAATCTCAACCTTGGATACCGCCTTGCTTTCCGGCAAACGGTCCACCAGAGCCTCCGCCAGTTGGCGTGGCGGACAGCCTGCGGCCTTGGAGGCAACCAGGGCAATGTTGCAGGCGTAATCGCCGTGGGCCTTGTCCTTGGTGTTGCCAACTTGCGGAGTAAAGGTCTGGTCCGCGGGCAGGGTGCCTTCAGATTGCAGTGTAGCCAGCGCAGACTGGAGCAGCTCGGAAACGGTCTCTTTCATGCTGTCAGATGACTCGGTTTACTGGAGAATGGGTGTCAGGGCAGGGAGCCCGATGGAAACAGAAGGCGGGTATTATCGCGGAAAGTTTGGATGTAAGCAAAAAGCCCGGCGCTGGGGCCGGGCCTTAAAAATGTCAATCTTAGTCGTTGATGGTAAACGTGGCCACGATGTCTGGGCCTGAATAGGGAGCAGGGGGCGTGACCTCGACCGACAATGTGCCCGAATCGGAAGTATCATCGCCTTCAATCACAACACACTGCGTAACCGGTGTCGTTCTGTAGGATGTTGATGTGTCAAAGCTGCGATCACCAACAATGCTGCCATTTGTGGTAGTAAAGCTCACTGTTGTGTTGCCCGGTGGCGGGCCTTGAATCAAATCACCGTCGGCATCAAAGAAATCTCCTGAAATGGCAAAACAGATAGAGCTGGGCGAGAAGGGAGGGGGAGTCACAGGGGTTATCGAAATTCTGTCGCTGGCCATATAAATGTGCGCTATCTCGAAAATTTCTCTGACCTTCTTGGTGCATTGGCCTGCGGTTTCTGACTCATCAGAACAGGCTGTACCATCGTATATGCCATCTGCAGCATTGAAGGATTTGTCTAGGTTATAGTCGAAGAATTCTTCGTTAGCATCTCGTGCTCCGTTATCGTTGCGATCCAAGAATGCTTCTGAAGAATCATGCTCTTCGGGGATGAAGAGATCTACTCCGGCGGTATAAATTCCGTCGCTATCTAGGTCGCGAAAGCTCTCCTCACCTACGGACCGGGCAAGAATAGCAATTACACCTGTATCGCTGGGCCGTGGGTCTTGGCTAACCCAGTCCAAAGAGCAGACCCCCTGAGTGAGTTCGCACTCATTGGCAATGGCACCCCCGGATGTCACGAAATTTACAATCGTGTCGTTGATGAGGTTGTTGTTCCTATCTGCTGCACGAATGGTAATGCCAACGGTTTGACCGTCATAGAAACGAGCGTTTGGCAAAAAATTGGCTTCGACAGAAATTGAGAAGCTATCTGTATCTGCGAGGGCTGCGCTGATGGAAATGGGATCTGACGTCGTCTGGATGACGTTTCCTGAGTCGAGCTCATAGGTTGCTGTGACGCTGACAACGCTTGCGACAGTCCCGGCGTTGATCCGAGTTTGTGCTGTACCCTCATTTGAGGTCGTGGCTGAGCTCCCCGTGAGGGAAGCTCCCCCCACGTTGCTCGAAAGCTCGAATTCTAGCTCTTCGTCGACAACGGGGTTTCCATTTTTATCTACCAGTTTAAAAACTACAGTTGAAACACTTGCGCGTGAGGAGTCGGAGCTTCCTAGAGTGGCGATTGCGGGCGGTGTTGCGCTGACAAACTCCAGAGCGCCGACTTCTTGGCTTGCGACAGTAAGAATGGCTGTAGCCGATGCGCCATTTTCGAGTCGAGCCGTGATGACGTCCTCTCCTGAGCAGCCTGCCGTATATGAAGTGCTTACTTTGCCTGATGTTGTTGTAAGCGGACTGTCCAGTGCTGCTGTTTCACATTGGGAAGACAGTGTAATAGTTGTTTCTTCTCTGGTGTAGAGGTTGTTTCCGTTATTGCTGTCAACTACGTTGAACTCAAGTCGGGTTGTTCCTCCGGAAGAAAGCTCAGTAGCTGTCAGGCTGATTTGGCCCCCTTGAAATGCGTCATCACTCCCCGTTCCCAGCGCAAGAACAGGCTCCGCCTGCGGCGGAGTACCGCTGCCGCTAGTACTGTCGCCGGCGCCGTCATTTGACGCGCCAGAGGCCAGAGGTGAAGAGCTGTCGTCCCCACCGCAAGCGGTAATGAGAAGAGCCAGCGAGAACGCCGACGCACGGGCAAGGAATTTCCCTGACATACCGATCTCCATAATTTTCGTTTGGTTTTATTTCACCCATACAGCGATTTCCTTGCTGGACAATCGTATAGATGATTTCTGCAATTAAAATTCTTTTAATAGATTGTCAGGATCTTAGCACAGGGTGTTGCGGGTCCAATTTCAATTAGTGTTCTAATTGCAAAATGGCGTTAAATTTTCGTGGCTTGCGACGCAAATCTAACCAATCTCCAGCGGATCCACATCCACCATCCATTTCACCTTCGGTGGCAGCTTCTGCTGATCGAGGTGCTGGCAGATGCCGGCAAGAACGGCGTTGAGCCGGCCCCTTTGGTTGCTGAGCAAAACCAGCTGGGCGCGGTGGCGGTCCGCGCGGCGGGCGATCAGGGCGGGCAGGGGGCCCCACGTTTCGATGCCTGGCCCGGATGCCGAGGGTTTGATGGCATCCAGCAGTTCCAGGCTGTTCTGCATGGTGTCGGCCTCGGCGCGGAAGATGGCCATATGACGGAACGGAGGGAACTGACCCTGTTCGCGCTCTGCCATCAGTTGGTCGGCAATGCTCAGATAGTTCTCTGTGCACAGGGATTTGAGCAGCGGGTGGTCGCTGTGGCAGGTCTGGATCAGCACCTTTCCGGCCTTGTTGCCCCGGCCGGCCCGGCCGCTGACCTGGAGCAGGGTCTGGATGAGTTGCTCGGGTGCGCGGAAATCCACGCTGAACAGCCCGCCGTCGGCATTCACGACCACCACAAGCGTTACATTCGGGAAGTCGTGGCCTTTGGCCAGCATCTGGGTTCCGACCAGCACGCAGGGGGCGCCGCTGTTCACCTTGTCGAGGATTGTCTGGATACTGCCTTTCCTCTGGGTGCTGTCCCGGTCCACCCGAACCACCGGGACTGACGGGAACGCTTCGGCGAGGGTGTCTTCGGTGCGCTCGGTGCCCTGGCCGACCGGCTTGAACGCTTCGCTCTGGCACTTCGGGCAATGGCTGGTGGCGGCTGCCTGGTAGTCGCAATGGTGGCAGCGCATGGCGCGGTCCCGGCGGTGGTAGGTCAGTCGGGTGTCGCAGCGCGGGCACTCGACCATGTGGCCACAGTCGAAACACATCATGACCGGGGCATAGCCGCGGCGGTTCACAAACACCAGTGCCTGCTCACCCCTGTCGAGGGTATCCCTGATGGCATTCAGGGCAGGGCGGGAAAGTCCTCCTTCCAACGGCCGGCTGCGGATATCTAGCAGGCTCAGGGTGGGCGGCACCGCTTTTTTTGCCCGCTCTTCCAGTCGCACCAATCGGTATTTACCTTGGCGGGCGTTATGGTAGGACTCCAGGGATGGCGTGGCAGAGCCCAGTATGATGGGGCATTTGTTCAGATGGGCCCGGTAAACCGCCAGGTCCCGACCCGAATAACGGAACCCTTCGCCCTGCTTGTAGGAGCTGTCGTGTTCTTCGTCGACGATAATGGTCTCGAGGCCAGTGAAGGGAAGCAGTGCGGCGGAGCGGGTGCCGATCAGGATCACTGGTTCGCCGCGGCGCACCCTGAGCCAGGTGTTCAACCGTTCCCCGTCATTCAGCGCCGAATGCCAGACCACGATGCGGTCGCCGAAGTAATGTCGGAACCGGGCAACGGTTTGTGGCGTCAGGTTGATTTCCGGAACCAGCACCAGCGCCTGGCCCTTATCTGCCAGGCGCTCCTTGAGGTAGTGGAGGTAGATTTCGGTTTTACCGCTGCCGGTAATTCCATACAACAGGGTGGCGTCAAAGCCTTCCTTGCCTGAGGAAAGCTGGCTGGCCGCCTGCTGCTGGGCGAGGGTCAGGGTTGGCCGGCGGTCCGGAGATTCTGTGGAAGATGTCGGGTCATTGCCTTGCTGTGATTTTTCTATGAGCCCCTTCCCCGCCAGGCCGTTAACCTGGGCCCGGGTAAACCCGGCTTTGATGATGGCGCTGGTGCTGGCGGGTGCCGGTTGCTGGTAAAGCCATTGCAGCAGAGCCTTCTGGCGGTGGGCATTGGCCGGTAATTCGTTGCCCGGGCTTTTTGCGATCCAGCTATCTTCCTCTCTTTCCCGGGCCGGTCGGCCCCGGCGGAGGGCGGGCGGTAGTGCGGTGAACAGGCATTCACCGAGCGGATGCTGATAATAGGTGCTGGCCCAGCTCAGCAGTTCAAATGTCTCCGTTGGCAGTGCCTGCCAGTCCTCAAGAATATGGCTGATGGTTTTCAGGGTGATGCCTTCGGGCGGTTCTACATCCGTTTCCACCACCAGGCCAGTCAACTGTTGCCGGCCGAACGGAATCTGTACCCTTTGACCGCGAGTGACCTGCAGGCCTTCCGGGATGAGATAATCAAACAGTCTCCGTAGTGGCCGGTTGAGGGCGATGCGTACGGTTCGGGGCACTCGGGACTCCATTTAAGGTGACGTCGTGGTTTTCACTTAGGGATCGGGCCCGGCAGCCTGGCGGTATCGTGGCTCCGATGCAGGATATGAAGCGCCCGTAAGGCTTGCCTGTCACAGGGATTGCAAGTATTATTCGCGGTCTGTTTTCGGCAGGGCATGATTGTGCCTCGCCTTTCACTTTGATTCAAACATGCGGTGCCAGGCGCCAGGGATAGATTCCCCGTGACCGGGTAGCGGCATGACCAAAGAGGTTCGCCATGAAAGAAGGTATTCACCCGAAGTACGAAGACATTACCGCCACCTGCTCCTGCGGTAACGTCATCAAGACCCGTTCCACCGTTGGCCACGATCTGCAGCTGGATGTTTGTTCCCAGTGCCACCCGTTCTACACCGGCAAGCAGAAGGTAATGGACACCGGTGGTCGTATCGAGCGTTTCAACAAGCGTTTCGGCGGCCGTATCGGCGGCAACAAGTCCTGATTTCGACTGTTGTTCGCAAAGAAAGCGCCTCCGGGCGCTTTTTTTATGGCCGATTACGGCTGTGTAGCATTTAGCGATATACGCAATTAGCCCTATTGACTGATCACAAAATGCTCTGATGCCACTTGTCGTTTCGGGACGGGCGGGCCATAATGGCGCGCTCCGCTGGGGCAGACCCGGTGGATTATTACCTTTAAACGTGACAAACGGAACAGTGGCAATGTCTCAAGATCTGAAAGAAGCAGCCCTTGAATATCACGCCAAGCCGCGGCCTGGTAAGCTGAGTGTTGAAATCACCAAGCCCACCCAGACCTCCCGCGACCTTTCCCTGGCGTATAGCCCCGGGGTTGCCGAACCGGTCCGCGAGATCGCAAAGGACCCGGAGAATGCATACAAGTACACCGCCAAGGGCAACCTGGTGGCTGTCATCTCTGACGGTTCCGCGATTCTTGGTCTGGGCAACCTGGGTCCGCTGGCGAGCAAGCCGGTAATGGAAGGCAAGGGCGTACTGTTCAAGCGCTTTGCCGGAATTGACGTCTTCGATATCGAGGTCAATTCCGAAAGCCCGCAGGCGTTTATTGAAACGGTTGAGCGTATTGCCGATACCTTTGGTGGTATCAACCTCGAAGACATCAAGGCACCCGAGTGCTTCGAAGTCGAGCGTGCGCTGATCGAGAAGTGCAACGTGCCCATTTTCCACGATGACCAGCACGGTACTGCAATTGTAACTGCAGCCGGCATGATCAATGCCCTTGAGCTGCAGGGCAAAAAAATTGAAGAAGCGAAAGTGGTTTGCCTGGGTGCCGGCGCGGCCGCTATCGCCTGCATGAAGCTTCTGATCAGCTGCGGCATTCGCTCTGAGAACATCTTCATGCTCGACCGCAAGGGTGTGATCCACTCTGGTCGTGACGATCTGAACCAGTATAAGGCGATGTTCGCCAACGATACCGACAAGCGTACCCTGGACGACGCCATTGACGGCGCAGACGTGTTCCTGGGTCTCTCAGGCCCGGACCTGCTGTCCGCTGACCAGCTCAAGAAGATGGCGCCGAACCCCATCGTGTTCGCCTGCTCCAATCCGGATCCGGAAATCAGCCCGGAGGTTGCCCTGGCTGCCCGTGATGATCTGATCATGGCGACCGGTCGGTCTGACTACCCGAACCAGGTGAATAACGTGTTGGGCTTCCCGTTCATTTTCCGTGGCGCGCTGGACGTTCGTGCAACTGCGATCAATGAAGAGATGAAGGTTGCCGCTGTCAACGCGATCCGTGAACTGGCGAAGGAGCCGGTGCCGCAGGAAATCTGCGAGGCCTACGGGGTGGATAAGTTCGAGTTCGGCAAGGAATACATCATTCCGAAGCCGATGGATGTGCGTTTGCTGGAAGTGGTTCCGGCTGCGGTTGCCCGTGCTGCTGTGGATTCCGGTGTTGCCCGCAACCCGTACCCGGCACACTACCCGCTCAAGTCCATGGATGACATCATCTGATCGTCCTCAGGATTTAAAAAAACCGGCGGTGATCCCGCCGGTTTTTTTGTACCTGAAGAAAGGTCAGAAGAGCTGGCGGGAGAGGTCGCTGCCGCCGTTGTCCGAGCTGCCACCATTGTTTTCCTCGGCAGTCAGCGCCGGTGGGGCTTCCTCCTCCTTGAACAGTTCGAATATTCCTTCCTCGCCCGGTCTTGCCCGTTCGCCGGTTTGGGGATTGATGCGGACATTCACGATGCCGTTTGGCCGGGGCATCACAGCGGGCGGCTCGTCCTTGAGTGCGACCTGCATATAATCGATCCAGATCGGAAGGGCGGTGCTGGCGCCATACTCGCCGCGGCCCAGGGGCGCCGGCTGATCGAAGCCTACCCACACTGTGGTGGCAACCTTGTGGTTGAAGCCGGCAAACCAGGTATCACGCTGCTCATTTGTGGTTCCGGTCTTGCCGGCGATATCACTGCGGCCAAGAGCTTGCGCCCGGCGGCCAGTGCCGCGGCGGATCACGTCCTGCATCATGGAGTGCAGAATATAGACAGAGCGCTCGTCGGCAAGTCGTTTCATGATCCGAACCGATTTGTCGTCCCGGGTGTCTGTCAATCCTTCGCTGGTCAGATCTTTCGGGTTGGTGTCTGTCAGCGATTCAGGCGTTTCGTCGAGCTCTTCCTCGGCAACCAGTTCGTCGCAGTTTTCCTCGCACAGGATGGTTTCCGGGGCCTGATAGATCACCTCACCGTTCATGTCGCGGATCTCTTTAATGAGATAAGGCTCTACATCGAAACCCCCGTTGGCGATCACAGCCTGGGCGCGGGCCAGCTGCATGGGGGTGATCAGGCCGCTGCCGAGGGCCAGCGACAGGTTGTCCGGCATGTTGTCGACAGGGATCCGGAGCTGCTCGAGGTTGTCGAGAGTGGTACGGATGCCAACATCGCGCAACAACCGGACGGAGACGAGGTTCTTCGAGCGATAAAGCGCCTCCCGCAGCCGGGTCGGGCCGCCAAATCGACCTGAAGAGTTCTCCGGGCGCCAGGCGGTTTCCAGTTCCGAATCCTCGAATACAATCGGCGCATCATTGTAGATGGTTGCCGGCGTCATGCCGTTCTCGAGAGCGGTCAGATAAAGGAACGGCTTGAAGGTGGAGCCGGGCTGACGGGCCGCCTGGGTGGCCCGGTTGTACTTGCTCTGACTGAAGCTGTAGCCGCCGGCGAGCGCATCGATGGCTCCTGTATCGGCCTCGAGTGAAATCAATGCGCCTTCAACTTTCGGTACCTGGCTCAGTGCCACCTTGGCGGGGGTGATCCGGGGCTCTTCTGCGCCTTCGCTTTCCGGATCAGGCATGACCGGATCCAGCAGCTTCACGTACACCACGTCACCGACTGCAACCACATCGGAAGGCTTCTTCGGTTCTGGTCCGGTCAGGTCCTCGGTTTTGTAGCGCCTGGCCCAGGTCATGGTTTCGAAGGGCATGACGGCGGCTCCGATGCCCCTGACGTGGACCTCGGTCTGTTGTTTGCCGTCATCGACCGAGGTAACAATCGCAGGTAGCAGAGACTCGACTCGCGGGTAATTTCTCGCCAGATCCGAAACCTCGCGTTCCTTCAGTTCTGAAGGGTCGATCTGGCCGATGGGTCCGCGGAAGCCGTGGCGTTGGTCATAGGCTTCGAGGCCGGCACGCAGGGCTTCGGTTGCCGCCTGTTGCTTGTCACCTTCTACGGTCAGGGTAACGGAGTAGCCGTCGGTGTAGGCGTCCTCGCCAAACCGGCGCACCATTTCGGCCCGCGCCATTTCCGCGACATAATCCGCGTCCACTTCCGCTTCGGTGGCGTTGTAACTGGCGGTCAACGGGGCGTTAACTGCCAGGTCGTAGGCATCAGCGGTGATGTAGCCCAGTTCCTGCATGCGTCCGAGGATCCAGTTCCGGCGGATCAGGGCGCGTTCGGCATTGGCGAGAGGGTTATAGGCCGATGGAGCTTTGGGCAGGCCGGCCAGCATGGCCATTTGTGCCAGTGTCAGCTCATTGACCGGTTTGTCATAGTAGACCTGTGCTGCTGCGGCAATGCCATAGGCCCGGTTGCCCAGGTAGATCTTGTTCAGATACAGCTCGAAAATGCGATTCTTGTCCAGCTCACGCTCTATCTGAAGAGCCAGAAGTATCTCGTTGAACTTCCGTATAAAGGTCCGATCCCGTGACAAAAAGTAATTTTTTGCAACCTGCATTGTGATGGTACTGCCGCCGGACTGGATTTCCCCGGTGGAGATCAATTGCACTGCAGCCCGCATCAGACCTTTGATATCGACGCCGAAATGCTCGTAGAACCGGGAGTCCTCAGCTGCCATGAAGGCTTGTAACTGAATTGTAGGGATCTGTTCGATTGTGATTGGTGCCCTTCTCTTTTCACCGAATTCTGCTATTAATCTGTTGTCCTCGCTGTAGACCCGCAGTGGTGTCTGGAGCTTGATCTCCAGTAACTGTTCGACGGGAGGCAGTCCGGGGCGAAGGTAAAGATAGAAGCCTGACGCTGTAATAACGGCGACACTCAGTCCGGTTAGAAACAACCAGGCAAAAAGACGAGATGTACGCAACAAATGAGACATTTTTTTCTGACAACTGTTGGATATAGGTCTATCATTTGAGAAATTGCTTTAGGAAGAGTAACTCACTTCGCTGTTAAGCAATGCATCTCAAAAAGAAGAAAAGGCATTGTAGACGGAAAGCGTAAGAAATTCTCTTACATAAAAAACACATAAGTTATTTAACCGGGTGCATGTAACCAGGTATAGGGTGAGCGCGTGTTCGGATTGTTCGGAAAGAAATCCAGTGCGGTGCTGGGCGTGGATATAAGCTCCAGCTCGGTCAAACTTCTGGAGCTGTCAAAGCATAGCGGCGGTAGATACAGGGTTGATAGCTACGCGGTGGAGCCGCTACCGGCCAATGCTGTGGTAGAAAAAAATATCACGGATGTTGAAGCGGTGGGAGAGGTTCTCAAACGCGTCGCATCCAAGTCCCGCACCAGTATCAAGCAGGTCGCGGTGGCGGTCTCCGGCTCTGCTGTCATCACCAAACTGATCCAGATGGATGGCGGTCTCAATGAATTCGAGATGGAGGACCAGATCGCCCTCGAAGCAGATCAGTACATCCCCTATCCCCTGGATGAGGTCGCCATCGACTTTGAGGTTCAAGGGGCTTCAGAAACCAATCCCGACCAGGTAGATGTTCTGCTGGCAGCATGCCGTAAGGAGAACGTCGATATCCGGGAAGATGCGCTGGAGATCGCCGGTCTTACCACCAAGATTGTGGACGTGGAAGCCTACGCGCTGGAACGCGCTTATGCGCTGATCGAGCCGCAGCTTAACTCCCAGGGTGAGGAGCTGGTGGTTGCCATCGTCGATATCGGTGCGACCATGACGACGTTGAGCGTGCTCGTGGGTGGAGTGACCGTCTACACACGGGAACAGATTTTTGGCGGCAAACAGCTTACCGAAGAAATCCAGCGCCGATATGGGTTGTCCGTCGAAGAAGCCGGTCTGGCCAAAAAGCAGGGTGGCCTTCCTGACGATTATGAAGCGGATGTGTTGTCGCCATTCCGGGAAGCAGTGGTCCAGCAGGTGGCCCGGGCACTTCAGTTCTTCTTTGGAGCGAGCCAATACAATGCCGTGGACTACGTCGTCCTTGCCGGTGGCACTGCGTCGATCCAGGGCCTGATTGAAATGGTGGAGGAGAAGACCGGAACACCCGCTCTGGTGGCAAATCCCTTTGCTGATATGGCCGTGGGTTCCCGGGTTAACGCATCGGCACTCAGTAACGATGCGCCCTCACTGATGATTGCGTGTGGCCTGGCAATGAGGAGCTTCGACTGATGGCAAAGATTAACCTCAGACCCTGGCGGGAAGAGCTGCGCGCCGAGAAGCAGAAGCAGTTCGTGGTCATGATTCTGGCTGCTGCCATCATTGGCGCCGGTAGTGTGTTCCTCTGGAAGACCGATATGGACAACCGGATTGCCTACCAGCAGTCCCGCAATGCCTACATAGAGACGGCCTCCAAGAAACTGGACGCCCAGATCAAGGAAATCGAGAACCTCAAGCGCAAGCGCGACGAACTGCTCGCGCGGATGCAGGTTATCCAGGATCTCCAGGGCAAGCGTCCGGTGATCGTCCGGGTGTTTGATGAACTGGTCAAAACCCTCCCGGACGGTCTTTTCTATACCGACCTGAAGAAAACCGGCGATAGCATCCAGATTGTCGGTATGGCGGAGTCCAACAGCCGGATTTCCACCCTCATGCGCGATTTCGAGAAGTCAGACTGGTTCGCCGATCCAAACCTCTCCAATGTTGCCGCTGCCGATCAGCGCCGCGCCGGATACAGCCAGTTCAACCTGTCTGTGAAACAGAAAACCCCCGAGCCCGAAGGGGAGGATAAGTAATGAGCCTCGCGGACTCCCTCAAAAGCCTGAATGAATTCGACGTCAATGATCTGGACCTCAACAATGCCGGCATCTGGCCGACTCCGGTCAAGATCATTGTTGCCCTGATTGTGTTCGGCCTGATCGTCGGCGGTGGTTACTGGTTTTTTGTGAAAGACCAGTATGCCCAGCTCGAGCGGGTGCAGAAAACCGAGCAGGAACTGCGCAAGAAATACGAGGAAAAGGCCTACCAGGTCGCCAATCTGGAGGTGTTCAAGGCACAAATGGCTGAAATGGAGGAAACCTTTGGTGCGCTGGTGCGTCAGTTGCCCAGTGAAACCGAAGTGCCCGGACTGCTTGAGGACATCACCAACACCGCGCTTGGTAGCGGTCTGTCGTTGCAGGAAATCAAATTGCAGCCAGAGCAGCAGCGTGACTTCTATGCCGAGTTGCCCATCAACATCCGGGTTACCGGTACCTATCACGAGTTGGCGTCATTTGTGAGCAGTGTTGCCAGTCTTCCACGAATCGTGACACTGCACGATTTAACCATCAAACCAACAGGCGGAGATGGAGAGCAGCTTGATATGCAGGTTGTCGCTCGTACTTACCGCTACCGGGCTGGAGAGTAAGCATGGCAGCAAAGCATGCAGGTAAGGCCTGGCTGGGAGTGTGTCTGGTGTCCTTGTTGACGGCCTGTACCCAGGAGAGCGGTTTTTCGGATCTGGATCAGTTCATGGCAGAAACCCGGGCCAAGCCCCGGGGGCATGTAGAGCCACTGCCGGAATTCAAGGCATACGAAGCGTTTACCTATTCGGCAGCGGACCGCCGTGCGCCGTTTGAGCCGCCGGTGGATGTCCAGCTGACCATGGTCGATGATCAGCCGGTCAGTGATGTCGAGCCGGATCTGGATCGCCCCCGTGAGGTGCTGGAGAATTTTGATCTGAAAGAACTCAGCATGGTGGGTACGCTTCAGGGGCCGACCGGAAACCTGTTCGCACTTATACGGGATAGCTCCGGCGGCATTCACCGCGTTCGTTCCGGCAATTACATGGGCCAGAACTATGGCCGAATTGTCGGTGTCAGTGAAACCCGCATCGAACTGATTGAAATCGTTCCGAATGGCTCGGGCGGATGGGTCGAGCGTCCTCGTTCCCTGTCTCTGGACGAGGAACAAGGCTAAGGAGCGGCAAATGAAATTTGAAAGAAACATGCACGAACAAAAAGGTTTGGGGTCGAGGCTAGCGATGTTCAAAAAACTCAATGTATACGTCGGCGTGGTTGCTTTGGGGTTGTTGTCCGGCCTGGCCAATGCGGTCACGCTGGAAGACGTGTCGTTTTCCTCGCTGCCGGGAGAACGCCTGGAGGTAACGCTCCAGTTTGACGGGCAACCGCCTGAGCCTTCCGGCTACACCATTGAGCGACCTGCCCGCATTGCGGTCGATCTGCGGGATACCACCAGCGGCCTTGATAGTCGCAGCATTTCGTTGGGTGGAGGCAATGCCCAGAGCATGACGATCGTGGAGACCCCGGATCGCACGCGCCTGATCTTCAACCTGGTTGAACTGGTGCCCTACGACACAGTCCGCCGCGATAATTCCCTGGTGATGACCATCGGTGGTGAAGGCCCTTCCCAGGCATCAGCTGGTACCAGCGGGTCGGCCGGTACGGCCAGCACTACCTCGCGCTCCGCTCCGAACACCCTGGCGGGCGTAGACTTCCGCCGCGGCCAGGATGGCGAGGGCCGTGTCATCATCGATCTGGGTTCCAGCAACACGCCGGTCGATCTGTCCGAGCTGGGTGGCCGGATTCGCCTGACCATGCCGGAGCTTTCCGTTCCGGAAAACCTGCGCCGCCGTCTGGACGTTACCGACTTCGCGACCCCGGTGACCCGCATCGATACCTACACTGAAGATGGTAACGCTGTGGTCGAAATTCGCCCAGAAGGCAATTACGACTACATCGCCTACCAGTCCGGCAGCGAGTTCACCGTGAGTGTGGAGAAGCTCACCGAGCAGGAGGCTGAAGCCCGCCGTGAAGAGAAGTTCCCGTACACCGGCGAAAAGCTCTCCCTGAACTTTCAGGACATCGAAGTGCGTTCAGTGCTGCAGCTGATCGCTGATTTTACCGGTCTGAACCTGGTCGCCAGTGATACCGTCAGTGGCAGCATTACCCTGCGCCTGCAGAATGTACCCTGGGATCAGGCTCTGGATCTGATTCTCAAGACCAAGGGGCTGGACAAGCGCCAGATCGGCAACGTCCTGCTGGTCGCCCCGGCAGACGAAATCGCGGCCCGTGAGAAGCTGGAGCTGGAAACCACCAAGCAGATTGCCGAGCTGGCACCGGTTCGCCTCGATATCATCCAGGTGAACTACGCCAAGGCGGCGGACATCGTCGAGCTGATCAAGGCCGACGAAGAGCTGATCTCCGATCGCGGTTTCGTGTCTTCGGACGTGCGCACCAATACCATCAGCGTGCGTGAGACTTCCGAGAAGCTGGAGGAAATCCGTCGTCTCGTGTCCACCTGGGACGTACCGGTACGTCAGGTTTCGATCGAAGCGCGGATCGTTCGCGCCCAGACCAACGTGGCCGAGAACCTGGGTATTCGCTGGGGTGGCGCGGCCTACGATGTCAGTGGCGACAACGTGTTCACCATCGGTGGCTCTCAGGGCACCCTGCAGGAGGCGCGTGATGCCGCTTCCGGCACCGACAGCACCATCACGTTCCCGGGCGCACTGGCCGTGGATCTGGGTGTGACCGGTGAAGGCGCGTCTTCTTTCGCAATCGGTTGGGGCAGCGATGACTTCCTGGTGGATCTGGAGCTGTCTGCTCTGGAAAGTGATGGCCAGGCAGAGGTGGTCTCCCAGCCGCGCGTCGTGACCGCCGATCGCCAGACCGCCTCTATCAAGTCCGGTGAGGAAATTCCGTACCAGGAGGCGTCCTCCAGTGGCGCCACCTCCGTCTCCTTCAAGGAAGCGGTGCTGTCCCTGGAAGTGACTCCGCAGATCACGCCGGATGACAAGATCATCATGGATCTGGTGGTGAACCAGGACTCCCGTGGCGAGGTAACCGCCGGTATCCCGTCCATCAATACCAACGAAGTGACCACGCAGGTTCTCGTGGGCAACGGCGAAACCGTGGTTCTCGGCGGTATCTTCCAGTCCGAGGTGGCCACCCAGGTGACCAAGACCCCGTTCCTGGGTGACATTCCCTACCTGGGCCGCCTGTTCAAGCGGACCGAGCACATCGACGAGCGTAGCGAGCTGTTGATTTTCATCACGCCGAAAATCATCAAGAACGATTTGCTCCGCTAATCGTCCTGCTGAAGTCAGAAGCCGCCGCGTAAAACCGGCGGCTTTTTTTATGATATTCTCACCCGCCTGAAACCTGTTGAGCGGAAGTTATGTCTTTGCCCAAACGCATTGTTCTGGTTGGCCCCATGGGCGCCGGGAAAAGTACCATCGGTCGCATGTTGGCCCGGGAGCTGGGTTATCGTTTTCTCGATACCGACCGGATTATCGAAGAGCGGTGCGGCGCGAATATTCCGTGGATTTTTGATGTCGAAGGCGAAGACGGTTTCCGGCAACGGGAGACCGCTATGCTCGAAGAGCTTTCTGCCGAGCCCCATACTGTCCTCGCCACAGGTGGCGGAGCGGTAATGCGTCCGGAAAACCATCCTCTGCTGAAGCGGGATTCGATCGTGGTCTATCTCAACACCTCGATCGATCAGCAGGTGGAACGTACCCGCAAGGACAGGAATCGGCCGCTGTTGCAGAAAGATGATCCCGAGGCGGTCTTACGCAATTTGTTCGAGATCCGGGACCCCATTTACCGGCAACTCGCCGACGTGGTCATGCACACGGATCGGAAAAGCCCCCGTCTTGTTGTTCGGCAGCTGATCAATCGTATTAACCCGAGAACGCCACGGCATCGGCGCCAGGTGCGTAAGGAAGGTCGCAACCATGTCTGAAATATTCCGGGAGCTCACTGTTGATCTGGGTGAGCGGAGCTATCCGATCATTATTGGTTCAGGGCTGTTGGGGAGTACCGATCTGTCGCCTTATGTGGGCGGCTCACAGGTCATGATCGTTACCAACGACACCGTTGCGCCCCTGTACCTGGACAGGATCAGGGGCAGTTTCCCCGGCAAGCAGGTCGATACCGTTGTGCTGCCGGACGGGGAGAAGTTCAAGGACTGGCAGACCCTGAACCGGATTTTCGATGCGCTTCTGGAGCGGCGCCACAGCCGGAAGACCACGCTGGTCGCGCTCGGTGGTGGTGTTATTGGCGATATGGCCGGGTTTGCCGCGGCCTGTTACCAGAGAGGGGTGAACTTTATCCAGGTGCCTACCACGCTGCTGTCCCAGGTGGATTCCTCGGTCGGTGGCAAGACCGGCATCAATCATCCGCTCGGCAAGAACATGATCGGGGCATTCCATCAGCCGCAAGTGGTGCTGATCGACACCGATACGTTGCAAACCCTGCCGCCAAGGGAAGTATCCGCAGGCCTGGCTGAAGTCATCAAGTACGGTCTCATCAGGGATACTGCGTTTCTGGACTGGCTTGAAAGCCATATGGATGCCCTGGTCCGGCTGGAACCGGGCTCGCTGGCCGAAGCCATCTATCGCTCCTGTGCCTGCAAGGCGGACGTCGTGGCTCTTGATGAGAGGGAAGGCGGGTTGCGGGCCATCCTCAACCTGGGGCATACCTTTGGACACGCCATCGAAACCTTTGCCGGTTATGGAAACTGGCTTCATGGCGAGGCGGTTGGCACCGGTATGATCATGGCCGCCGATCTGTCTGCCCGGGAAGGGATGATTTCCCGGCAAGACTACCGCCGGGTAACGGATCTGATTCTGGGTGCCGGACTTCCGGAGCGGCCGCCGGAAAAGATGACACCGCAGGACTTCATGGAGCTGATGGCGGTTGACAAGAAAAACGTGGATGGTGCCCTTCGTCTGGTTCTTCTGCGCGAGGTCGGTGACGCATTTGTGACCGCTGAAACCGATTCTGGCCACCTTGCTGAAACGCTCGGGGCTTTCTGCCACTGACGCTGTATTCGCCCGGGAGTATAGGGTTCCCGGGCTTGAGATTCCATCTCACCGCACATCACCTACCGGCGCCATTGTAATGGCGTTCGCTTGCCCTAAACTTTAAGCTGATTTGTATACGTAGTTCCACGTGTGTAAAATAGCCGGCCCTTTTTTCTGAGTCAGTACATTTATGCACCAACTCGGTGCACAAGTATCTGATTGAAAAGCATTTCTACGCGAGAGAACGCTTATGATGACAGGTTTGTATCACCCCGATGAATTCAGGGACAACTGTGGATTCGGTCTGATTGCCCACATGAAGGGCGAGGCCTCCCACAAGTTGCTGCAAACTGCCATCGAGTCGCTGACCTGCATGACCCACCGCGGTGGTATCGCTGCAGACGGAAAGACCGGCGATGGTTGTGGCCTCCTGATCCAGAGCCCCGATACATTTTTGAAGAAGGCCGCCAAGGCTGCATTCGGCAAGGAGCCGGGGGACATGTTTGCCGTGGGTCAGGTCTTCCTGAACCCGGATGAAAGCAAGGCGGCGGCCGGCCGAGCAGCGCTTGAGAAACGCCTGACAGAGCAAGGCCTGGAAGTGATGGGCTGGCGGGAAGTGCCGGTTGATGACAGCTGCCTTGGCCCCATGGCGCTGGATTGCCTGCCCAGGATCGAACAGATTTTCGTGGTTCCGGCCGGGAAGGCCGAGAAAGAGTTTGCGATCAGCCTGTTTATCGGTCGTCGCCACGCCGAGCGCGATATGGCTGATGATTCCGAGTTCTATATCTGCAGCCTTTCCCATCGTACCCTGGCCTACAAGGGCCTGATGATGCCGGCGGATCTGGCGAACTTCTACAAGGATCTTGGTGATCCGGACCTGCAGACCGCCATTTGCGTGTTCCATCAGCGTTTCTCCACCAACACCATGCCCCGGTGGCCGCTGGCGCAACCTTTCCGCTACCTGGCCCATAACGGCGAGATCAACACCATCGACGGCAACCGGAACTGGGCCATTGCGCGGGCTGCCAAGTTCAGCTCGCCGGACCTGCCGGATCTTCAGACCCTTCAGCCGCTGGTGAACCTGACCGGTTCCGACTCGTCCAGTATGGACAATATGCTTGAGGTGCTGCTGGCCGGTGGCGTCGACCTGTTCCGAGCCGTGCGGATGATGATTCCGCCCGCCTGGCAGAACGTCGATACCATGGATTCCGAGCTGCGGGCGTTCTACGAGTACAACTCCATGCACATGGAACCCTGGGACGGACCTGCGGGGCTGGTCATGTCCGACGGCCGCTACGCTGTGTGCATGCTCGACCGTAACGGCCTGCGCCCGGCGCGCTGGGTCATTACCAAGGATGATTTCATCACCCTGGCTTCCGAGATCGGCACCTACGGCTATGAGCCGGATGATGTGGTTGCCAAGGGACGGGTCGGACCGGGCCAGATGCTGGCGATCGATACCGAGTCCGGTGAAGTGCTTCACACCAAAGACATTGACCAGCGCCTGAAGACCGCGCAGCCGTACAAGCGTTGGCTCCGTGAAAATGCGCTGCGTGTGGAGACCACGCTCAACCAGGATACCCCGGAATTCAAGCTGATGGATTCCGACGATCTGCTGGTGCACCAGAAGATGTTCAACATCTCCCTCGAGGAGCGTGACCAGGTGCTGCGGCCGTTGGCCGAGAACGGCCAGGAAGCGGTCGGTTCCATGGGCGATGACACCCCCATGGCGGTACTGTCCAGCAAGGTGCGTCATGTGGCGGATTATTTCCGCCAGAAGTTCGCACAGGTGACCAACCCGCCGATTGATCCGCTGCGGGAATCCATCGTGATGTCCCTGGAGACGTGTCTCGGGGCCGAGCAGAATGTCTTCGAGGAAACCGCGGAGCATGCGGACCGAATCATTCTGACTACACCGGTGCTGTCCCCGGCCAAGTTCCTGCGCATCAGCAACAACGACCGCCCCGGTTTCGAGGTGGCCCGTATTCCCATGAGCTATCGGCCGGAACTGGGCCTGGAGCAGGCGATTCGCGATGTTTGCGATCGCGCGGAGCAGGCGGTACGGGACGGCAAGGTCCTGCTGATCCTGAGTGACAAGGATCTCAAAGAGGGTGAGCTGCCGGTGAACGCCTTGATGGCAACCGGTGCCGTTCACCACCACCTGGTCAGCAAGGGCCTGCGTTGCGATTCCAACATCATTGTTGAAACCGGTTGGGCGCGGGATCCGCATCACTTTGCCGTGCTGTTCGGTTTTGGTGCCACGGCAGTCTACCCGTACCTGTCCTACCAGGTGATGAACGACCTGATCCGTACCGGCGAAGTGCTCATCGATCCGATCGAAGCCAAGAACAACTATCGCAAGGGCATCAACAAGGGTCTGCTGAAGATCCTGTCGAAGATGGGCATCTCAACCATCACATCCTATCGCGGTGCCCAGCTGTTCGAGGCCATCGGTCTGGCGGACGACGTCGTGGATCTGTGCTTCAAGGGTGTACCGAGTCGAATCCAGGGTGCCGGTTTCATCGACTTCCAGGAAGACCAGGAGAAGCTGGCATCCGTTGCCTGGAAGGCCCGCAAGCCGATTTCCCAGGGTGGCCTGCTCAAATATGTGCATGGCCAGGAATACCACGCCTTCAACCCGGATGTGGTCGGTAAGCTGCAGGAAGCCGTGACCAGTGGTGATTACGGTCATTACAAGGAGTATGCCGGCCTGGTTAACGAGCGC
>JAAZVL010000184.1 GCA_018623515.1 Marinobacter sp.
CCCGGCCGTTGTACTGTGCCGGCTCCAGCTTCGGCGCATCGCCGTGATGATCGGCGAAGACCAGGGCCGGTTGGTCTTCCCCGTCCACGCTGCCGTGCTGGTAGCGGTAGTACCAGCCTTCCTCGGCAGCCAGTCGCTCGATGAAAGCCAGATCGCTTTCCCGGTGCTGGACGCAGTATTCCCGTTCTGCCGAAGCCCGCTTGAGATCGAAGACCGTGTCCACGATGCCCCGCTCTTCCAGCAGGGTGCGGACGATGCCCTCGGTGCTCTGGCCCTGGAAGATGCGGCTGTTGTGCATCAGGCCCAGGCGCCACAGCGGAGGCTGGAAGACCAGTTCATACCGCGTGCGGCGGTGACCGGTGTCGCCCCGGGCGACTTCGTTGACCACGCCGGTGAAACGGCGCAGGGGTTGACCGTCCTGCCAGACCACCAGGTCCACGGGCTGCTCGAGCATGGATTCGGCAGAGACGTCGGGATCGGTGCTGGCCAGCTCCAGTCGGCCCTGGAACAACTCCGAGAGGCTTTCGGTCAGCGCGAAGGCGACTACGGCGAAATGGTCAGAGGGAAAGTCACCGACACGGGCGGTGAACTGCAATCCGCTTGCCTGGGGCATGTCTTCAGTCCTTGAAGATGGGTATGTCCGTTGTATCGGCGGGGTGTGGTGCCATCGGATCCTTGATGGGTGGCCCCGCGGAGTTGGAGAAAGTACCAGTGCTTTGGGAGAAAATCCAGAGTTGGGGGTGAAGATGGGGTCAGAAGAAGGCGTTCTTCTGACCCCGGATTTGGGCGCAAACTCGGGTGGGACTTGAAGATGGAGTCAGATGAACAAGTTCATCAGACTGTAGTGGTTCAATGATTCCGGACACCAACGTAGGTGGTAAGATCGCCACCATAAGCGAGGGGTCAGAAGAAAGCCTTCTTCTGACCCCGATTTTGCCCCCGAACCCGGAGACGTGAACCTGGAATCAGAATGGCGGGCAGTTATGAGGTAATCTGACACCTCACTGAAAACCAACGGAAAGGAAACCACAATGAAAAGCCAGGGACTCGGCTGCATTCGCCACGTCTTTTTGAATTACCACCTATCGAGCATCGTCAACCTCTCTCTATCTGCCGCTCTCATGCTGATGCAATCCGGGTGTGCTATGACGATGACAAACACCTTTGACGTTATTGGCGAAAGAACTCAGGAAGGGGAGGCCATCCACTTGGCTGATTCGGAATCGGTACGGGTCCCCGTTACCGAATACGAATACAGAATGGATGATAATTTTTTCTACGCACTCGAGTGGAAGTCGCGCATCTCCAGACAAGGGTTCACCCACGTCGACGATGCAATACTCTCCGTCCAGAACCTGACCCCGGACTGGCAACCGGTAACCGCCCGTATCAACGACAAATCGGTTGAAGTCGAAGCCCGAATGTACAAAACGGAGGCGGGTTACCATCTCATACAAATCCGAAGGGATTACCAGCTTTGGTATGCCTACCCGGCGGACGTTGTCGCCTATACGCTGATGCCGGTTGATCTGGTCAAAAACACGGTAATCACCGGAACCCTGATTCATCTCTACGGATTCTTGAATCTTGTTACTCCATGACTCCCGGAGTTCACAGGCCGTTGGCTGGACCTGCTGAGGCGGCAAACGTGTCGGGCCTAAATTCTTTCTTCCTGGGATGCCCGAAGTGTATCAGTCACCACTGATTTGATGGGAAATGCGGAGTTGGACGTGAAGATGGGGTCACCCATTAGCCAGCCGTAGTCAACAGGCAATACCAATCCACCACAACCGCTCGCAGGTTGTGGTGGTTCCTCCCTTCCGATACGCGTCCGTTGTTCTCAGTGGTGGTTGCGGACTGATCCGCACCAGACACCCATCAGGATCAAGACCGCTGGTCGCAAACAGCGAGGCGGCCCCTGGCCGAAGCCCCAGAAAACCGTCGGTGCCTGATCGTGTCCAGGTGGATACAGATGTGGTGGTTTGCCAACGTGTGGCACCAGTCTCTTGATGGTTCACGATCAGGGCGCATCAGTGCACCTTTGGTGCTCGGGAGAATGGGCGGGGGCTCATTCAGATTTCTGGTTTTACCATCCCCATTTCGGAGCTCCCCCGCCCATTCAACTTAAAATCATCAGGCAAACAATCGCGTTTCATCGAACGCCACCCCATCCCGCATCACGTAATAACAGGCGCGTGCCAGCTTGTGGGCCAGGGCCTTGGTCGCCAGGGCACCATTCTTCTGGGCGCGCTTGCGCTGATAGAACCGGTGCGCCACCTTGTTGTGTCGGATGATGCTGTGAGCGGCTTCCACAAAGGCCCAGCTCAGGTATTTGTTGCCATTACGGGTATTATTGCGGCCCTTGGCCTTGCCGTTGCTGAGCCGTTGGCTGTTGACGCAGCGGCAGTAGGACGCGAACTGGCCCACCGTCGGAAAGCGGTCGATATCACCCGTCTCCAGAGCGATGGTCTGGCCCAGGATCGGGCCGATCCCGTCGACCGTCAGCAGGGACTGAAGATAGGGATTGTCCTGGGTCTGCTTCGTCACCTGGCGCTCAATCGACTCGATTTGTCCATTGAGAACCTGCAGCATCGCCAGGTGGCAGCGCAGGGCAAATTGCAAATTCGGGTGCTGGTGCAACTCAAGCAACTGAGTGGGTGCCCGCTTAAGCTCGGTGCAGGCCACCTGCAGCCCGGTACAGCGTCGGATCTGGCATTGAGCGCTTAGCAGGTGCATCACCCGCTCCCGGTTGAGGAACAAGCGCTGGCGCAGCAGGTCCCGCAACGTTCGCTGCTCATAGGGATAGATATAACCGGTGGGCAGAATGCCCAGGCGCATCAGATGAGCCAGCCAGCGTGCGTCGGAAACGTCGTTGGTGTGCTTCAGGCCTTTGTACTGCTGCACCGCATGCGTGTTGACCAGCATGACGTGGTGACCGGCCGCTTGTAGGCCGTCTACCAACCAGTACCAGTTGAAGGTCGACTCCACCGCAACCCCGTAGAGATCGTTCTGGAAAGGCTGCAGCGCCCGCTCGATGGTGGGCAGGTCGTTAGGTAGACGTTCCTGATAAAGCACGCTGTCATTCTCATCAAGAACGACAGCAACACTATTGTTTGAATGAAGGTCGATGGCGCAGAATAGGGTCATGTCAGCCTCCTGTAGCGGCAGTGTGTTTGCCAACTACCAGCCTACTCCGGATGACGGACTATGGGAGGCTGGCTACATGATTTTCAGATGAACAAGTTCATCTGACCCCAGGGTCAAGCCCAACCTCCGGGGTCGGAAGAAAGCTTTCTTCTGACCCCTTCTTCAAAAAAATCAACTTCACAGGACGTGAACCCATGCCAAGGATAAAGGCCACAGCCCTGCTTTGCCTGTTAGCCACCACCCCCGCTCATGCCGAAGTTTACCGCTGGACAGACGCCAACGGTGCCATCCACTTCTCCGACAAACCTCCCAAGCACTTGCCGCACCGGGAGCTCGAGCTCCGGAATCCGGTCACCGTCCCCATGGCCGAGAACCTCCGCCAATCCCGGAATGTCTCGGCGACCCGGGGTGAAGTGCAAACCATGTTGTCTTCCTCGGAGACCCCACAGAAATCCCGTAGCTCCCGCCAGCGCGAAGATAAACAGGCAAAGGTCTGCGAGGGATACCAGAAGAAGCTCGACCGCATCCAGTCCCAACTAAGGGCGGGGTACAAGAACGACCGCGGCAACAGCCTGCGGCAGAAGAGGCGGCGCCTGAGCAAGGCCTACAGCCGGGAGTGCATCCTGCGTTAGGCCGCGCGCTTGAAACTGGCCAGCGCCATGGCGGCGGTCACGAACAGGCCGCCGAACACCCTGTTCATCTGCCGCTGCCGTTGCGGAGTGGTCATGAACCGGAACAGCTGGCTGGCCAGCAGGGCATAGCCGAGCATCACCAGGCAATCCACCAGGATAAGCGTGGTACCCATGGTGATCAGTTGGGGGCCGTGGGGCGCATCGGCTATCAGGAACTGGGGGAAGAGAGCTACCAGGAATACGGTGGCCTTGGGGTTGGTCAGGTTCACCAGTGCGGCATTCCAGAACTGTCGGCGGTGACTGATGGCGCTCTGGTCTTCCGCGACGGCCTCCATCACCGGCTCCCGCCACTTCTGGATCCCCAGCCACACCAGATAGGCTACGCCCACCCATTTGATGACGGTCAGTGCAGTAGCGGAAGAAGCCACAATGGCGCCAAGGCCCGCGCCCACCAGGAGAATCTGCGCGCCGTAGCCCAGCTGAAGCCCCAGAATCGCTGGCAGTGACCGTTTCACGCCGTAGCGCAGGCCATTGCTCATGGTATTGACGGCGCCTGCACCGGGGGAGACGCTGATCAGGATCGCTGCGACCAGAAAGGTCAGCCAGAGGGTGAGTGTCATTCCTTACGCTCTTGAAATCTCAGGGGGTGTTATAATAACACCTGCTTGAATCCAGCCATTAATGAGGAGTAGCTGAAATGGCCAAAAAACGCGCCAAAGCCACCCGGCACAGTGCCGTGCAGCGGGAACTGAGAACCCCAAAATACCAGATGCGGGTTGTCGAGGACAAAACCAAATACAAGCGCAACCGGGATAAGTCTGTGCGGATGGAGGATTTTCGCAAGGCCGCGTGATCGTGGTTTTACGAAAATCTTCCACTGCACAGAATATCCATTCCCATGTCCGATTCCATCGAAACCGGTACGGCCTCCTCGCTCAAGGGCGAGAAGGGCATTGTCCGCATTCTCAAGGCCACGCGCTATTCCATGATGGGCCTGAAGACGGCCTTCCTCAATGAGGCTGCCTTCCGGCAACTGGTCCTGATCAACGTAATCCTGCAGCCGATCGCTCTTTCGCTGGATGTGAGCCGCGCAGAGCGGGCCATCCTGATGATCGTGCCACTGCTCTCGCTGGCCATCGAACTGCTCAACACCGCCGTTGAAAACGTCGTCGACCGGGTGTCCATGGAATTGCATCCCCTGTCCAAGAACGCCAAGGACATGGGCAGCGCGGCCCAGTTCATCGGCCTGGTAATGATCGTGGTCGCCTGGCTGGTGATCCTGGTCTGATCTCCCGGCCTTGCTATTCCTTGAAATAAACCACCTGATGGCTGGTGGCCAGAAGCCGACCATCCGCGCTCCAGACTTCGGCACTCTGGTCGAAGAAGCCGTTGCCAAAATGCAGACCCCGGGCATGGCCCAGTACATGGGCGGTACCCAGTTGCCGCAGTTGCTCTGCATCCGCATGGAAATACGTGGTCATCGCCACCGTGCCGATCGGGACCAGCTTGGGCCGGCGGATGTAGATTCTCGGGAAGAATACATCGCACAAAGCTGCCAGAGACAGATAGTCCAGGGGCCTCGGTGGTTCATCCCGCATCCAGAACAGGCTTTCCGAGGGGTGGTTCTCGCTTGGTTGGCCGCCCAGGGCACCCTCGATAAACCGCATGTCATAGCACCGGGTCCAGATCGGGGCACCCTGGCGCATCGGTGTCTTCTCTAGCGCTTCGGCCGGTGGTACCTCCGGGAAGCTTGCGTCCGTAGCGCTCCAGGTATCCCGCCCCTTGGCGGTCACCGCAGTGGCAAAGGCAACCACTTCCTCCCCCTGAACAAGCTCCACGAACCAGTGCTGGCTGCTACGG
>JAAZVL010000185.1 GCA_018623515.1 Marinobacter sp.
ACCGGGCCAAAGATTTCTTCCTGGAACACGCGCATCTTGTTGTCGCCCTTGAACAGGGTCGGCTGGATGTAGAAGCCGTTGTTGAACTCTTCATCCAGATGCTCACGGTCACCGCCTGTCAGCACCACAGCGCCTTCCTGCTTGCCGATCTCCAGGTAGGACATGATCTTGTCGAACTGTTCCTTGGAGGCCTGGGCACCCACCTGAACGTCGGTATCCAGGGGGTTGCCGCGTTTGATAGCCTTGGTGCGCTGGATGACCTTCTGCATGAACTCTTCGAACATGTCTTCCTGAACCAGGGCGCGGGACGGGCAGGTGCACACTTCGCCCTGGTTGAAGAACGCCAGTACCAGACCTTCGACACACTTGTCGACGAATTCAGGTTCGGCCTGCATGACGTCGGAGAAGTAGATGTTCGGAGACTTGCCGCCCAGCTCAACGGTGGACGGAATGATGTTGTCGGCAGCGCACTTGAGGATGTGTGAGCCGACCGGGGTGGAGCCGGTGAAGGCAATCTTGGCGATGCGCTTGCTGGTGGCCAGGGCCTGGCCGGCTTCGATGCCGTAGCCGTTCACGACATTGAGCACGCCCGGCGGCAGCAGGTCACCGATGATTTCCATCAGCAGCAGGATGCTGGCAGGGGTCTGTTCGGCCGGCTTGAGCACGGTGCAGTTACCGGCGGCCAGGCAGGGACCCAGTTTCCAGGCCGCCATCAGCAGCGGGAAGTTCCAGGGAATGATCTGGCCGACCACGCCCAGCGGCTCGTGGAAGTGATAGGCCACGGTATTGTGGTCGATCTCACCCATGTGGCCTTCCTGGGCGCGGATACAACCGGCGAAGTAGCGGAAGTGATCGGCCGCCAGCGGGATGTCGGCATTCAGGGTTTCACGAACGGCCTTACCGTTGTCCCAGGTTTCGGCAACCGCCAGCTTTTCGAGATTGGCTTCGATGCGATCAGCAATCTTCAGCAGGATATTGGAACGCTCGGTGGGCGAGGTCTTGCCCCAGGCCGGCGCGGCCTTGTGGGCAGCATCCAGGGCCAGATCGATGTCTTCGGCAGTGGAACGGGGAATTTCGCAGATCACCTCACCGGTCACCGGTGTGATGTTCTCGAAGTACTGGCCTTTGACAGGTGCCACCCACTCACCGCCGATGTAGTTCTCGTAGCGGGATTTAAAGGAGACGACAGAACCTTCTTTTCCGGGTTGTGCGTAGATCATGGTTTCGACCTCTTGTTGTGTTTATCGCAGGGCAACGCGGCCTTTCGCGTTTACCCGTTCAATGTAGACCCCGATCCGGGATACGTGAATGATGCGATAGGGGCGAAAAACTCCTTCCTTGGTAGTAGATGCACGACCAACGTCATAGCCACTGATGGCCAATCCTGACGCTTCACCAGTGGGACGAAGTTGGGGGCCGGAATTTTTTAACCTTATTTTACGTTTTTAAATATCTGACTCGACTAAGCTGATTCCGAATTAACTGCGTCTCTTGACGGTGCTCAAGGACAGACTGAACTGGTGCCCATGCTGGTGTGGGCCCTGGGGTAATGAAAACGATGCCACTGGAACTGCAGAGCGAGCACTCCCTGATTCAGACCCTTTACGGTGCATTGACCGACCGGGAAGGTTTTCATGGATTTCTGGAGAAACTGGTTGGCATAGCCAATGGCTGCGCGGCTCAACTGCTGGTTGTGCGCAAACACCCCTTGCAGATGGACCACCTTTGGTATCACGGCCTCTCCGATGAGTTCCTGGGCTGGTACCTGGAAAACAACATGATTGCCCAGGATGTGGTCACCAACCGGGCTATTAAACAGCCTCCCGGTCTGTTTCAGTCCGCCCTGCCATTGCTCCCGGATTTCCAGCCAGACGAAGATTACTCCAGATGGGAAAATGATCAGGACATGCTGGACTCAGCCTGGCTGGTCGTGGATAGCACCCCTACACACACCTTCCTGTTGACCATCCAGCGTACGGTGGCTCAAGGGCCCTATCGGGAAGCAGAGCTGCAATCCCTCAACCGTTTGGTTCCGCACATCCGACAGGCAGTGCTGCTATACCGGCAACTGGAATCACGTAGCAAAGCGGCCTCCTCACTGGCCTCCGTGATTGAAGTATTGCCCGATGCCACTTTTGTACTCGACAGTCTTGCTACCGTTTTGCATTCCAACAAAACAGCCCGCAACCTGATTCAACGGGAACGCTGCCTGGGCATTCGTCATGACCGCTTCAGTTTCGCAGAGAAAGACTTGCAGGCAGCCTTCTTTCGCACGTCAGCCCAGGTGGTTCGCTCCAGCATGGGCCAGGAAAATTATTCCTCTGAGACTCTGTTTCTCAAGCGAGAGGGCCGAACGCCACTGATTTTTGTCATACGTCCGATTGAGAGCAGTGAATTGCTGGCCGGGGGAGCTCTGGTCACCGTTTATGACCCCGAGAATCGTGTCCTCCCGAGGGCAGAGCACATTGCCGCTTACTTCAAGCTGACTCCCGCCGAGGCCCAGGTCTGCGAAAACCTGGTTGCAGGGATTGACCCCCAGGGGTGTGCCGACCGGTTGGGACGCAGCGTTGCTACGGTGCGTTCACAGATCAAACAGATATTTCAGAAGACCGACTGTTCGCGGCAGGGGGAGCTGATCAGCCGGATTTTGTCGGCTTTGTTACATTAGTGGTTGCGATAGGCAAAAAAATGACTGGCGCACTCTTGTGGGTACGCCAGTCATGTGAACGATCATAAGCGGTCAGCGCTCACTGTGGCAGCGGCTTCAGCTCACTGACATAAAAGCCAAGCAGGCTTTCGGTATCACCGTCGATGTGCCGGAAATCCACCAGCGCCCATTCTTTACCATCGCGAGTCTTTATCGGGGCAAACACCCAGCGCCCCGTAGAGGAATCGTCGGGATTAGTCTCTTCATACAGAAGCGTGCCGGTACCGGCATTTACCACCCAGAAATCGATAAGGGTAGACTCCTCGTCGTTCACATACAGAACAGAACCGGTGCCACCGGATTGAAGGGATACCTGAGCCGAATCGGCTTCCCCTACCAGATCAAACTCGAATTCCTTGCTCATTCCGTCAACAAAAACGTCACCGGTACGCTCGACGATAACCGTGCTCTTATTGCCGGCCAGGTCGCTTAGCTCCACATTGAAGCGACCAACACGCCGGAAGGCAAAGCCACTTTCACTGGCCGGCGTAAACTGCAAATCTCCATAACCGGTCAATTCCGTTGCAGCGTTGAGCCCGGCGGCGCCACTGGCGTCATAAAGCCCGCCCGGACCATCCGTTTCCGTCTCGACGTCGGTCACCTGGAAGCTGCCATTACTGACGCTATAAGTGCCCCATTCTGAGGAAACCGCCACCGGATCAGTGCCTGCGTACACTTCACCGTTGGCGTTATGGGCGACCACATAATGGCTGTCATCCAGAATGGTCAGCACATTGAAGTTCTCCCCTTCTGGCAAATACCAGGCACCCACGTATGCGTTACTGGCATCCTTGATGGATTGGAACGGAGTCGCTGCCCCGGCCTCGCTGGCAAAATGCAACTCGTCGCCCACCAGTTGAACGGTTTCCGTGCAGTCTCCCACATTCGCTGCCAGGCCCGGACACAGGCCGCCATTTCCATCTGACTGACCAAGCACCGAGAGGGTCAGTGCCCCGGTTGCCGGGTCCCAGGTGTAAGTGCCCCATTCCGCTGTCGCCGCTAACTGTTCGTCGTCGCCGTACTTGTGGGCAATGATGTAGGTGCCATCGTCCAGGAAGGTCAGGACATTGATTTCTTCGCCATTCGGGCCCTTACCGTTGGCGCTTTCACCTTCGGGCTCCACGAAAATCCAGCTGCCACGCAGGTCTGCCTGCTGGGAAGCGTAAAAATGCGCTTCGGCCTCCTCGGCACTGATCAGCGTTTTATTAACAGAGACAGTCACCTCATTGGCAAACTGGGTTTCAAACTCGGCAGCGGGCTGATCCACCTCCAGCAGCGTATTTTCCAGCGCCGCGTGGGTTTCAGCGGTGATAGTGATGCCGTTATCGGGATTGCCATCCTCATCCAGGCTTTGCAGCAGTCTCAGGATATTGGTCAGCTGGTCGGTGGAGCTCGCCTCGGCGGTCATGTCAGCGGGGGTAACACGCCCGGTTGCCGGAACCGGGGGCAGCTCAATGCCGCCAATACTGAAGATTACCGTTTCACCCTCAACGTACTCGTATTCCCCGAGAGCATTGGTAAAGTCACTCTGGGTCTCAGTCTGGTACCGGATGTTGGCGACTGCGCTATCCGTAAAGATGCCCGTTTTGGTGTTTTCCGGTGTTGTGGTCTCTTCAGTCGCAGTGGTTGAAGAAGAGCCACTACCGCCACAGCCACTGAGTGCCACTGCCAGAGCCAGGGAGCCGAATTTGATTACTTTCATAATTTTTCCTGTTGTTGGAATAACCGAAAGTAATACTTAATAATTCCAACCCCCCTGCGCATCCCCAAAATTGGGTATGCGGCGAGCGATGAGTGCGGAACAGCTCACAGCCGCCAGTTTTGGGGACTCTACGGGGCAAGCGGAACCAGCCTCCTCCCCATCATGATCAGAATGGCTCCGAAGCCGTACATCATGACGCTGTAGACCACTGCCGGGATGGACATCTCGGACGACTCTAGCAGGGTCAGGGTGACCATCAGGGCAATGGTGCCGTTCTTGATGCCCAGTTCCACGGCGACCGCCAGGGATTCCCGCTGTGACAGGCCGAACAGGCGGCTGCTGGCAAGGCCGATGGCAACCCCGATCAGGTTAAGCAGGAATGCTGCCGGACCGGCCTGGACCAGCAGTTCCAGCAGGCGGTCGCGGGAGCCGTACATCAACGCAATGATCAGCGCCAGCAGTACCAGACCACCGAAGATACTGACCATACCCTCGGCTTTTTTCGCACGCTCGGGCGCGCGGGTCCGGATGAACATGCCAATGGCGACCGGTAGCAACACGATAATCACCAACATGGCAATGGTCTTGCCCACCGGGAGCGAGATATCCGCCCCCTCACCAAAGTGCATCTGCAATGCGTAGTTGGTAAAGAACGGCAGCGTGACAATGGTGATCAGACTTGCGGACACCGTGAGCAGGATCGACAGGGCGATATTGCCTCGCGCCAGCAGGACGAACAGGTTCGACGTTGTGCCGCCGGGACAGGCGGCGATAATCACCAGGCCAACTGCCAGCGCCGGCCCGAGCCCCAGAATGGGCACCAGGGCAAAAGCCACCAGCGGCATCAGGAGAATCTGGGCGATGGTGCCGACAATCATGCCCCTTGGATTGAGCGTAACCTGGCCAAAGTCCCTCAGGGTCAGGGTGAGCCCGATACCCACCATGATGATGAACAGCGAGATCGGCAGGCCGATCGAGATCAGTGGACTGGATTCCACGTTACTACTCCTTCGTTATTGTTGTTGGTAATGAACCACCATAATAATGAAAAACGGAGGGTTACCAACCACCTCTGACGCAGAGAGCTCATTTACAACCACCCTCATGCCGCACTGTCGTCGGAAAACCGTTATCATTAGGCCTGATCCAGTCCCGATTCCAATAAAAAGTAAACAGACGGAGTCCCTCATGGAGCCGGCTTACAAGATCCTGATTGCCGACGACCACCC
>JAAZVL010000186.1 GCA_018623515.1 Marinobacter sp.
GCCTCCAAGGGGAAACTCATCTGAATGTCCGCCCCGCTGAGTTGATCCCCCAGAAACCAGGTATTTTCCGCCAGGTGGGCTTCGACGAAATCCAGTTGGGTCTTGATCATCGGACCGATGAAAATCTGATTGGTTTTGTCGGAGATGCCTTTTGCCACTGGCTTGATGAAAAATGGCATGGGGCTGGTCTTTACCTTCTCAAACACCAGGCGCATGACCAGCGGAGGCATCAGGGAGCCTTCTGCGTAGTGCAGCCAGTAGGTGTAATCGAGCCACGCCTGGCCGCCGGCCTCAGGGAGCATGGTGTCTTTGCCGTAGGTGTGGGCCAGGTATTCGATGATGGCGCCGGACTCAGCCACCACCAGATCGCCGTCGGTGATCACCGGAGATTTGCCCAGCGGATGAACCTTTTTCAGGCTTTCCGGCGCAAGCATGGTTTCCGGGTCGCGCTCGTAACGCTGGATCTCGTAGGGCACGCCCAGCTCTTCGAGCATCCAGAGCACGCGTTGTGAGCGGGAATTGTTCAGGTGGTGGACCGTAATCATGCGCAAACTCCGTTCGCATCAAAAAAATGGATAGCCCTGAAGAGTAGTCCGGAAATTGCTTTTTAGTTCACCCCTCGTTCGTTTCTGGCCTTATCAGCTTCTGAAACCCGTCTGTTTAAGGGTTTTTCATTTACCTTCTGGATTGGGCTACCATGTTTGGCGTTTAAAACGCCCTGATCCCAGAGAAGCTATCCTCATGCCGGAAGATCCCCTCAAAACCCTGTCCGACCTTGCCAGCGATGCCCACACCCGCATCCAGGCGACTCACCAGCACATCAACCCGGTTGTGGAGGTTCGACGGGGTATGCGTGATGCGGGCATCCCTGCGGATGTGATGACCATTGACTGTCTGCGAACCCGCCGGCGCATCACCCTTATCCTTCATGATGAGCAGCCGGGCGTTATCCTTTACCAGTTCGTGACCATTGAGGATGAAGTGGGCAACGATTTCCAGCAGATGGCTTTGGACGACATGTCCGAGAGCACATTGTTTGACTGGATGCAGGAATATTTTGCCTGACTGGCACACGACTCTGACTGACTCTGGAGTAAACTCGGGGTAACCAACAACAATAAACCGACAGGTTTCCCCCGATGTTTGTATCTCGAAAACTCCACCTTGTTCCGTTTTTTGGTCTGGCGCTGGCCGTCGCCGGGTGTGATACCGGCCCGGGTTCGTCATCGGAGGCCAACAGTGCCGGGCACACTGCGGCAACAGTCAGCACCGCTGAGATCAATCAACTGATTCTGGGCCAGCGCCCCTTTGATAACCGCGACGATTTCGAAAACGCACGACGCGGACTGATTGCTCAGGATCCGGAGCTGGTCATTGATCATCTCGAGGGCGGTGAAGTCTGGAACATGCGGGACTATGCTTTTATCGACAGTGATGGCGAAAATGCCCCTGCCTCGGTGAACCCCAGCCTCTGGCGCCAGGCGGCTTTGAACAATATCCACGGTCTGTTCGAGGTGACCGGCGGGCTCTACCAGGTTCGGGGGTATGATCTGGCCAACATGTCGATTATCGAGAGCGATACGGGCTGGATTCTGGTTGATCCCCTGACCGCCCGGGAAACCGCGAGCAAAGCCTTCCTGTTTGCCCGGGAGCACTTGGGCGAAAAGCCGGTACGCGCGATTCTCTTTACCCACAGTCACATTGACCATTTTGGTGGCGTGCAAGGCGTTCTCCAGCACCTTTCGGACGAGGAAAAAGCGAATCTGCGCATCATTGCGCCAGCCGGCTTCGAGGAGGAAGCGACCAGCGAGAACATTATCGCTGGTCCGGCCATGACCCGGCGGGCCATGTTCATGTATGGCAAGCGGCTCGGGCGAGATGAGCGTGGGCATGTGGGTACGGGCCTGGGTAAGGGGCCGGCCTTCGGAACCTTTGGCTTTGCGCCACCCACAGAACTGATCAGTGAGACCGGGACGGAGCTGACGGTGGACGGCGTGCCAATGGTGTTCCAGATCGTGTCCGGTTCCGAGGCCCCTGCGGAATTCACCTTCTATCTGCCCGAGCACCGGGCATTCTGCGGCGCGGAGCTGGTCAGCCGGAACCTGCACAATCTCTACACCCTGCGCGGCGCGAAGGTTCGTGATGCCCGCCTTTGGAGTGCCTTTATTGACGAGGCCAGAATCCGTTTTGCCGAGGCTGAGGTCTACTTCGGTAGTCATCATTGGCCACTCTGGGGGCAGCAGAACATCCAGGACTTCCTGGCCAAGCAACGGGATACTTACAAATACATCCATGACCAGACGGTTCGTCTGATGAACCGAGGCGCGACGCCGAGGGAAATAGCCGAACAGGTACAGCTGCCGCCCGCATTGAACGAGGACTTCCACAACCAGGGCTACTATGGAACCGTCTCCCACAATGCCAAAGCGGTCTACCAGTATTACATGGGCTGGTACACGGGCAACCCCGCCCAGCTCAACCCGCTGCCTGAACCCGATTCGGCAACCCGCTATGTGGAGATGATGGGCGGTGTCGACACAGTGCTGGAAAAAGCGCGTCAGCAGTTCGTGGCGGCTGCGGACATGGCGGCGGTCGAGGCGCGGGATACCTATCGCTGGCTGGCGGAGTTGTTGAACCAGGTGGTCTTTGCCGACCCGGGGAACGATGAAGCGAAGCAGTTGCTGGCTAACGTCTATGATCAGCTCGGGTACCAGGCGGAGTCTGCTCCCTGGCGGGACGTCTACCTGACCGGGGCCTACGAGTTGCGTCATGGCGCGCCGGAGGAGGGGCTCAAGCCGGCCATGATGCGGGAGGTTCTGCTCAACACCCCGGTGGCCCGGTTCTTCGACAGCATGGCGGTTCGCCTGAAGGCCGAGGATGCGGAAGGCGAGCACCTGTCGGTGAAAATTACCTTCACGGATCTTGAGGAGAGCTATCTGCTGACCCTTCAGAATTCCGTCTTGCACAATCACCTGACCAGCACGGAGACCCCGGCTGATGCCACACTCAGGCTGACACGCCCGATGTTCGTGGACCTTCTTGTGGGCCGCGCCGGGCTGAAAGAGCTGCTGTTCAGTGATGACATCAGCTTTGAGGGGAGCCGGCTCGACCTGATCCGCTTTTTCAGCATGCTCGATAAACCCGAGGGCCGGTTCAACATCGTGACACCTTGATTCATGGACGATTGAACCCGCTCCGGTTTTCCGTTACATCTAGCTCCTCGCTTGATGCGGGGAGTAAACCTCAACCCACTGAACAGGAGGCCGGTTATGGCGGAACAATCACTCAAGGAACAACTTGGCAACGCCGTCAAAGACGCGATGCGAAACAAGGATAAAACCCGGCTTACCACTCTTCGGATGGCTCAGGCGGCCGTCAAACAGATTGAAATCGATGAGCGTCGAGAGCTGAGTGACGAGGACGTTCTCAAGGTGTTGGATAAAATGCTCAAGCAGCGCCGCGACGCCGCCAGCCAATACGATGATGCCGGTCGTGGCGAACTGGCAGACAAGGAGCGCGCGGAAATGGTGATCCTGGAAGAATTCATGCCCGCGGCTCTCACCGAAGATGACCTGGATGCGCTGATCAGGATGACCATCAGTTCAACCGATGCCCAGGGCATGCAGGATATGGGACGCGTGATGAACGAGTTGCGCCCACAAGTGCTGGGCCGGGTCGACATGGGTCACCTGAGCAAGAAGGTGAAGGCCGCGCTGGCGGGGTGATGCGTCTAGCCTGTGAATTGCGCCGTCTTTGCCCTAAGCTTTTAACAAGAGAGTGGTCAGCGAAGGCGGTTTCCAGGCGTTTATGTCCGACAAAGAGCTACGCACAAAATCCGATAAGCAGTCCATCGACCAGTTCATCAACGAGGTTCGCAAGCTACCGAAGACAGGGAGCGAACAGGGCCGGCTGATCTTCGCCCTGGACGCCACTGCAAGTCGGGAGGCGACCTGGGATCAGGCCTGCCACCTGCAAAGTGAGCTGTTCCTGGCGGCCCGGGATCTTGGTGGACTGACCATTCAGCTTTGTTACTACCGTGGCTTTGGCGAATTCAAGGCCACGAAGTTTGTCACCGAAACCGGTCAGCTACTGGACCTCATGAACGGTGTTTCCTGCCGGGGTGGTCTCACCCAGATTAGCCGGGTGTTGGCCCATGCCGTGAAAGAAACCCGCGCAAAGCCGGTCAGGGCCGTGGTGTTTATCGGGGATTGTTGCGAGGAGCCAGTGGACGAGCTCTGCCACACCGCCGGAGAACTGGGCCTGCTGCGAACCCCGGTGTTCATGTTTCACGAGGGCGCAGATCCTCATGCCAGGGCAGTGTTCCAGCAGGTGAGTAAGCTCTCCGGCGGCGCTTACGCACTCTTTGATCGCAACAGCCCGCAGGTTCTGAAGGATCTTATGGCCGCGGTTGCGGTCTATGCATCCGGGGGCGCCAAGGCCCTGCAGGACTTCTCAAGCCGTAGCTCCCCGGAGGTCAAGCGCCTGACCCGGCAGATCAGGTAGCGCTTGTAGTCATCCATCGATGAGCCATTGAGCCCGGAGTGACCGCGTGCCATTGACGCTTCTGGTTATTGTTCTTTCCGTTGTTGCCTGGCTCTGGCTGCGTAATCAACCGGCCAGCCAACGCAAGCCGGCTATTCTCAAACTGGCGCTGATAGCCGGCATCGGTGTGGTGATTCTGCTGGCCGTTACCGGCCGTTTGCACATTCTGTTTGCCTCCTTGGCGTTTCTTTATCCCTTGCTGCGCCGGGTGCTGCCCGCGCTGTTTACGGGGCATTTGGGCAGCGCCGGTAGTGACGGAGCACAGGCCCAAACCGGCAACCAATCCCGGGTGGCCAGTGATATCCTCGAAATGACCCTGGACCATGACTCCGGAACCATGAGCGGCAGGATCCTGAAAGGCCCCATGGCCGGTCGGCGGCTGGGGGATCTCGAGGAAAGCGAGTTTATCTCGTTGTTGCAGTACTGCCGGCAGCATGACGAAGACTCCGCCCGGCTGCTGGAAACCTACCTTGACCGCCGCTTCGGCGATTCCTGGCGTGCCGATGATCCGGCAGGCACTGACGATGGCGAAGCCCGTGATCGTGGCGATGCAGGTAATGCTGCCGGTCCTCTGACCGAGAGAGAAGCCCTCGACATTCTGGGGTTGCAGCCGGGAGCCAATCGGGAAGAGATCATCCGGGCCCACCGCCGGATGATGCAGAAGGTGCACCCGGACCATGGCGGGAGCAACTATCTGGCTGCCCGGATCAATGAGGCAAAAGAACGTTTGCTAGGCTGATTAACCCAGCTTGCGTCGAACGTCTCGACTATACAGATAATCAATGTTCACCTTGCGGATTGCTGCCCCGGGGTCTCTGATCAGGTGGAGAAGATTCAGGCAGAGCACCGCATCGAACTGCTGATAAAGTTCGTCCAGGTCGTCAGGGAACGCGATGATGCCTGTGGAACTGGGCGATGCCGAGCCGGCCGTCGAGCGGGCTGAGTACTGTGATCAGCGGTAGCCGGGAGAGGCTCCTGTGAATATTGATCAAATTACCTCCGCTCCGAGCCAGCCCCTGTGGTTGAGGGATTTGCACCGGGTATCCTATCGTTGCCAACAAAGTTATCCACAGATCCTGTGGGTAATA
>JAAZVL010000187.1 GCA_018623515.1 Marinobacter sp.
AAACTAAGTGAACGATATTTGACCATGCCCTGAGTGTCAAATTTGCCGCTCAGGCATTCAACTATAGCTCAGTCAATTTGGCCTGACGCACACCAGCCGGTAGACTGTATTGGTAAGACCAATTCCAGTCACTCAGCCGGAAGCAGCACCATGCCCATCGGACAGATTGCCCCCAAACGCCTGGCAGACACCATTGTGGAACAACTGGAAACCATGATTCTGGAGGGCACCCTGCAGCCAGGCCAGAAACTGCCCCCGGAACGGACACTGGCCGAGCAGTTCGGCGTGTCCCGGCCATCCTTGCGTGAAGCCGTAAAGCGGCTGGTCGCCAAGGGTTTGCTGGTCAGTCGCCAGGGGGGCGGCAACTTCGTCACCGAAAAACTGGGCACCAGTTTCAGCGACCCGCTGGTGCAATTACTCCAAAGCCACCCGGAAGCCCACCGGGACCTGCTGGAATTCCGACGCACGCTGGAGGCCGACTGTGCCTATTACGCAGCCCTCAGGGCGACCGATGTCGACAGGGAACGGCTGGCGCAGGCCTGGGCGGAGCTGGCAAGCTGCTATCAGAACCCGCCGGAGAACACCATCGAGCGGGAAGCCGCGGCGGATGCCGGCTTCCACCTCGCCATTGCCGAAGCCAGCCACAATGCGGTGTTACTGCACACCATGCGCAACCTTTTCCATATGCTCAAACACAACATTGTTACCAGCATCGGCGGGCTCTATGCGCGGGAAAATGACACTCGCCAGGGCCTCCTGGCACAGCACCAGCGGCTGTTTCAGGCCATAATGGAAGGGCAGGCCGAACAGGCCCGGGGCATTGCCGGCGATCACATTGCCTTTGTCCAAAGCGCCATTTCGCAACACAGCGAAGAGGAAACCCGCAAGCAGCGGGCCCTGCGTCGAAAAAGCGGTTATTAAGCGGCCGGCAGTTTTTCCCAGACCGTCAGTTCGGAAAAACTGTGCTGGAACTTGTTGCGTGTCTCGCGAATCACGAACGGCAGGCTGCGGGGTTCAGCCATCAACTGGAAGCGGCCGGCCAGGGCATCCTGCAGGCCATCCAGGGTGGTGTATTGTTCGCCGTCTTTCTCGAACCCGCCCAGCCATTCGCTTCTTGGGGTATAGTCTTCCAGCCAGGTGTAGGGCGAGGCGATCACCAGCAGTCCCAGGTCGTTGATTCGATGATAAATATCATCGAGAAACTTTGCCGGCTTATATAACCGGTCAATGAGGTTGCCGGCCACCACCAGGTCGTAACCGGCCAGATCCGGCGCCAGGTCGCAGGCATCACCCTGGTGAAAAGCCACTTTATTGGTGTAAGGCTGCAGCCCCAAGGCGGCCAGCGACCGCGCGTGATAACTCACCAGCTCCCCCTCCTCGGGGCGGGCATAACGGGCTTCGCCCAGACGAATCACTTCCCTGCATTTATCAATAAAGCGGTGCGAAAAATCCACGCCGTCCACGTGATCAAACTGCCGCGCCAGCTCCAGCGTGGTGCGACCACAGGCACAACCGATGTCCAGGGCGCGGCGTGTCGGGCGACCATCCAGCACGGCCATGGCGGCATCCGCTAATTCCTTTGGGAAGTTGCCCTCGCCATGCCAGGTCTCGCCGAAATGAAATTCCAGGTATTGCGCCAGCGTGGTGTTGTTTTCGTAATAGTCCGTGCTCGACACGCCTGTTCCTCCCAATACGTATTTATGCTCCGAGAATAACGCTTCATCCTTGAAAGAAACACCCGTCACCGCCACATTCAACCCGGTATCGATGAACTGTCAGGAGCCCTATGTCTAACCAACCCGACTACTCCCTGCTCGAACTCGCATCTGTGCGGGAGGGGGATTCCGTAGCAAACACCCTCGCTAACAGCGTGAGCTACGCCCAACATGCTGAACAGCTTGGATTCAAACGTTTCTGGCTGGCGGAACACCACAATATGGAGGGTATTTCCAGCGCTGCCACCTCCGTGTTGATCGGCCATATCGCCGGTAAAACAGACACGCTGCGCGTGGGTTCCGGCGGTATCATGCTGCCCAACCATCCGCCGCTGGTCATTGCCGAGCAATTCGGCACCCTGGAGTGCCTGTATCCCGGCCGCATTGATCTTGGCCTGGGTCGCGCACCCGGTACCGATCCGGTCACCGCCAGGGCACTGCGCCGTGACGGCCTGAGTGCCGAGCAGTTTCCCGACGATGTAGCCCGGCTTCAGGCCTTGCTTGGCCCCTTGCAACCGGGCCAGCCGGTGAAGGCGATTCCCGGGGCCGGCACACAGGTTCCGATCTGGCTACTGGGCTCTAGCCTGTTCAGCGCTCAACTGGCGGCCATGCGTGGTTTGCCGTACGCCTTTGCCGGCCATTTCGCGCCCCGCCTGTACCGGGAAGCCCTGAAAACCTATCGGGATAACTTCCGGCCTTCCGATCAACTGGCCGAGCCCTATGCAATGCTGGCCTTACCGGCCGTTCCAGCAGAGAGCCGGGAGCACGCCGGGTTTCTGGCGACCACCAGCTACCAACGCATTCTTGCCCTGTTCCGGGGCCAGCCTTTGTGGATGAAGCCACCAGTGGCGTCAATGGACGGTCTGTGGAGTCGCGGAGAAGAAGCCGGCGTGAAGGATTTTCTCGGTTTGCAGATCAGCGGTAACGCAAAGGACCTCGCCGAACAGCTGCAGCAACGGCTGGCGGATATTCACGTTAACGAGCTTATGTTCACCGTTGACATTTACGACCCGGAAGAACGCAGGCAGGCTCTGGACATTCTGGCGGAAACCCGCCAGCTCTTGCAGCAATCCTGACTCATTACTAAAAAATTAAAGCTCAGAAACAATTGATATATGTCATCCGTTTTTCGTGCGCTGTCGAACTGATTTGTTAGGGTCTGGCTGGGACCCCTGCCCACGACCATAAAAAAAGCACCTCAACAGGGCAAAATCCAGAAGTTCAACGTGATGAGATGAGAGAGGATTCACCAATGAGCGAGATTAACAAGAGTCGAAGAGTTTTCCTGCGCACCGCTGCACTGGGCGCCGCCGCTGTACCGATGGCCCGCTTTGTGGTGCCGAGCGCACACGCCGCCAAGCCACACGCTGAAGACGGCCACGCACTGAATTATGTCAATGACGCGACCACCTCCAGCCACGACAAATACCAGGACGGTCAGAAGTGCCAGAACTGTGTCTTCTGGGCCAAGGACGCCAAAGATGGCTGGGGCACCTGTCGTCATCCGAAGTTTGCCGACGTTCTTGTCAACGAGAACGGCTGGTGTAACAGCTACGCACCGGGCGCCTGACCAACGCGTCTGCGGGCGGCCGAGCCCCGGCCGCCTTTGCGGACTCCATTCCCCTCGAAAGCACCTCCACTCCCCGATTTTCTGCAGAGCCCGGAATCAATAAAACCGGTTTTTCATGGACTTGCCATACACCTTCATGCACCGGCCGGGTCTGACTCATTTTCCCGATTTCCTTGCGAAAACCCCGTTGTTTTGCCAATCTAAAAAAACGTGACAGTCGCTTAACTAGAAAAAACAGCGGAGAAAACGCAATGAGCAGCACAACGAAATTCAAGAAACTGGGCATTGTCTCGGCCCTGGCATTCGCCGGTCTGACGGCCGCAAACTCGGTCAACGCCGCCAACTGGCGCTATGCCCACGAGGAATACGAAGGCGATGTACAAGACGTGTATGCCTACGCGTTCAAGGAATACATCGAAGACAATTCCGATCACACCCTGCAGGTTTACCGTTTTGGCGAACTGGGCGAATCCGATGACATCATGGAACAGACCCAGGCCGGCATCCTGAACTTCGTGAACCAGTCTCCAGGCTTCACAGGCTCCCTGATTCCGGAAGCGCAGATCTTCTTCATTCCGTATCTCATGCCCACCGACATGGATACCGTGATTGAGTTCTTCCGCGAGTCCGAGGCCATTAATGAAGACTTCCCGGAACTGTACGCCGAGAAAGGTCTTGAGCTGCTGCAGATGTATCCGGAAGGCGAGATGGTGGTTACCGTTGACGAGCCGGTCACCTCACCGGAAGGTTTCAACAACAAGAAGATCCGGGTCATGACCAACCCGCTGTTGTCTGAGACCTACTCGGCGTTCGGCGCAACCCCGACTCCCCTGCCGTGGGGCGAGGTGTACGGTGCGCTGCAGACCAACATGATCCAGGGTCAGGAAAACCCGATCTTCTGGATCGAATCCGGCGGTCTGTATGAAGTATCCCCGCACCTGGTGTTCACTGGCCATGGCTGGTTCACTACCGCCATGATGGCTAACCAGGATTTCTACAACGGCCTGTCTGACGAAGACAAACAGCTGGTGCAGGACGCCGCTGACTACGCTTTTGAAGAGATCATCGTGCACATCGACGGTCTGGCTGACGAGGCACTGGAGAAGATTACCGAGGCCAGTGACGAGGTCACCGTTACCCGTCTGAACGATGAACAGATCGAAGCCTTCAAGGCCCGTGCGCCGCAGGTGGAAGAGAAGTTCATCGAAATGACTGGTGAGCGCGGCAAAGAGCTGCTGAACCAGTTCAAGGAAGATCTGCAGGAAGTGCAGAACGACTAACCCTGAAGGAACCAACGGAACCGGGCCACAGCGTCCGGTTCCGTTTCCGCTTTAACCCCGCCCCGCCGGGGAATCTTCCCGCCGGGAGCGACATGTTCTGGAGCAGAATCCATGTCCGAGAATTCCCCGGAAATCGAAGACGATACCGGTCATTATGAATCCGGCCTGCCCGGGTTTCTGGGTACCCTTGACGAATGGATCGCCAAATTCGAGGCGGTTCTGTTGGCCCTCGGGGTCATCCTCATGGCCGTCAATACCTGCGTTAACGTGATTGCCCGCTTTGTCTTTGGTGAGGGGCTGTTCTTTTCCGGGGAGATCAACCGGATTCTGATTATCCTGATCACCTTTGCCGGCATTGGTTATGCCGCACGCCACGGTCGCCACATCCGCATGTCGGCGGTCTACGATGCTTTACCGACCACCGGCCGCCGGGTGCTGATGATCATCATTGCCCTGTTCACCTCGGCCGTGATGTTTTTCCTGTGCTATCACTCTTTCGATTACATCCAGACACTCTATAGCCGGGGGCGTATACTGCCGGCCCTGGGTTTCGAAATCTGGTGGATCTATATCTGGGCTCCGGTTGGTTTTGCCATCACCGGCATCCAGTACCTGCTGACCGCGATCAAAAACCTGACCAGCAAAGACGTGTATCTGTCGACCGGGGTGGTGGACGGTTACGCCGACACCGAATCCGAAGTCTGATGCAGCCTGAACCACGAGGATAATCACATGGCAACTTGGATGATGATCATCATGATCGGGCTGCTGCTTCTGGGCTTCCCGATGATGATTCCGCTGGCCACCGCTGCGGTGTTCGGCTTCTTTATGATGTTTGACGGCTTCGGCCAGATGGGCACATTCATTCAGCAGATGATGGGTGGCATCCGGCCGGCGTCGTTGATTGCGGTGCCCATGTTCATTCTGGCCGCCGATATCATGACCCGCGGCCAGTCGGCGGACCGGCTGATCAACATGGTCATGGCTTTTATTGGCCACATCAAAGGCGGTCTGGCCATCAGTACCGCCACTTCCTGTACCCTGTTCGGTGCTGTG
>JAAZVL010000188.1 GCA_018623515.1 Marinobacter sp.
ATTACGCGGTAAAGAAGCATTGCTGCCAGAATTGGCAGAAAACGCTTCGATGATCAAATACAGCCGCTCAACCAGCATCGGCACATACAGTGAAGTTGTACTTCGAAGAATGCGGATACAGGCCAATGTCCGCTATGAAACCGATGACACGCACACTCTCATGAACTTTGTAAAAGACGGCCATGGTTGGGGTATACTCAGCGGACTTTGTGTCGCCCAGACCTTCTATCAGCTGGACAGTATCCAGGTGTTGGAACTGGACCGAAGTCGACATGCCCGGACGATCTATTTGTTGGCACGAAAAGGAGAGCTGGGTGAGATCCCGCGACAAATCTGCGAAGCGGCACAGCAGCTCTTCTTTGGTGATATCTATCCGAGGCTGGCCCAATATGCACCCTGGATGGAAGCCCGGATTTTCAAGATAGAGAAACCGTAGAAGCAAGACAGGGGCGATCCTAAACGAATTTGTCTGCAAGCGGTTGATCTTTCCGGGCTTCCATGAACGACTTCCAGGGATCGGTCTTCAGTCAAATCAGGCGGCTGAATAACACTCACTCAGATGCCCTCTCGACTACCTTGCGCTTGCCTTTGGCGCAGCGGGAAAGAGCCTTGAGGCCATCCTCATCAAACGCATCCACCCGGATAACATCGTAAAGGGCTTCCAGAGCTTCCAGTAGCTTGTCGCACTCGTCCGCCTTTACCACGCCTTCGGCACAGGCCCAGTCCACCAGCTCCTTGCGCTCATGGCCCATCAGCAGGGCAATGCCATCCAGCTCGTCCTCATCGCGGTTGCGGATGGCCTCATGCAGCCGGCCACGCATGCCGACGGTTTCGTTGGCCAGTTTGTAGGCGTTGAGTACGCGGCCAAGGGAATCTTCCGGATCCATGTTGGTTTAGGCGCCGCCGCTGATGCGCTGGCGCACCGGGGTATCCTCGACGATGGTGCGGGCGACCTTGGTGCCTAGGCTGTCGTCCGGGCCGTTGAGGCCGGTGGCGCCGAGCGGGAATACCAGCAGGCGTAGAGGCCAGCGCAGGGCCGGAACCGGGAAGTTGATGATGGCTTCGCGCATGGAGCCCTGCAGATCCCGCAGACAGGTTTTCAGACTCCACTCAACCAGGGGGCGCTGGTCATCCGGGTAGCCTTCCTCGGACTGGGAGGTGTGGTACAAGGTCGTGGATCGGGACATTCCGGCAGGCGCGCGTATCCAGATTTTGCGGCGTTGGCTGGTGGATGAGGCAATCCGGGGAGGCTTGCGAAGTAGCGGTGATAGCAGCTCGGAGAGCGTCTGAACAGATGGTAAGGAACGCGTCAGGGCCAGGGAACGTCTTCGTAGTAAGCTGATTTAAAAGTTCAATTCCAACCAGGGATTCGATATGAATTTGTTGTTGAAATCCGTTGTGCTTGTCAGTGCCATTCTGCCAGCGGCGGTGATGGCTCAGCCACCCCACAACAATGGGCTGCCGCCGGGCCTTGAGAAGAAGGTCGAGCGTGGTCAGCCGTTGCCGCCGGGGTGGCAGAAGAAGCTGGATTATCGCCGGGGGGATCACTTCGATCGGGAGCTGCTGCGCTACGGTCGGGTTTATGACATCGACGGTCGTCGCCAGCGCATCGAGATTGAGGACAAGGTCTACACGGTCATCAAGGAAACCCGGGAGATCGTGGACATTCTGAACGGCCGGTATTAACGGTCGCCGTGAATGGCAGCCGCAGCAACACTCATTGCTATGGAATCCCCTTGTCGCCGGTTTTCGGTGGTGCTTTCGGACTGAAGGCGCAGCGGTCGGGTTTGATGTCCACCAGGGGGGTGCCATCAAGGCAATCGAGGCCGCGCACGAACAACGTGCCTTTTTCGATACGAATCAGTTTGACGATGGCCGTGCCGATTGGATTCGGCCGCACTGGTGAGCGCAGCGCAAAGGTTCCGAACGTTTGGCCATCGCTTTTGGGGCTTTGCCGGACCAGGTCGCGGCGGCTCTGGTCCAGCCAGTAGAGCACCTCGATGGTGTCGTAGTCTTCAAGGCCTTTCAGCCCGTCATGCCAGACAGGGTCGAGAACCAGCTGGCACTCCGGGCCGTCATGGCGACCCTGGCGCGGGCAGTCCCGGCGATCGCGCCATGGGGTCCGGATGGTACCGATGAAGCGCAAGGTGGCGTCAGCGGCTGGTTCGAGTTCGACTGCCTGCTCGTTGGGGCGCAATTCTCCAGGGTCGCTCATGGTGTGGCCTGCAAGTCAGGTTTCCTCTTTTGGTGAGCGCTCGACAACCTTGCGCTTGCCCTTGGCGCAGCGGGACAGGGCCTTGAGGCCGTCCGCATCAAACGCATCCACCCGGATAACATCATAAAGGGCTTCCAGTGCTTCCAGAAGCTTGTCGCACTCGTCTGCCTTGACCACGCCTTCGGCACAGGCCCAGTCCACCAGCTCTTTCCGCTCATGGCCCATGAGCAGGGCAATGCCATCCAGCTCGTCTTCGTCGCGGTTGCGGATGGCCTCGTGCAGGCGTCCACGCATGCCGGCAGTTTCGTTGGCCAGTTTGTAGGCATTGAGAACACGGCCCAGCGGATCTTCCGGATCCATGTTGGTGTAGGCGCCACGGCTGATGCGCTGGCGCACCTGGGTGTCGTCAACGATGGTGCGGGCGACTTTGGTGCCCAGGTTGTCGTCCGGGCCGTTGAGGCCGGTGGCGCCAAGCGGGAACACCAGCAGGCGCATTGGCCAGCGCAGCGCCGGTACCGGGAAATTGATGATGGCCTCGCGCAGAGAGCCCTGCAGATCACGCAGGCAGGTTTCCAGGCTCCATTCCACCAGCGGGCGCTGGTCGTCCGGGTAGCCTTCTTCGTGCCATTGCTTGATCACGGCGGTCGCGTAATACAGATGTACCAGGCAGTCGGCCATCCTGCCGGACAGGCGCTGGCGGGCTTTCAGGCCGCCGCCGACGGTGAGCAGGGTGACGTCGGTCATCAGGGCAAAGGCGGCTGAGAAGCGGGCGAGCTGGCGATAATGGCGCTTGATCTCGCCGTGGCGCGGCACGGACTCGATGACGCCTCCGGTCAGCGCCAGCAGGAAGGCCCGCAGGGCGTTCCGGGTGGTGTGGGCCAGGTGACGGTAGAAGATGCTGTCGAACTTTTTCGCGGCCTTGTCTTCGTCTTCCATGCCCGCCGCTTCGATTTCCTCGACAATGAACGGGTGACAGCGGATAGACCCCTGGCCGAAGATCATCAGGCTGCGGGTGAGGATGTTGGCGCCTTCCACGGTGATGCCGATGGGCACCGCCTGGTAGGCCCGGGCCAGGAAGTTGCGGGGGCCGGTGATGACACCGCGGCCGGCGACGACATCCATGGCGTGGTTGATCACTTCCCGCATCAGGTCGGTGTTGCGGTATTTCAGCACCGCTGAGGGCACCGAGGGGCGCACGCCCCGGTCCAGCATGCCGGAGGTGAGCAGGCGGGCCGCGTCCATCATGTAGGTGTAGCCGGCAATGGGCTCCAGGGCTTCCTGCACGCCCTCAAACTGGCTGATGGAGCGGCCGAACTGTTCCCGGGTGTAGGCATAGGAGCCGGTGGCCAGGCTGGCCACCTTGCCGGCGCCGGTGCCCAGCGCTGGCAGGGAAATGGAGCGGCCGATGGACAGGCATTCCAGCAACATGGTCCAGCCTTTGCCGAGCATGTCCTGACCGCCGATTACCTGTTCCATGGGGATAAACACTTCGGTGCCCCAGGTCGGGCCATTCATGAAAACCGTGTTCATGGGCAGGTGGCGGGCACCAGCATGCACGCCGTCGGTGTCCTTGGGCACCAGTACGCAGGTAACGCCCACCTCGTCCTCTTCGCCCACCAGGTGCTCGGGATCGTAGACCTTGATGGCCAGGCCAATCAGGGTCGCCACCGGGGCCAGGGTGATGTAACGCTTGTTCCAGGTCACCTTCAGGCCCAGGACTTCTTCGCCGTTCCATTGGCCTTTGCAGACGATGCCCTTGTCCGGGATGGCGCCGGCGTCGGAACCGGCTACCGGCGAGGTCAGGGCGAAGCAGGGAATTTCCTCGCCCTGGGCCAGGCGGGGCAGGTAATGCTGCTTCTGGTCGTCGGTACCGTAGTGCATCAAGAGTTCACCCGGGCCCAGGGAATTGGGCACCATGACGGTGACCGCCGCCGAGACGCTGCGGGTGGAGATCTTCATGACAATCTCGGAGTGGGCGGTGTTGGAGAACCCGAGGCCGCCATCCTCCTTGGGAATCACCAGGCCGAAGAAGCCGTTTTCCCGGATGAATTTCCAGACCTTGTCCGGCAGGTCGTACTGCTCATGGGTGATTTTCCAGTCATCGAGCATGGCGCAGAGTTTTTCCACCGGGCCATCCAGGAAAGCCTGCTCTTCACTGGTCAGGTGCGCCGGTTTGGCGTCCAGCAGTTTGTTCCAGTTGGGTTTGCCCGAGAAGAGTTCGCCATCCCAGTCCACGGAGCCGGAGCGGAGCGCTTCCTGTTCGGTGTCGGACAGTTTGGGCAGTCGGCTGCGGACCCAGCCGAGCAGGGGGCGGCTGAGTTTATCCAGGCGCAGGTCGCCCGGGATCACCAGGATCAGTGCCAGAGCGAGAAAAATACCGCCGAAGATGATGCTGAGAAGGTGCCATTCATCCTGGAACAGGCCGACAACCGTGGCAATGGCCATCACCGCGGCCGCCACGGTGCCTCCGATGCCAAGGTAGATCAGTATCAGGGCACTGATCAGTAACAGCAGAATGCTCATGGGCAGACCTCCATATCATGAATGAAATCAACAAAATCTGACCTTAACCATCGGCCAAAGTCCCTTTACTTGCAAGGATCGGGGTCAAGTCCGGACGGTAAGCCCGACTGGCTCTCAGAAGCTGAGACCGGCAATCAGTAACGCCAGTGTGGACAGCAGGAGGGCCACGTTCGTTCCCAGCACAGCGTTGAGCCGTTCCGGTTTGTCGAGCACCAGGGGTAGCTGTCGGGCAATCCACAGGCTGACCGGGACGGTGACCAGGGCTAGCGCACTCCACGCCGGTAACCAATCCAGCAGAACACCGGCGAGGATGGGAACATAACTACCCAGCAGAAGGGCGGCCACCAGTCGTGCGGCGCCCGCTTGGCCCAGGGTAATGACCAGATGACGCCGGCCCACCTTCTGATCGGCCTCGGCATCCGGGATCTGGTTGATCAGCAGCAGCTCGCTGACCAGACATTGGGCGACCAGGGTGACAAGGAGCGCAGGCGCATCGATCCGGCCACCAAGGGCAACGATGGCGCCCAGAACCATGACCGGTCCGAACCCGAGGCCCGGGGCGAGCAGGCAAAGAATTGGGCGGCGGGTAATCCAGCGGGTGTAGGTCAGCACCAGAACGATGCCGGCAACCCCCAGTACCAGCATCGGCAGCCCGCGCTGCCAGAGAAAATACAAGCCGATGGCGGTAACCAGGCCCAGGGTTCCGAGGGCGGCCGCGAGCACGCCTTTTGCCGCCGTAGGCACTTCGGGCAGTGCGCCACTGCCGCCGGAGAAGGGAGTGCGACGGGTAATCAGATCCAGGCCGGAGACAAAGTCTTCGTATTCATTGAACAGGTTTACCGCCGCATGGGCGAGCAGGGCGCCGATGAAAACCAA
>JAAZVL010000189.1 GCA_018623515.1 Marinobacter sp.
CTGATGCGGATGACCGATGGCTGACCATCGACGTCAAAAACAAATTCGCCCCCGGCGACCAGCTGGAACTGATCACCCCGGCGGGTAACCTGCGGTTCATTGCGGACAGCATGGAAAACCGGAATGGCGAGGCCATGGACTATGCGCCGGGCAGCGGGCATATCGTGAGAATTCCGAAGCCGGGAAATCTGCCGGAGTCACTGGACTTCACCTACCTGACTCGAATCCTGCCCGCCGGCGAATAGCAATTAGTCGAAGCCTCCGGTCGGGCTTCCCTCCCAAAACCGTGCATTGCCATGGATGGCAATGCCGAGCCCCCAGGGACGGGTTCACGGCGTGTTTTGGGAGGGAAGCCCGACCGGAGGCCACCCCCAATCAATGCAGTCCTACGGCTAAAACCTATCCCCCCGATTGCCTCTGCCTTAGTGCCCCAAAGGCCGATTAAGGTATAATCCCTACACGCTCGATTTAATACCTGACTATTTTACTCTGGTATTGTATAATCGCTCGCCAGAAAGAACGGATTCCGCCCAATTCAGTGACACGGGCATCAAAAATCCGTCATCCAAAAACCGATTGCAGGGCGTACTCACGGAGTGAGCGACCACTGCAGCGCCCAACTAGACTGAAGATAGCCGCCCGCCAGCCCTATCAAACGGCTGCCGGAGACACCAAGGGCCAAGAGCCCGAGATGAGAGAATTACGGAGCGACGATCATGGCGACCACCGACAAAGAGGTGAACGAGCTGATCAAACGGGAATACGAACACGGCTTTGTCACCGAAATCGAAGCCGACACGTTCGAACCCGGACTGAACGAAGACGTCATTGCCCGGCTTTCCGCCATCAAAAAAGAGCCGGAGTGGATGCTGGAATGGCGCCTGAAAGCCTATCGTCGCTGGCTCGAGATGGATGAGCCGGACTGGGCTCACGTCGGTTATCCGAAAATCGACTACAACTCGATTTCCTACTATTCCGCGCCCAAGCGCAAGGAAGACATGCCCCAGAGCCTGGACGAAGTGGATCCGGAGCTGCTGAAAACCTATGAAAAGCTGGGCATTCCCCTGCACGAGCGGGAAAAACTGGCTGGTGTGGCCGTGGACGCAGTATTCGACTCCGTCTCCGTCGCCACCACCTTCAAGGAGCCGCTGGCCAAGGCCGGCGTCATCTTCTGCTCCATTTCCGAGGCCGTCCGCGACTACCCCGAACTGGTCCAGAAATACCTGGGCACCGTCGTGCCCCATGGTGACAACTTCTTCGCCGGCCTGAACTCCGCGGTCTTCTCCGACGGCACCTTCGTATACGTGCCCAAGGGTGTGCGTTGCCCGATGGAACTGTCTACCTACTTCCGCATCAACGCGGCCAACACCGGCCAGTTCGAGCGTACCCTGATCATTGCCGACGAAGGCAGCTACGTCAGCTACCTGGAAGGCTGCACCGCGCCGATGCGGGATGAAAACCAGCTGCACGCCGCTGTGGTCGAGCTGGTGGCCCTGGACGACGCCCAGATCAAGTACTCCACCGTCCAGAACTGGTATCCGGGCGACGAGGAAGGCAAAGGCGGCATCTACAACTTCGTGACCAAGCGCGGCGCCTGCATCGGCAAGAACTCCAAGATCTCCTGGACCCAGGTAGAGACCGGCTCCGCCGTTACCTGGAAGTATCCGAGCTGCGTCCTCCGGGGCGAAAACAGCGTGGGCGAGTTCTACTCCGTGGCACTGACCCACAATTACCAGCAGGCCGATACCGGCACCAAGATGATCCACCTGGGCAAGAACACCCGGAGCACGATCATCTCCAAGGGCATCTCTGCCGGCAAGAGCTCCAACGCCTACCGGGGCCTGGTGAAATTCGGCCCCGGAGCAGAAGGTGCACGTAACTTTACCCAGTGTGACTCGCTGCTGATCGGCGACCGCTGTGGGGCCCACACGTTCCCGTACATCGAGAGCAAGAACAAGTCCGCCATCGTCGAGCACGAGGCCACCACTTCCAAGGTCAGCGACGAGCAGATGTTCCTCTGCCGCCAGCGTGGTATCGACCCGGAGCAGGCCGTCTCCATGATCGTGAACGGCTTCTGCAAGGAAGTGTTCAAGGAGCTGCCGATGGAATTCGCCGTGGAAGCCGGCAAGCTGCTGGAAGTCAGCCTCGAAGGTTCCGTTGGGTGATCCGCCCCGGCTTCACTGGAAACGCATTCACACAGATTCAGAGATAGAGAGAAGCGACCAAATGCTGAGCATCAAGAACCTGCACGCATCCGTTGAGGGCAAAGAAATCCTCAAGGGCATCAACCTGGAAATCAAGGCCGGGGAAGTTCACGCCATCATGGGTCCGAACGGTTCGGGCAAGAGTACCCTGTCCCAGGTGCTGGCAGGCAACGAAGCATTTGAAGTCACCGAGGGGGAAGTGACCCTCAACGGTGAAAACCTGCTGGACCTGGAAACCGAGGAACGCGCCCGGGAAGGCATCTTCCTGGCATTCCAGTACCCGGTGGAAATTCCCGGCGTCAGCAACCTGCAGTTCCTGCGCACCGCCGTTAACGCCATGCGCAAGCATCGCGGCGAAGAAGAGATGAACGCCGCCGAGTTCATGAAACTGGCGAAGGAAGTCTCCAAGCAGGTGGACCTGGATCCGTCTTTCCTCAAGCGCGGGGTCAACGAAGGCTTCTCCGGTGGCGAGAAGAAGCGTAACGAAATCATGCAGGCGCTGCTGCTGCAGCCGAAGCTGGCCATCCTGGACGAGACCGATTCCGGCCTCGACATCGACGCCCTGAAGGTGGTGTCCGATGGCGTCAACGCCCTGCGCTCCGAAGACCGCGCCATCCTGATGGTGACCCACTACCAGCGCCTGCTGAACCACATCGTGCCGGACTACGTCCACGTCCTGGCCGGTGGCAAGATCATCAAGTCTGGCGGCCGCGAACTGGCCCTGGAACTGGAAGAGAAAGGCTATGGCTGGCTGGGCATCAAGGACGAAGAAACTGCCGACAGTGCTGCCAACTAAGGAGGCCGCGGAATGAAACCAGCACCGACTCTTTCTGCCGCGTTCCTCGAATCCGCCGGCCAGTCCCTGCCCGAGGCACTGCTCGAGCTGCGCAAGCAGCGCGGCACCGCCCTGGTGGACATGCCACTGCCAACGCGGAAAACCGAGAACTGGAAGTACTCCAGCAAGTACCTCAAGCTGACCGACGACATGGCCAGCAGCCTGCCCTCGCAGGGCAAAGCGCTCACTGGTCAGGACGTGCCGGGCTACCGGATCGTGTTCCTGAACGGCGTTATCCAGCCGGAAGCCAGCGAGTTGCCGCAGGTTGACGGCGTCCGTGTGGCCAGCTTCCGGGATCTGGATGACCAGGAAGCCGCTGAACTGGCGGATCAACTGGACAACACCCTGGACGACAAGGCTGTGCAACTGGCGCGTCTGAACGCCGCCCGTTTCGAAGACGGCCTGCTCGTCCGCCTGCAGCCGGACGCCGTGCTCGACCAGCCCCTGTTTGTGATCCACGAAGTCACGGCTGACGCCAGCGGCTCTGCCTTCCCGCGCATTTTCGTCGACGCGGGCCGCCACAGCCAGGCGACTCTGGTGGAGGAATACCGTTCCAGTGGCGCCGAACCGGTCATGGTCAACACCGTCACCGAGTTCAAGCTGGCCGACGGTGCCAACATCACCAACGTGCGCCTGACCATGGAAGGCGAGAACGTCCAGCACATCGGTGCTACCGGCGTTCGCCAGCAACGCAATGCCCGTTTCGAGAGCCACACCGTCGGCTTCGGCGGCCCCCTGCGTCGCCATGACCTGCAGGTTCGCCTGGAAGGTGAAGGCGGCGAGTGTAAGCTCAACGGGGTGGTCGTCACCCAGGGCAAGCAGCACTACGACAACCACACCACCATCGAGCACGTGGCCGCCCACTGCAACAGCGAGGAGACCTACCGCAACATCGCGGCAGATCAGTCCCACGCCGTGTTCAACGGCCGGATTCATATCCACCAGGACGCCCAGAAGTCCAATGCGGATATGAACAACAAGAACCTGCTCCTGTCCAACGGTGCAGAGATCGACACCAAGCCGGAGCTGGAGATCTACGCCGACGATGTGAAGTGTGCCCACGGCGCCACCATCGGCCAGCTGGACGAGATTTCCCTGTTCTACCTGGTATCCCGGGGCATCGCCCGGCGCGAAGCCAATGTGCTGCTGACCATGGCCTTCATCAACGAGCTGGTGGAGCAGATTCCGCTGGAGACGGTGCGTGAAACCGCCCACACCCGGCTGAACCAGTTCTTCGACCAGACCTTCCAGGAGGTGTGACCGGTAATGACTGACCTGTCCGTGGCAAACAGCGCCAGCGCCGCCACCTTTGACGTGGAAGCGGTGCGCCGTGATTTCCCGATCCTGTCCCAGCAGGTGAACGGCAAACCCCTCGTGTACCTGGACAACGGCGCCTCGGCCCAGAAGCCTGTCGCTGTGCTCGATGCCATGGACCGTTATTACCGGGAAATGCACTCCAACGTGCACCGGGGCGCCCACACCCTGGGTGACCGGGCCACAGCCGCCTTCGAGGGCGCCCGGGAGACCGTACGTAACTTCCTCAATGCCGGAAGCACCAAAGAAATCATCTGGACCCGTGGCACCACCGAGGCCATCAACCTTGTGGCCAACGGCCTGGCGCCACGGCTTAAAGCTGGCGACGAGATTCTGGTCAGCCACATGGAACACCACGCCAATATCGTGCCCTGGCAGATGGTTGCCGAGCGCACGGGCGCGAAAGTGGTGCCAATCCAGGTCACGCCCGAGGGCGAGCTGGACCTGGACTCCTTCAACAGCCTGCTGAACGATCGCACCCGAATCCTGGCCATTACCCACGTTTCCAACGTACTGGGTACGGTTAACCCGGTGGCTCCGCTGATCGAACAGGCCAAGAAGCGCGGCATCCTGACCCTGATTGACGGCGCCCAGGCGGTCCCGCACTTCAAGCCGGACGTACAGGCGCTGGGCTGCGATTTCTATGTGTTTTCGTCCCACAAGCTGTTCGGCCCCACCGGCATCGGCGTGCTTTATGGCAAGACGCAGTTGCTGGAGGAAATGCCTCCGTACCAGGGCGGTGGCGAGATGATCGAGCGGGTTTCATTCGAGCGCACCACCTGGAACGTGCTGCCCTACAAATTCGAGGCCGGCACGCCGGCGATTGCCGAGGCGGTTGGCCTTGGCGCCGCCATCGACTACCTCGACAGCCTCGACCGTGGCGCCATGGAAGCGGCTGAAAAGGCCCTGCTTGAGCGCGCGAACCAGCTGGTAGAGATGGTACCGGGCATGGAAATCATCGGCACCGCCGCCACCAAGGTGCCGGTCATGTCCTTTAAAATCGCCGGCCTGCACCCCAGTGATATCGGTACGCTGCTGGATCAGCAGGGCATCGCCATCCGCACCGGCCATCACTGCGCCATGCCGCTGATGGATTTCTACGGAGTACCCGGTACAGCCCGGGCCTCCTTTGCGTTCTACAATACGCTGGACGAGGTGGACAAACTGTTCACCGGCCTGCAGAAGATCCAGCGCCTGTTTGCCTGATGGAGGTGGAATGATGACAGCCGAAGTCTTCACCCCAAGCGACGTAAC
>JAAZVL010000045.1 GCA_018623515.1 Marinobacter sp.
CGCACCTCGTACATATCTTCCCGGCGGTCCTTCAGATTGTTTACCGACCCTTCATTACGAACCAGAGTCAGCTTTTCCAGGTCCATGTCGGAGAACATGATCATCTCGGTGTTGGGGGTGGTTTCGGCCATGACCGCATCGTGCGGGAAGGCAAAATCCGACGGAGAGAACACCGATGACTGGGCGTACTGTACGTCCAGGTTTTCCACCTTCGGCAGGTTGCCGACACTGCCAGTGATTACGACGTAGCATTCGTTTTCGATCGCCCTGGCCTGGGCACAATGCCGAACCCGCAGATAACCGTTCTTGGTGTCGGTCCAGAAGGGGACAAAGATGATGTCGACTTCCTGGCTGGCTGCAATCCTGCCAAGCTCCGGGAACTCGATGTCATAACAGACCAGGATAGCGACCCGTCCCGCATCGGTTTCAAACACCTGGAAGGTATCACAACCCTCGATGACCCAGTCCCGGCGCTCGTGCGGCGTAATGTGGATCTTGCGCTGCTCATCGACCCGTCCGTCCCGATGGCACAGGTAGGAGACGTTGAACAGCCGATCGTTTTCGAGCAGAGGCATGGAGCCGGTGATGATGTTGATGTTGTAACTGACCGCCATTTCCGACATCTCATCCCGGAACTGCTCGGTGAAACCGGCCAGGAAACGAATGGCCCGGGTCTGATCCATCTGGTCGGTCAGGCCCATCAAAGGCGCGTTGAAAAACTCCGGGAACAGGGCGAAGTCGCTCTTGTAGTCAGAGAGGGCGTCCACGAAGTATTCCACCTGCTTGAGCACTTCATCCACCGAGGTGAATTCCCGCATCTGCCATTGCACCGCCCCAAGACGGACCTGGGTTTTGCGGACGTTCAGCACCGGCGACGGCGGTGTATAGAGAATGTTCCGCCATTCCAGCAGGGTGGCATAGCCCATGGATTTCTCGTCTTCCGGCAGGTACTTGTGCATCAGCCGGGTGACCTGGAAATCATTCGAGAGCTGAAAGCTCAGGATCGGATCGTAGATTTCCTTGCGGTCCACGCGCTGGATGTATTCAGCGGGGGTGTACTGGTCCTTGTACTTGTAATAATTCGGGATACGGCCACCGGCCAGGATGGCCCGCAGGTTCATGGAGCGGCAAAGCTCCTTGCGCGCCTCGTACAGACGCCGGCCCAGGCGATAGCCCCGGTATTCCGGGTGGATGAACACATCCAGGCCATACAGGGAATCGCCATTGGCGTTGTGCCAGATCTTTTCGTTACGCAGGATCAGGTCGTCGTAGGTATGCGGGTTGCTGAAGCGTTCGTATTTGACGGAGACCGTCAGAGCTACGGCTACCAGCTGGCCGTTGTCCTCGATGCAGATCTGTCCATCTGGGAATTGTTCAACCAGCGCTTTGATGGTCTCCTTCGGCCAGGCGCCACCGATATCGTCGTAAACGAGATCCATCAGCTCCTGAAGCTGTTCATAGTCATCGAGGGTAAGATTACGAAGGTTAAGGTGCAGTTCTTCGTGGGCCATTCAGTCCGGCTCCCGTCGTGAAATTAAAAAGTCCAGTGACCGCGCAACTATGTGGGAAGTTTAACAGAAATTACCGGGCAAAGAGTTCCAGCCTTCGTTGCAGATTCCGCAGGGTATCTCTGCCTACGTAACGGGATTCCTCACTCAGGTATGGGTTCTCGAGGCGGATTATGTGCCGCTTATCCAGGTTGAGATTCGAGACCGCGCGGCTGTAATAATCTCGCAGGTATTGAGCAAAGGAGCCATCCTCAATTGCCCGTTCCAACCCGAGTTGCAGGCGGTAGGCAGTAAGGTCCTCTTTCGGACCAACGAACAGGTAGGAGGGCATCGGGTAGGCTATAAGAAGGTTTGGCTCGATTATGAGCCCCGGATCGTCTTCGATCTCAAGGTCATGGAATACCTCGCTCACACCTCTGGCAAAGCAATCAAATCGTCCGTTGCGCAGCATTCCGTAAAGGATTTCATAGCGCGAGTGGGTCACCACGGGAATGCCATTGGACTGCAGGATCGGAGTGTCCGGCCAATGGGAGCTTTGACCTATGCTGATTCCCCGTTCCATAAGGTCATCCAGCGTGCGGACGCCCTCAAACAGTGGAAGCTTTTCCGGCAGTGTGACACACACCCTGAACCCGAGCAGCCCCCCATCAATGGGCACAGGAATGGCTTTCAGGTGTTGTTCACGGGTGGGCGACGTGGCCACGTTGATGATATCTATAAGCCCGGAATTCTTTTTCGCCAGCTCATAAAGGGCGCGACCCTGGGTGAGTTCCTGACTCCGGACCAGTTTGAACCCGCCATATTCCGGAGTTTTGGCGAATGCCAGCTCAACCAGGGAGCGAATAGCGGGGCTATCGTAGTTCCGGTACCAAAGAGAATATTCCTGCACTGTTTCGGGGTCATCAGCGACGTGCTCCTGCACGGTCGCCAACGACGGTCCTGGAAAGGCCAGTAGCAACGCACAAAAAGAGACGGTTATCAGCGAACTGCAAACCTGTAACGTCAAACCAGAGTTCCCTCTCAGTATCCAGAATCAACGTTTTTACCCACATCAGGATCGAAAGCTGCAGGAAATCCGCCCGAATTGCAAAAAAATTGGAGAACCGTCTTGCGGCCGGGAGGTTGCATTGTAATGATCTATCCGGCCTTAACGACAGGATTGACTATATGGCATTGATAGACAACATCATTGGAGCGACCGGGCAATGGGTGGCATCCACAGATCCTAACGCGACCCTGGCTCACCCGTGGGCATGGCTCAAGAAGACAGGGGGCTATGCAGCCGTCAACAGGATCATCGGCCTGTCCATTCCTTTTGCACCCCGCAACCGCTTCAGTGTGGAGGAAGTGAGACCGGGCTATGTCCGTGCCCGTATTCGCCTGAAGGGCAACAAGAATCACTTTGGCAGCCTCTACGCCGGCGCCTATTTTCTTGTTGCGGAGATTCCCGGAGGCGTCCTGACACTGTTCGATCTGGGCCCATCCTACACGCCGATTCTCAAGGAAATGACCCTGCAGTTTCTGCAGCCGGCCAACTCGGATGTCACAGTGGAGTTTTCCCTGAGCCCGGAGCAGGTGGCGGCTATCCGCGCCGATGCCGATGCCACCGGCCGGGCCAAGTTCATTCTTGAGGGCATGCTGACGGATCAGGAAGGCAACCACGTGGCGACCTCGATCGCCCATTACCGGGTCCGGAAGAAGGGCTTCAAGGCCGAAGAATCGGCCTAAAGAGCTTCCAGCTCGGCGATGGCCTTCAGGAAGGTCTCGCCGTACTTTTCCAGTTTGGCGGCACCGACACCGCTGATCTCGCCAAGTTCCTCGATGGTGCGCGGCCGGCGTTCCATCATTTCGAACAGGGTCGTATCGTGGAAGATCACGTAGGGCGGCACGCCCTGTTGGTCGGCCAGGCCCTTGCGGCAGGCGCGAAGATGATCCCAGGCAGCCTGGTCGACAATCCGGTCCGCGGTGAAGCTTTTGCGGCCTGAGCCGCTGCGCCCGGAAGGCGCTTTTTTCTGTACCGGGTCCTTGCGCAACCAGACGGTTTCTTCACCCTTCAGCAACGGTCGACACCGTTCGGTCAGTTGCAGGGCGCCGTAGCCCTCGGGATCGGCCCTGAGGTAACCGTTGGCCACCAGTTGCCGGAACACCGATTTCCACTCATTGGCGCTCAGCTCGGTACCGATACCGTAGGTGGATACCCGGTCGTGGCCTGCCTGAAGGATGCGTTCGTTCCCGGACCCGCGCAGGACATCGATCAGGTAGGTCACGCCGAAGCGCTGGCCGGTGCGGTAAACGCAAGAAAGGGCTTTCTGGACAGCCACGGTGCCATCCCAGGTTTCCGGCGGGTTCAGACAGGTGTCGCAGTTACCGCAGGATTCCTCGAGATTGTCTCCGAAATAACGCAGCAGCACCTGGCGGCGACAGCTGGTGACCTCGCACAGGCCCAGCATGGCATCGAGCTTCTGGCGCTCGACACGCTTGAAGTGGTCATTGCCCTGGGAGGTTTCGAGCATCTGGCGCAGTTTGATGACGTCCTGCAATCCGTACACCATCCAGGCCGTTGAGGGCTTGCCATCCCGGCCGGCCCGGCCGGTTTCCTGGTAATAGGCTTCGAGACTTTTAGGCAGATCCAGGTGGGCTACAAAACGGACGTCTGGTTTGTCGATGCCCATACCGAAGGCAATGGTGGCGACAATGATGACACCGTCTTCGCGCAGGAACCGTTCCTGGTGCCTGGCGCGGTCTTCGGCACTCAGACCGGCGTGGTAGGGCAGTGCTGTGAAGCCCTTGTCGGCGAGCATGCGTGCGGTGGAATCGACCTTGTTTCGGGACAGGCAGTAGACGATGCCACACTCGCCGTCGTGTTCCGCCCGGATAAAGTCCAGCAGCTGCTTGTTGGCGTTGGTCTTGGGCGCGATCCGGTACTGGATGTTCGGTCGGTCAAAACCGCTGACAAAATGCCGGGCCTCGGTCAGTGACAGCCGCTCCGCAATTTCCTTGCGGGTGCGCTCGTCGGCGGTGGCAGTCAGCGCAATGCGCGGGATGCCCGGGAATTCTCCGGCCAGCATGCTCAGTTGCAGGTAATCCGAACGAAAATCATGGCCCCACTGGGAGACGCAATGCGCCTCGTCGATGGCGAACAGGGAAATGGACGCGTTGTGCAGCAACTCGATCGTCCTCGGCTGGATCAGCCGCTCCGGCGCACAGTAGAGCAGGTCGAGCTCACCGGTCATCAGGGCATATTCGGTGGCGCGGGCCTGTTCCATATCCATGGTTGAATTCAGGAAGGCCGCTTTCACGCCCAGCTCCCGTAACGCCGCGACCTGATCCTGCATCAGGGCGATGAGCGGGGATATGACGATCGCCGTCCCCGGCCGCACGAGGGCAGGAACCTGGTAACACAGGGATTTACCGCCGCCGGTGGGCATCAGGACCAGGGCGTCTCCGCCATTGACGACTTCCCGAACTATGTCACCCTGCAGTGGCCGGAATGACTCGTAACCGAAAACCTCGTGCAGAACCTGCTCGGGGTTTCTCCGGGTCGCGGTGGGGCGTTCTGTGGCGAGTTGTTCGAAATCCTGGTCAAGTTCCATAGCAGAGCCGTGTATGCCGTCCGTGATAGGTAGGAGATTGCAGAGAAGCTGTCGCCAAATCCCTGGCGCGAGGGCGATGATACCAGAATAATCCGGGCGGTTGGTCAAGGCGCCTTTCGGGTGAGGCAAACCTGCCTCAGAAACGCTACAATACCGCGGTTTTTGAACCAGACTTTCCCGGCGTAATCCGTTAGATACGATAACAACAGGGTTTCAATGCAAGAATTTGATACCATCCGTCCGTACTCGGACGAAGAAACCGGTCCGGCCATCCAGCGCCTGGTCAATGACCGGGAGTTTCTCGACATGGTCGGGCGATTCAAGTCGCCCACGCTGGAGCGCTGGGCGCCTGCAGTGCTGAGATTTTTCCTCCGTCGCTGGCTGATCAGCAACTTCGGTCACTTCACTCGCGTGGATGACTTGCAGGCCAGGCTGTCCACGTATGTGGGTGAGCTGGTTGAGGGTACCACTACCCGGGTCACCACCAGTGGCCTGGAAAATCTGGACAAGCACAGTGCTCATCTGTTCATCTCAAACCACCGGGACATCGTGTTCGACCCCATGGTGGTGAACTACCTGTTGTTCCAGAACGGGTTTTACACTACGCGCATCGCGATTGGCGACAACCTGCTGCAGAACCGGGTGTTCGCCGAGATGATGCGGCTCAACAAGAGCTTTGTGGTGCGCAGGAACATGACCAGCCCGCGGGAGATGCGGGATGCGTACATCACGCTTTCCGCGTTCATCAATCACAGTATCGACACCAACCACAGCATCTGGATTGCCCAGCGGGAAGGCCGCGCCAAGGATGGTCTGGACTATACCGATCCGGCCATTATCAAGATGTTCTACATGAGCCGGAAGAAGAGCGGTTTGAGCTTCGGTGAGGCCATGAACCGCCTTCACATCGTGCCGGTATCCATTTCCTACGAGTACGATCCCTGCGACGTGGACAAGGCCAGAGAGCTGGAGACGCGGGCACGGACCGGCAGCTACACCAAGACCGAGGGCGAGGACAGCGAGCAGATCGTGAAGGGCCTGACTGGTTTCAAAGGCCACGTCCATGTGCACTTCGGCGCACCTATCGCGGACGCCCCGGATAACCCGAAGGAGCTGGCGAGTCGCATCGATCGGGAGATGCATGCCAATTATCACCTGCATGCCTCTAACCTGGTGGCCTATCAGCAACGTGGACTACATCCGGACGCCCACGCCACGCCGGAAACGGTCACCGAATCCGTCGTAACGGCGGAAACCTGGTCACCGGCGGATATCGCCGCGGCGGAGGCGGAAATGGAACGGCGTCTGGAGGCCTGCAATCCGGCGATCCGGCCCTACCTGCTTGATATGTACGCCAATCCGGTAGTCACGGCTCTGCAGGCCAACTCCAGCTAGACCCATAACATCGCGCCCATCTCCAGCAGGTGGGTCAGCGCCGGGTGATAGGGATACATGCGCAGCCGGAGTGTCTGCAGTCCGGGATAGGGCGGTGGAACCTGTGTTGCAAACACGGTTTTGCCGTCCTGCTGGCTTTCCATGGAGAGCAGGAAGCGGTCCGTGCCGGGCTCATCGTGACTGCCGATGCATTCCGGTGTGACCACGCACTCCACCCGCACATCCTCGGCGGTCAGGCCATTGAGAACCGCTTCGACCCGTAACTCGACCGTTTCATCATAGGCACAGCGGCATTCCACGCAACCGACCACCGACAGTGACACGCCGGGCCAGGCCTTTCGAACCTTTGCTTTCCATTCCGCCAGTTCACGGGCCGCCCGAGCGCCATCGGCAAGCAGTCTCTGGCCCTGCGCGGAAGCCGGCTCGTAGTAACGTTCCACATAGTCCATCACCATGCGCTGGCTGTTGAACCGCGGTGTGATGGTCTTCATGGAGGCTTTCGAGCGGGCCACCCAGCCCTTTGAGTAGCCCTGGGAGGCGCGATCGTAGTAGAGCGGAACAATCTCGAATTCCAACAGGTCCAGCAGGTCCCGGGCCTCCTCTTCGTTACGGAATTCCGGGTCCAGGCCCGTGTCCCTCGGGGTAATGGCCCAGCCGTTGTTACCTTCATAACCCTCGCCCCACCAGCCGTCCAGAACGCTGAGGTTCAGGGCGCCGTTGAGAGCGGCTTTCTCGCCAGAGGTTCCGCTTGCTTCCTTTGGATATTCCGGATTATTGAGCCAGACATCGACACCGGCGAGCAGGTAACGGGCCATGGCCTGGTCATAATCCTCCAACAGGATGATGTGACCCATCAGGGACGGGCGCATGGACAGGTCGTGTATAACCTTGATCAGCTGCTGACCCGGTTTGTCCTTCGGGTGTGCCTTGCCGGCGAAAATCAACACCACCGGGTGCTCGGGATTGGTCAGCAGGCGCTCGAGTCGCTCGAGATCCGAGAAGATCAGGGTGGCGCGCTTATAGGTGGCGAACCGCCGTGCAAAGCCGATGACCAGCGTGTCTTTTTCCGGTGAAACCAGCTGCCGCGTCATCCGCTCTGTTACCGAATGGCCGGTACCGTTGCGTTCGTGTTGCCGCGCCAGTTGCTCCACCACGAATTCACCCATTTGCTGTTTCAGGGCCTTGTGCACGCTCCAGTAGTGATAGTCGGGAATGTGGTCGACAAAATTCCAGAACTCGCGGTTGCGCAATTCGCTCTTCCAGGTGGGAGCCTGGATATCGAACAGGCTTGCCCATTCGGGCGCCAGGAAAGTGGGTACGTGAACGCCGTTGGTGATGTAGCCTATCGGATTCTCGGAGGGCGGTACCTGGGGCCAGACATACCCTTCCATCTCCGAAGCCACGCCACCGTGGATTCGGCTGACCCCGTTATGGAAACGTGAGCCGCGCAGGCCGAGAGTGGTCATGTTGAAGCCGTTTCCACCATCGCGGGTGCCGAGTGCCAGGACCTTGTTTATGTCCAGCCCGGACTCCTCCAGGTAGGCGCCGAGGGCGTGGTGCACCAGTTCCCGGGAGAAAATGTCATGGCCCGCCGGTACCGGTGTGTGGGTGGTGAACAGGGTTGAGGCTGCAACCGCTTCCAGTGCGGCCTCAAATTCGAGGCCCTGCTGCATCATCTGACGGCACCTTTCCAGAATCTGGAAGGCGGCATGCCCCTCGTTGATATGCCACGCCGTGGGCTTCAGACCGAGCGCCTCCAGAACCCTGGTGCCACCGATACCGAGGAGCATTTCCTGGCTGATCCGGGTCGACTCGTCGCCGCCGTAGAGTTGGAGGGTAAGGTTCTGATCCTCGGCGCTGTTCTCTCCGGTGTTGCTGTCCAGGAGGTAGAGGTGAATATGGCCAACCCGGGCCTGCCAGACTCTGGCGGTTACTATCCGGCCGGGGAAAGGCACGCTGATTTTGAGCGGTGCTCCGTCGACCTCCACCGGGGAGATCGGAAGTTCGTCGCTGGAATGGGTTTTGTAACGCGCAATCTGGTGGCCCTGGGCGTCGATGGACTGGATAAAGTAGCCCTGCTGGTACAACAGGCCGACCGCCACGAAGGGCAGGCCCAGATCGCTCGCCGCCTTGCAATGGTCGCCGGCGAGAATACCGAGACCCCCGGAGTAGATCGGGAAGCTCTCGTGAAAACCGAACTCGGCACAGAAATAGGCCACCAGATCCCGTTCGGGATCCAGCAGTTCGGTCACTTCGGGCCCTGGTTCAGACTCCACGTAGACATCGTAACTGCTCAGAACCTGACGATACTCTGCAAGGAAGGCTCGGTCCTGGACGGCTTCGTCCAGGCGCTCCTGCGCAACCCGTCGAAGGAAGAGCTTTGGATTGTGCTCGACCCGTTGCCAGAGTATGGGGTCGATGCGGGCGAACAGGTTTCGGACACCATGATCCCAACTGTAGAACAGGTCATTGGCCAGCTCTTCCAGTCGTTCAAGACCTTCCGGAACCCTGGGGCGTGCCTCAAGCCGGAACTCTGTGACCTTGGTCATGATTTTCCTCCTGTAAAGGAACCTGCTGCCTTGGCGTCAGTTTCGTTTGCATTGCTCGGTCAGAATCGACTGGTACAGGGCCAGGTATTCTCGCGCCCGGTACTTCCAGGAATAATCACCCGCCATTCCATTGCGCTGCAGGTGCCTCCATTGCTTACGGTTATGGTAGTACTCCAGCGCCCGGTCGATGGCGTGCCGGAACGCATCGGCGTTGGCCCGCTCGAAACAGAAACCGGTGGCCCGGCTGCCAGCCGCCTGGCCGGGATCCACGACGGTATCCTTGAGACCGCCGACCGCATGCACCACAGGGATGGTGCCGTAGCGCAGACTGAACATCTGATTGAGACCACAGGGCTCGAAACGGGAGGGCATCAGGAACATGTCCGCCCCGGCGGTGATCCTGTGAGCCAGTGGTTCGTCATAACCCACGGTCAGGGACACCTGCTGCGGATGCTCCCGCGCCAGGTTCCTGAGAGGATCGGTGTAGCGCGGCTCACCGGAGCCGAGAATGGCAAACTGACAGCCTTTCTCGAGCAAGGGGGGGATGACAGACAGGAGCCAATCAATGCCTTTCTGCTCCACCAGCCGCCCGATGGATCCGAACAGGGGCGCGCCGTTCACTTCCAGCCCCAGCTGTTGCTGGAGCCTGGCCTTACATTGTCCTTTGTTACTCAGGTTGTCCGGCCCGTAGTGAAAATCGAGATAGCGGTCATCCGAAGGATTCCAGATCCGGGTATCGATACCGTTCAGGACTCCGGAGAGCCGGTCCGACCGGTATCGGAGCAGGCCATCGAGGCCGTAGCCGAATTCCGGGGTTTGTATCTCGCGGGCATAAGTGGGACTGACCGTGGTGATTCTGTCCGCGTAGACCAGCCCGCCCTTGATGAAGGACAGCTGGTCGTGGAATTCCAGGCGATCAAAACGCCAGAGAGAATCCGGTAGTCCCATTGCCCGGAAGGTCTCTTGGGAAAACAGGCCCTGGTACGCCAGGTTATGGACCGTGAAAACAGTGCCGGGCCGGTTCGGCAGATGATCCAGGAATACCGGAACCAGGGCAGATTGCCAGTCGTTGCAGTGCACGATGTCCGGGGTCCAGCCAAGTCCCAGCTGACCACTGGCCATCATGGCGGCAACCCGACAGAACAGCTGGTAGCGATGGGCGTTGTCCCACCAGTCCTCGCCCTCCTCGTTCTGGTAGGGGTTGCCCGGGCGGTCGAAGAGCGCGGGGCAATCCACCAGCCAGAGACTGACGGCGGTTCCGGGTAGCCGCGTGCGCCAGAGCGTAACGTGGTATTGGCCAATGCTCAGCCTTGCCTTGCGGCGGCTACCGGCAGTCCGGGCAGCCTCCAGGGCAGAGGGATAGCCGGGCAACAGGATCTGGATGTCACAGTCCTGCCGGCTTAGCGCTTCAGGCAAGCTGGCCGAGACGTCGGCGAGCCCCCCGGTCTTGATCACCGGGTAGACTTCACTGGTAACAAAAAGTACCCGCTTCATGATTCCGGCCTGAGTACAACGGCTGCCAGGGGCGGCAGCGTGAGTTCGAGGGAGCAGGGCCGATCCATCCACGGCACCTCTCGGGCATCGAGGCCATAGGGATTACCGACGTTACTCCCTCCGTAGTATTCGGAGTCCGAGTTGAGCACCTCCACCCAGCGCCCGCCATACGGAACACCGATCCGGTAATCGTATCGAGGCACCGGGGTGAAATTGATGACTACGACGGTAACTTCGTCGCCAGTGCGGCGCAGGTAGCTGATGACGGACTGGGGCGAGTCGTGGCAGTCGATCCATTCGAATCCGTCGCCAAAGTAGTCTCGGGCGTGGAGGGACGGCTCCCGCCGGTACAGGCCGTTCAGGTCCTGCACCAGCTTCTGCAGGCCCCGGTGCTCGGGATATTGCAAGAGGTGCCAGTCCAGCTCCCGGGATTCGCTCCATTCCCGGCGCTGCCCGAATTCTCCGCCCATGAACAGCAATTTGGAGCCGGGGTAGGTGAACTGGAAGCTGAAGAGCAGGCGAAGATTGGCTCGCTGTTGCCAGTCGTCACCGGGCATTTTGTTCAACAGGCTGGATTTGCCGTGGACCACCTCGTCATGGGAGAGCGGCAGCATGAAATTTTCGGAGAACGCATACAGCAGGCCGAAGGTCAGCTTGTCGTGGTGGTACTGGCGATAGACGGGGTCCTGCTGCAGATATTCCAGGGAATCGTGCATCCAGCCCATATTCCATTTGAGGTTGAAGCCCAGACCTCCGATTTCCGCTGGTCTGGTTACCCGTGGCCAGGAGGTGGACTCTTCGGCGATCACCAGCGTACCCGGGAACCGGCTCTGGCAGACCTGGTTCAGGCTTTTCAGAAACTCGATGGCCTCAAGGTTTTCATGGCCACCATGCACATTGGGAAGCCATTCGCCGGGATTGCGGGAGTAGTTGAGGTAAAGCATGGAAGCCACCGCATCCACCCTGAGGCCGTCGATGTGGAAGGTGTCCAGCCAGTACAGGGCACTGCCAATCAGAAAATTACGGACTTCATGGCGACCGTAATTGTAGATCAGGGTGCCCCAGTCCTTGTGCTGGCCGCGCCGGGGATCCTCGTGTTCATAGAGCGCGGTCCCGTCAAACCGGGCCAGGGCGTGGCCATCTTCAGGGAAATGACCGGGTACCCAGTCCAGGATGACCCCGATATCGTTGCGGTGACACTGATCGATCAGATACCGAAGATCGTCGGGCGTGCCGAAGCGGCTGGTCGGGGCGTAGTAGCCGGTGGTCTGATAACCCCAGGATTCATCCAGGGGGTGTTCGGTCACCGGTAGCAGTTCGATATGGGTGAAGCCCTGTTCGCGGACATAAGGAATCAGCTGGTCCGCCAGCTCCCGATAGGTCAGCCAACGCCCGGAGCCATGGTGTTGCCAGGACGCGGCATGAACCTCGTAAACAGAGACCGGAGATGTCTGCCAGGGCCACTTGCTGCGTCGGGACAGCCAGTCGCCATCGCCCCAGCTGTAACTGCCGCGCTGGACTACCACGGCGGCGTTGGATGGCCGCAGTTCGAAAAACTGTCCGTAGGGATCGGTTTTGAAAAGCTGTTTGCCGGACCGGGTGGTAATGGCGAACTTGTACTGCGCTCCGGCACCAATGCCCGGCACGAAAACTGACCAGACTCCGGAGGCCCCGTGAACAGCCAGGGAGTGGTGCCCGGGCGTCCAGTCATTGAAGTTTCCGACCACGCTGACGTCCGTGGCATTCGGGGCCCAGACGGCGAACCGGACACCCTCGATACCCTTGCGGGTCTGGATATGAGCCCCCAGCACGTTATAGATGTGCCAGTGGCGGCCCTCGCCGAAGAGGTATAAGTCAAAGTCGCTCAGGGTGGGGCTTTCCATAGTCCACGCATCTTCCTTACCGGGTTCCCGGGTATTGAACGCCTGCAGGCGCGTTCAAAAAATGACCTGTAACAATTCTACGCCATAATCCCGTGGTATTGTTCTAATATTATTACGGCGGTAAGAGGACTGTCGATGTACCAAAAGGGTGCTCGACAGCAAGCATCAAACCATCTGGTTTGCAGGGAAGGATTCATGCATACGGCCAAGCGTTTTGTCAGTCGTCTCACTCGCCAGACGCTCGCTCTGGTACTCGCCGGAGGGCGCGGCTCCCGGCTTCACGATCTCACCAAATGGCGTGCCAAGCCCGCCGTACCTTTCGGCGGAAAATTCCGGATCATCGATTTTCCCCTGTCCAACTGTATCAATTCAGGGATCGGGCAGGTGGGGGTCATTACCCAGTACAAATCCCATTCGCTCATTCGCCATATTCAGCGCGGGTGGGGGTTCTTACGGGGAGAGCTCGATGAGTTCGTGGAATTGTTGCCGGCGCAACAGCGAATCGAGACATCCTGGTACGAGGGAACCGCGGACGCTGTGCTGCAGAACCTCGATATCATTCGAAGCCATAATCCGGAATATGTCCTGATTCTCGCCGGCGATCACATCTACAAGATGGATTACGGCACTATGCTCGCGGCCCACGTGGAGAGCGAGGCGGACATCACCGTCGGCTGCATTGAGGTGCCGGTTGAGGATGCATCGGCCTTCGGCGTGATGGATGTCGATGACGAGATGAGAATCCGGGAGTTTGAGGAGAAGCCCGAGAATCCACGGCCCATGCCCGGAAAGCCGGGCAAGGCGCTGGCCTCGATGGGCATTTACGTTTTCAGCACCCGAACCCTATTTGAAGAGCTCATCCGCGATCATCAGCTGCAGGGCACGTCCTCCCATGATTTCGGCAAGGACATCATCCCGTCCGTGATCCGGCGTTTGCGGGTCATGGCGTTTCCATTCCGGGATCCGGTACAGAAAGGATCAGCCTACTGGCGTGACGTGGGCACCATCGATTCCCTGTGGCAGGCCAACCTGGAGCTCATCGGCGTCAGTCCCGAACTGAACCTGTACGATTCCAATTGGCCGATCTGGACCTACCAGGAGCAATTGCCGCCGGCCAAGTTTGTCTTTGACGATGAGAACCGCCGGGGCACCGCCGTGGATTCGATGGTTGCGGGGGGATGCATTGTCTCCGGCGCCATGGTGCGGCACTCGTTGCTGTTCTCACAGGTCAGGGTGCACTCGTTCAGCGAAGTCAGCGATTCGGTCATTTATCCTGACGTCGAGATCGGTCGGAACTGCAAGATCCGGCGGGCTCTGATCGATCGGGGTTGCAACATTCCCGAGGGTACCCACATCGGCTTTGACGAGGACGAGGACCGGAAGCGTTTCCACGTTTCCCCCAAAGGTGTTGTTCTGGTGACACCCGAGATGCTCGGACAGGACTATCCCCATGGCCTCTGACGCAAAAACACCGGTGGTGCTGTGCTGGCACATGCACCAGCCGGGATACCAGGACCTGAAAACCGGCCAGTTCCTGTTCCCATGGGTGTATCTTCACGCCATCAAGGATTACAGCGATATGGCGGCACACCTGGAGGCGCATCCCAAGGCCCGGGCCGTGGTGAACTTTGCGCCGGTGCTGTTGGAGCAGATCGAAACCTATCTGGTGCAGATCGAGCGTTGGCGGCACGGAGCCGGAACCATCGGTGATCCACTCCTGGCGGCCCTGGTTTCTGAATCCCTGCCCGATACCGGAAGCCCGGCGTTCCAGGATCTCGTGAACAAGGCGCTCAGGGCCAATCCGGAACGGATTATCAAGCGTTTTCCCGCCTACGCGCGCCTGGCGGACCTGGCCGAGTTCTATCGTTCAAAGCCCGACATCCAGCGTTACATCTCGCAAACATTCCTGACCGACCTCCTGGTCTGGTACCACCTCGGCTGGATGGGTGAGACCGTGCGCCAGCGGAATGCCTGCATCCAGAGCCTTCAGGAAAAGGCAGCCGGGTTTACTCTGGATGACCGGATTGCGCTTCTGGATGTGATATTTGAGGTGATGGCCGGAATCGGCCCCCGGTACCGGCACCTGGCAAAGAACGGTCAGGTGGAGCTCTCCGTCAGCCCCTATACCCATCCGATCCTGCCTCTCCTGCTGGAGCTGGAGTCGGCCCGTGAGGCCATGCCGGATATTACCTTGCCTTCCCATGCCCGTTATCCGGGCGGAGATTTGCGGGCGAGCTGGCAGTTGCAGCAGGCCCGGGAAACCTTCAAACGGTTCTTCGAAATTGAGCCAAGGGGGTGCTGGGCATCCGAGGGAGGCCTGAGCCAGGCAACCCTGGCCCAGCTCGGAAAACACGGGTTCCATTGGACGGCCAGCGGCGATTCGGTCATCCATAACAGCATGAACCTGGCCCGGCAGAACGGTGAGCTGCCCGAACAGGCCGGCATTCATCAGTCTTTCCGCTTTGGCGACAACGATGTCACCGTGTTTTTCCGGGACGACGGGCTTTCCGACCTGATCGGGTTCAATTACGCGGACTGGCACGCAGAGGATGCGGTCGGTGACCTCGTGCATCATATGGAGAACATCGCCAGGCACGCCAAAGGCAAGGCCAGACCGGTGATATCCGTGATTCTGGACGGCGAGAATGCCTGGGAGTATTACCCGGAAAATGGCATCCATTTCCTCGACCAACTCTACACGGTTCTTGAGGATCATCAGCAACTGAGGTTGGCGACTTACGGTGAGCTGCTTGACCAGCCGGTCGCTGAACCGGTGCAGCTCCCGCACCTGGTTGCCGGAAGCTGGATCTACGGCACCTTTTCCACCTGGATCGGTGATCCCGACAAGAACCGCGCATGGGACCTTTTGTGCGAGGCAAAAACCCATTACGACCGGGTCATGGACAACGGCAGCCTGAACTCCGAGGAGAAACAGGCCGCGCAGCGCCAACTCGCGCTTTGCGAGGGTTCTGACTGGTTCTGGTGGTTCGGCGATTACAATCCGGCGCAGATCGTCCAGGACTTCGAGCGTCTGTATCGGCGGCACCTGGTGAATCTGTATGAACGGATTGGTTATCCGGCACCGCCCTCTGTCTTCCAGCAATTGAGCCAGGGCGGGGGCGAACCGGCCCGTGGAGGTGCCATGCGGCCTGGCCATGATAAAGATGCCGAGGTGCCATGAGTACGGAGGAAATATCACAGCGTCTGTTCGAGGCTCGTCGAGCCGGAGTTTTGCTTCACCCGACGGCACTGGGCGGGCAGTATGGCATCCTTGGTCCGAATGCCCGTCGCTTCGTCGATTTCATGGCGAAGAGTGGTCTGACCGTCTGGCAGACCTTGCCGGTGGGCCCGACCCACAGTGATCTGTCACCTTACCAGTCACTTTCCGCCCACGCCGGTAACCCTGATTTTATAGATCTTTCAGAACTGGTCACGCTTGGTCTGCTTCGGAGGGACGAACTTGACCCGTCCGCAGACAGGAGCAAGCGGGCTCTGGTAAAGCTGGCCGCCCGGCGCTTTTTTGATGGAGAAGGGCAACTACGCCACCGGGACTTCGAGCGTTTCTGTGAGGAGCATGGGGACTGGCTCGAAGACTTCGCAATCTTCTGTGGTATCCGGGAAATGCTGCCCGGTACCAGTTGGCCGGAATGGCCGGCACCATTGCGTGACCGGCACCCGGAAGCTGTTGCCCGTTTTGTCAGGGAAAATCCGGAATCCGTTCAGGCTGTGCGCTTTGAGCAGTTCCTCTTCCAGCATCAGTGGCATTCGTTGAGGAACTACGCTACCGAGCAAGGAGTCCTGCTCTTCGGCGATATCCCGATCTTTGTAGCCCACGACAGCGCCGATGTCTGGGCCAATCGTCATCTGTTCAAGCTGGACGGTGACGGCAATCCAACCGTGGTGGCCGGAGTGCCGCCGGATTACTTTTCACCGGACGGCCAGCACTGGGGCAATCCGCTCTATGACTGGGCTGCGATGGCCCAGGATGGATACCAGTGGTGGCTGCAACGGCTGGAAAGCCAACGCCAGCTTTTTGACCTGATCCGGATTGACCATTTTCGTGGCCTTGAGTCTTTCTGGGAGATTCCTGCTGCAACCCCGGAGCCCCGGTTCGGCTATTGGGTCGCGGGGCCGGGCCGAAAGTTTCTTGAAGCCTGTTTCCAACGATTCCCGGGATTGCCATTGGTCGCGGAAAACCTTGGCATCATCAGCGAGGAAGTGGAGCAGCTGCGCCGGGAATTCCGGCTGCCCGGCATGACCGTGATCCAGTTCGGGTTCGATGGCAGCCCGGACAACCCGCATCTGCTTCATCGGCACGAACCCGTTGACCTCGTGTATACGGGTACCCACGACAACGATACAAGCCTTGGCTGGTACGAAAGCCTGGATGAACATACCAGAAGCTATGTGAACCGATATCTCGGTACCGATGGTGCCGGAATGCCCTGGCCAATCGTGGACGCTGCGTTCCGGTCGGTATGCTGGCTGGCAATGGTACCGATGCAGGATTTTCTGGGGCTCGGCTCGGAGGCGCGTTTCAATATACCGGGCACAGTGCAGGGTAACTGGGTCTGGCAAATGGATCTGTCCCAGTGCACGGATGAACTGGCAGAAAAAATCCGGAAGTCGGTTTCCCGGCATGAACGAATTCGGGATTGACTGGTCATATGTTGACCAGCATCAAGACGGTGCCGGAAGTGTGGGTGTATAAAAAACAGACAGCTCAATTGACGTCATACCTGTTCAGGGAGGACCTAATGGAACACAGGCTCAGCAAACGCGTCCCCGGTAAACTTTCAATCCTGGTTTATAAACGTGGAATGCCCGTCGCCACCGGGCAGGTCCGCAATGCCTCGCGAAGGGGCGTTTTCGTCTCAACTGATTATGATGATGTAAATCTCAATCAGACCCTCGAACTCGAACTCTGCTATCCCGAGAAAACCGAAAAGCCGCTACGCAGGCTCAAGGCCCACGTTGTCAGGAAATCGACCAAAGGGCTGGGGCTGGATTTTGACGGTGCCGAGAACGATGCTTTGGGTATCTCCAAGCTTCTCAACTGGCTGGCCAGCCACCGCGCAACAATGAACTACGATTCGCCCTCGAAATTTCACGCCTATTGATTGATTCCCAGGGAGTTGTTATGGACAGACTAAAAGGCAAGGTCGCCGTTATCACAGGCGGCTCGCACGGAATTGGCGCGGCAGCAGTAACCCGGATGGCAGAGGAGGGCGCCTCCGTGGCGATCCTCGATTGCCTGGACGATGAAGGTCATGCCCTGGCCAGTAAACTCTCGGGGCAAGGTCATCAGGTTGCCTACTGGCATTGCGACGTGGGTGATGAGGAGAACGTGAAGACAGCGATCAACTCAGCTGCAGAGAAATTCGGGCACGTGGATGTGCTGGTCAACAATGCGGGTATTTCCGGCCCGAACAAGCCGACACACGAACTGACCGAGGAAGAGTGGGACCTGGTCCAGAAGATTAATGTGAAAGGCGTATTCTTCTGTACCAAGCACGCGATTCCGCACATGAAAAAGGCCGGACGGGGCAGCATAATCAATCTGTCTTCCATCTACGGCCTGGTCAGTGCACCGGATATACCTCCTTACCATGCCTCCAAGGGTGCGGTCAGGCTGATGACCAAGACCGATGCCATGATCTATGCACCGGACAATATCCGGGCGAATTCCATCCATCCGGGCTTTATCTGGACCCCGATGGTGGAAGGCCACCTGAAAACCACGGGAGAGGACCTTGAGGCTGCCAAGCAGGCCACGGCGGCCCTGCATCCCTTGGGACACATGGGTGAACCGGATGACATAGCCTGGGGCATCGTATTCCTGGCCTCCGAAGAATCCAAGTTTATGACCGGCAGCGAACTGGTGATAGACGGTGGATACACGGCACACTGATCCTTCAGCAAACAGCGACAAAGGGATTTGAACATCGATGACATTAGCGGCCTACCGGCCAAGGCAGTTGCCTGAGGCCCTTAATGGTTTGTTCACCCTTGCACTGGACCTGAGATGGAGTTGGCATCACGGCAGTGATGTGCTTTGGCGCACCCTGGATCCGGAAACCTGGGACAGTACCCGGAATGCCTGGCTGGTGCTCAACAGTGCCTCGGGAGAGCGCCTGGATGAGCTCAGCCGGGATCCGGAGTTTCTGGCACGGTACCGGGAACAGATGGATGTCCACGACCGGTTCGTCCGCGCCAGGACCTGGTATTCCGAGCAGTGCCGGAATGAGCTGGACCGGGGCATCGCTTTCTTCTGCATGGAGTACGGCCTGAGTGAATCGCTTCCGCTATACAGTGGGGGGCTTGGGGTACTCGCCGGAGATTACCTGAAAGCGGCAAGTGATCTTGGTGTTCCGGTCACGGCCGTGGGGCTGCTTTACCAACAGGGTTACTTCCGCCAGGCGATCAGTACCGACGGAGAGCAGCTCGAGTTCTATCCCTACAATGATCCTACGATGCTGCCGGTATCCCCACTGCGGGATCAGGATGATCAGTGGCTGCGAGTAATCGTGCCGCTGCCCGGCCGGGATCTGCGCCTGAGAGCCTGGGTCGGACAGGTGGGGCATTGCGAGCTGTTGCTTCTGGACAGTAACGACCCCCGCAACGAACCCGGCGACCGCGGTATCACCAGTGAGTTATAC
>JAAZVL010000046.1 GCA_018623515.1 Marinobacter sp.
GAGTGGATGTTATAGGTGGCTTGCGCGGCATTATTACCGAGGAATATGGTCGCCATCACTCCGGCGGGCATTACGACTTCGAGCAGATTCCCCGCACGCTGGGCTCTTCTGATCTCTTCAAGAGCCTCTTCATCCGCTCGGTCTAACTTAAGACTGCTAATATCGGGGCATTCCATGCCAATTTCTCCTTTGGTTTTCGAGGGTTAAATCTTACACTGAATTATCCACTGAGGGCCATAACAGCGTATTAGATAGACGTATTCATGATCCGTGAATTTTGACCTCTTCATATGTGTGCCCCATGATTACGCCACTCCTAAGCAAGCTACAAATAAATGTAACCTAAAATCAGTAGATTACCAGCCAGTCGTGGCAAAAAATCGTAATATCCCCGCGTAATAACGAAGCGGTCACACGAATACAGGTCCAGCTGAGACAATCTCCAGTCCACAAACAAAAAGGCCCGAAGTTCTCACCCCGGGCCTTCTTACTAACTCACCACTAAATCACCTCAACCGCACTTACTATCGCCGCAAGCCAGGCAGGTGGCACATCCGTCCATGACGATCACCGCCTTGGTATTACATTTGCCACACATAGTGGCGTTGGCAGGGTAGTCGTTGCTGGTTTCGTCGTTGGTGGCCGTGCTCTGGCTGGCTTCGAACTCGGCGCGTTTCTCGGCGAGGATGCGCTTGGTGGTTTCGCTCATTTCCTCGCTTTCCAGCAGGCCGATGGCTTTCAGGTGCTTCTCGATCACGGCGCCGATTTCGGCCACCAGTGAGGGCATGAACACGCCGCCTTTCTTGAAGTAGCCGCCGTTGGGGTCGTACACGGAGCGCAGCTCTTCCACCAGGAAGGTCACGTCACCGCCTTTGCGGAACACCGCGGAGATAACGCGGGTGAGGGCGATAACCCACTGGAAATGCTCCATCGACTTGGAGTTGATGAAGATTTCGTACGGCTGCCGGCTTTCGTGATCCGTTCCCTCATTGAGCAGGATGTCGTTGATGGTGATGTACATCGCGTGCTCGGCCACCGGCGGCTTGATTTTGTAGGTGGTGCCCAGCAGGAAGTCCGGCCGCTCGATGTATTCGTTCATCTGGACCGGCTTGGTTTCAGCCTGTACCGGCGCCTGGTGCTCGGTCGGGGTTTCGGTCTCGGCCTTCTTAACGCGGTAGCCGACGATTTTGTTGCTGATTTTGACTGTCATGTTCGTTGTCCTGTTGTCGGTTCCCGGATCAGTACTTGCCGTAGGTGCCTTCTTTGAGCGCATCAAACAGGTTGGCGGCGTTGTGGATTTCGCCGTCGTATTCTACCTGTTCGTTACCGCGCAGGGTCACCTTGCTGCCATCGTCCAGGGTGAACTCGTAAAGGGTGTTCTCTAGGTCTTTCTCTTTGACCAGTACGCCCTGGAAGGCTTCCGGGTTGAAGCGGAAGGTGGTGCAACCTTTGAGGCCCTTGTCGTAGGCATACAGGTAGATGTCCTTGAAGTCCTGGTATGCGAAGTCTGTCGGAACGTTGGCCGTTTTGGAAATCGAGGAATCTACCCACTTCTGGGCAGCAGCCTGGATGTCCACGTGCTGCTGCGGGGTGACGTCTTCCGAGGTGGTGAAGTAGGGTGGCAGTTTCTTGTCCTCGTCTTCGGAGAACGGCATGGCTCCGGGGTTCACCAGGTGGCGGTAGGCCAGCAGCTCGAAGGAGAAGACGTCGACTTTCTCCTTGGTCTTGCGGCCTTCGCGGATGATGTTGCGCGCGTAGTGGTGCGAGAAGCTCGGCTCGATGCCGTTACTGGCGTTGTTGGCCAGTGACAGGCTGATGGTGCCGGTGGGCGCGATAGAGGTGTGGTGGGTAAAGCGGCCACCTTTTTCGGCCAGCTGCTTCACCAGTTCCGGCTCCACCTGGGCAATCTGCTGCATGTAACGGCTGAAGCGGGCGTGCAGGAGCTTGCCCTTGAGAATGTCGCCCACCTTGTAGCCTTCTTTGGCCAGCTCCGGGCACTTGGTCATCATCTTCGGGGTGATTTCGAACTCTTCTTCCATGATCGGCGCCGGGCCTTTCTCTTCGGCCAGGGCCAGGGACTGGCGCCAGCCTTCCACGGCCATCTCACGCACCACTTCCTCGGTGAACTGCACGGACTCGTCCGAACCGTACGGCATGCGCAGCATGGCGAGGGTGGAGCCCAGGCCCAGGATGCCCATGCCGTGGCGGCGCTTGTGGGTGATCTCGTGGCGCTGCTCGGCCAGCGGCAGGCCGTTGATTTCCACCACGTTGTCCAGCATGCGGGTAAAGATGCCCACCACCTTGCGGTACTTCTCGTAGTTGAAGCTGGCCTTGTCGGTGAACGGGTATTCCACGAACTTGGTCAGGTTCACCGAGCCCAGCAGGCAGCTGCCGTATGGGGGCAGGGGCTGCTCACCGCAGGGGTTGGTGGCGCGGATATCCTCGCAGAACCAGTTGTTGTTCATCTGGTTGACCTTGTCGATCAGGATGAAGCCCGGCTCGGCGTAGTCGTAGGTGCTGGTCATGATGGTGTCCCAGATGAACTGGGCCTTGACCGTCTTGTAGATACGGCAGGCAACCTTGCCTTCATCGTTGACCACATAACCGTCCTGTACCGGGAAGTCGCGGTACAGGAACTGGGATGAATCGCTGAGGTCCAGCTCTTCGTCTTCCACTTCCTTTTGGGTAACAGGGAAGGAGAGGTGCCAGTCGTCGCCGTTGCGCACGGCTTCGATGAAGTCCTCGGTGATCAGCAGGGACAGGTTGAACTGGCGCAGGCGGCCGTCTTCACGCTTGGCCTGGATGAACTCGATTACGTCCGGGTGGTGAACGTCGAAGGTGGCCATCTGGGCGCCACGGCGGCCACCGGCGGAAGACACGGTGAAGCACATGCGGTCGAAGATATCCATGAACGACAGCGGGCCGGAGGTGGTGGCGCCGGCGCCGGCTACATAGGCGCCACGGGGGCGCAGGGTAGAGAACTCGTAACCGATACCGCAGCCGGCCTTGAGGGTCAGGCCTGCTTCGTGGTTCTTCTCCAGGATGTCGTTCATGGAGTCATGAACGGTGCCGGAGACGGTGCAGTTGATGGTGGAGGTGGCCGGCTTGTGGGCTTCGGCACCGGCGTTGGAGGTAATACGGCCGGCAGGGATCGCGCCGTTCTGCAGGGCCCAGATGAAGTCCTTCATGTGCTTGGTGCGCACGGACTTGTTTTCCACTTCCGCCAAGGCCTTGGCCACACGTTCGTAGGTGGCGTTGATGTCCTTGTCGACGGGTTCACCGGTCTTGGTCTTGAGCTGGTATTTGCTGCTCCAGATATCCAGTGAAGCTTCCTGCATCGGAATTGTTGTGATCACTGCCTGTGCCTTAGCGTTCATTGCCACCCTCGGTTCTTCCAGTATGTCTCTTTTCGATGGCGCCGTCTCCGGTGCCATACCCCTTTGAGTCGTGTTGCGTCTGTCAGTTTCTGTGTCTTGCGGGCCCGGCTTGGGCAGATAGGGAAGAAGACCACAAGATGTGGGGGTCTTCCCTGCCAGCCGCTGATGGCCGTTCCCGTTGTGTGATCGTTGCTGTGGGCCTGGATGAGGCCTTCTCGCGCCTGCCGGGTGGGCAGGTTGGGTTTGTCCTTGTGGCCCTATATATAGGCTTATTTTTCAAGGAGTATAACAGGATATAGTATTGTGTGAATAAGAACGCAACTATTGATTGGGCATGCGGGGCAAAGAAAATCAATGGAAGAGGGCTTGAAAACACCGAAAGCCGCGTAAAAACGGGCTCTTGGGAAAGATTGCTCAAAAACACTACATATTGTGGTCAGTTTTCAGTCAAAAGGTGCCAATGATTCCCGATCTATGGGTATTGGCTGCAGTTTGGCGAGACAGAAAAAAGGCGGGAGATTGTTCCCGCCTTTTCGTTTCTTCTTTTAGCTCACATAGCGAGTAAGCGCTTAGCTTGCCGAATTTCTTTTCCTTGCGAGGCCGAGACCAGCTAAGCCCATTGCGAGTAGCGCAAGAGTACCTGGTTCCGGAACGCTGGCTGTTTTGATTTTCTGTACGGAGAACTCGTGCATAGTTGACTTGAATTCCAACAGTTGCATTGTGTCATTCAAGGAGACAGTCAAAAGACCGTTATACATGTCCGCCGCTTTAAACTCAGTCCAGGAGCCGGAGTTGTCTTTCTGGTAGTAGCCAGTTTCATCGTATTTGAAGCAGATGATGACACAGTACTCCTCATTGGCGTACAGATTGCTGAAGGTGATTTCCTCCACCAACATTACCGCACCGAGGTCGATAGTAAGACGTTCCACACCGTTAACTTCGTCATCTTCACCGAGCCGGCTGTCTATGCCTAGCCCATCGGTGCTGTTCTGACTCAGCCTGGCATACCAGGGCCATCCGCCAGGTGCTGCATTGGCTGTTACACCATCAACCGAGAAGGTTTCTTGGCCATTTGCCCCTGACCAGTCGCTACTTCGGAAGTCAATTAAACCCGCATTGGCCGTTGAAGTGATCCCTAACGTAAAGCTCAGGGCAAACAGATACCCCAGCACTTTGAATATTCTCATGTCGTCCCTCACTGTCTTGTTCCATGATGCATTTGTTACACCAGTGAGGGAAGCAGGACTCATGCCATGTTTAAAATGACCAAATTATCAAATATTTAGAAATGAGTTGCTAGTGCTGTTGTAAAAATGCCTGACACCGACATCGGGGCCTGTATCAGGCCCGGAACGCCTATTATCGGGCAAGGTCACTGTTAACCCAGCAGCAGGCTGTCGTCGTCCACTTCCAGGCCGCGCTGTTTCTCGAACAGACCGAGCAGGTCCTTCACTTCCAGACCTTCCCGTTCCTTGCCGGCAATGTCGAAGACCACCTGGCCCTGGTGCAGCATCACCGTGCGGGTGCCGACTTCCAGTGCCTGTTTCATACTGTGGGTCACCATCAGAGCCGTGAGTTTCTGCTCCTCGATGATCTTTTCCGTCAGCTCCAGAACGAAGGCGGCGGTTTTCGGATCCAGGGCGGCGGTGTGCTCGTCCAGCAGCAGGATGCTGGAGGGCGTCAGGCTGGCCATCAGCAGGCTCACGGCCTGGCGTTGACCGCCGGAGAGCAAACCCATCTTGTCGCCCAGGCGGCTTTCCAGGCCCAGTTTCAGGGAGGCGAGGCTTTCCCGGAACTGGCCCAGGTACTGCCTCTTGACCGCCGAGGTCAGCCCCCGGCGCTGGCCGCGTTTGATGGCCAGCGCCAGGTTTTCCTCGATAGACAGATTCTCGCAGGTGCCCGCGAGCGGGTCCTGGAACACCCGGGCCACCCGCGCCGCACGCTTGTGGGTGGGCAGGCGGGTAACGTCCTGGTTGTCCACGATGATCTGGCCGGTATCCACAATCACTTCGCCGGCGAGGGCGTTGAGAAAGGTGGATTTGCCGGCGCCGTTACTGCCGATCACGGTGACAAATTCACCCTGGTTCACAGTGAGGCTCATGCCCCGGAGTGCGGGGTTTTCCAGCGGCGTTCCCTTGCCAAAGGTCAGTCGGAGATCGCTTGCACTGATCATGTCGCCTCCTCAGGCCTTTTTGCGGGTGAATTTTGCGATCACGGAGTTACGCACGCCTGGCAGGACAATGGCCAGGGTCACGAGCACCGCGGTGATCAGGTTCAGGTCCTGAGCCTGCAGGCCGAGTACGTCGGCGTTCAGGGCAAAGGCGATGGCCAGGCGATAGATGATGGCACCCACCACGCAGGCAATCAGGGCCCGGATAACCGTGGAGGGCGTGACCAGGGCTTCACCACCAATCAGGGAGGCCAGGCCGATGACAATCACGCCAACACCCATGGTAACGTCTGCCGCGCCCTGGCTCTGGGCGAACAGAGCGCCGGCCAGGCCCACCAGGCCGTTGGACAGGGCAACGCCGAGCACGATCATGCCGCCGGTGGCAATACCCTGGGCCCGGGCCATACGGGCGTTGGCGCCGGTGGCGCGCATGGCCAGGCCGGTCTCGGATTTCATGAATCGCCAGAGCAGGATCAGGGAAACAAACACCACGATCACGAACAGCAGCACCGGTACCTGATGGAACGCCAGATCCAGCTCATACCAGGGGGTGAGCACGGTTTCCTCGGTCAACAGCGCTACGTTGGGCCGGCCCATGATCCGGAGGTTCACCGAGTACAGGGCGATCATGGTCAGGATCGAGGCCAGCAGGTTGAGGATGTTGAGCTTGACGTTAAGCAGCGCGGTCACGGCGCCGGCGGCCATACCGGCGAGTACGGCCGCACCGGTGGCAATCCAGGGATTCCAGCCGGCGATGATGAGCATGGCGGCCACGGCGGCGCCCAGCGGGAAGCTGCCGTCAACGGTGAGGTCGGGGAAGTCGAGAACGCGGAAAGAGATGTAGATACCGAAGGCGACCAGGCCGTAGATGAGGCCGGTTTCCAGGGCGCCGTAAAAAGCGATTTCACTGAGCATGGGTAGTATTCACTGTGAAAGAAAAACGGGCGGGCCCTTGTGGGGTCCGCCCGTATTGGTCAGGGCGTTTACTTGTCGGATTTGACGACTTCTTTCGCTTCCTTGACGAAATCTTCGGACAGGGTGATGCCCATGCGCTCAGCGGCGGCCGGGTTCACGAACAGGTCCAGGGTGTCCATGGTTTCAACGGGCATGGAGGCGGTGTCCGCCCCTTCGAGCACGCGGTAGACCATCTTGCCGGTCTGGCGGCCGTGCTCGTAGTAGTTGAAGCCCAGGGCTGCCACGGCACCACGCTCAACAGTGGCGGTGTCGGCGGCGAACACCGGGATGTCGGCGCGCTCACCCACGGAGATGACCGCTTCGGCGGCGCTGATCACGGTGTTGTCGGTGGTCAGGTAGATGGCGTCTGCTTCACCGACCAGGGAGCGGGCAGCGCCCAGAACTTCGGAAGTCTTGGTGGCGGCGGCCTTGACCAGTTCCAGGCCCCGGGCGGCCAGGCGCTCTTCGAGCATATTGACCAGGGAAACGGCGTTGGCTTCACCCGGGTTGTACACGGTACCGATACGCTTGGCATCCGGCATCACGCGCTGGAGCATGTCCAGGTGCTTCTCGAGGGGCAGCATGTCGCTGACGCCGGTGATGTTGGCGCCCGGGGCTTCCAGACTCTCGACCAGCTTGGCGCCAACCGGGTCGGTAACCGCAGAGAACACAACCGGGATATTGCGGGCCGCTGCAGCGACGGTCTGGGCCGACGGAGTGGCGATGGCCACGATCACATCCGGATTCTCACCGACGAACTTGCGGGCGATCTGGGAGGCGATGGCGGAGTTGCCCTGGGCGCTCTCGTGCATCACGGTCAGGTTTTCGCCTTCCTTGTAGCCCTGTTCAGCCAGCTGGTCCTTTACGCCCTGATAAACGGCGTCCAGGGCCGGGTGTTCGACGATCTGTGTGATGGCAACCGTCCTGGCTTCCTGGGCCTGCACCAGGCTTGCCGCTGCCAGCAGGGAGGCACCCAGAATTGTCCGCAGAGTTCTCTTGGCCATATACCCATTCTCCGAGTTTTTAATGGTTTCAGGTGTGTCGGGTCTGACGTCTGGAAAGAGCGAGAGTTTATCACAGGCGAGGGGCGTAAGGGGTAGGGGAAGTTAACGGCCGCAAGGTTTTTCACGGAAGAAGGTGTATTTTCTAATTGTTTTGCGTTGGTCACGTTTTGACGGGCGAATGTATGTTGAAATACCCTACGAAAGTCTAATAATACGCCTGATAAGGCGAACAACTAAAAGCACTGTGACGCATAAGGAAGGTCCATGGACACAACAAAAAAGCTTCCCCTGGATATGGTCTATCACTGGGAGAAGGCGAAGAAAAACGACCTCTACATGACCCAGCCCGTGGGCGAGGGCAAGGTGGTGGAGTACACCTGGGGTCGTGCTGTGGATGAGGCGCGCCGGATGGCAGCCTATCTCAAATCCCTCAATCTCCCGGAAAAGAGTCGGATCGGTATCATTTCCAAGAATTGTGCCCAGTGGATAATGTCAGATTGGGCCATTTGGATGGCCGGGCACATTTCCGTTCCCCTGTATCCCACGCTGAACGCCGACACCGTCAACTACATCCTCAACCATGCCGAGTGCGAGGTGCTGTTTGTCGGCAAACTGGATGACTGGGACATGATGAAGCCGGGCGTACCGGAGTCGGTGCGTTGCATTTCCTACCCGTTGAGCCCGCCCAACGATTTCGAAACCTGGGACGATATTGTCAGCAAGTATCCGCCGTTGGAAGAGAACGTTCAGCGTGAAGCGGAAGAACTGGCCACCATCGTTTACACCTCCGGCAGTACCGGTCGGCCCAAGGGTGTGATGCTGAGCTTCAATAATATGGCGTTTGCGGCCGCCGGTGGCATCGAGACCCTGGGCGTCGGCGCCAACGAGCGCATGCTTTCCTATCTGCCTTTGGCCCATGTGTTCGAGCGCACCTTTGTGGAGCTGGCCTCGCTGTATTCCGGCTTCCAGCTGTATTTTGCCGAATCCCTGGATACCTTCGTCCAGGATCTGCAGCGCGCGCAGCCCACCCTGTTCCTCTCGGTGCCCCGCCTGTGGGTGAAATTCCAGCACGGTGTACTGCAGAAGCTTCCGAAGGAGAAAATGGATCGTCTGATGAAGATCCCGCTGGTAAACCGGCTGATTAAGAAGAAGGTGCTCAAGGGGTTGGGCCTGGACAAGGTGAAGCTGGCCGGCAGTGGCTCGGCGCCGTTGTCCCACGATGTGCTGGACTGGTATCGCAACCTGGGCCTCGAGTTGCTGGAAGGCTACGGCATGTCCGAGAACTTTGCCTACTCCCACATGAACAAGCCGGGTCGTACCCGCACCGGTTATGTGGGCGAAGCCCTGCCAGGTGTGGAAACGAAGATCAGTGAAGAGGGCGAGGTGCTGGTCAAGAGCCCGGCCACCATGATGGGTTACTACAAGGATGAGGAGAAAACCCGGGAGGCGTTCACCGAGGATGGTTTCCTGAAGACCGGTGACAAGGGCGAGATCGACGAGATGGGGCGCCTGAAGCTGACTGGCCGCATCAAGGAGATCTTCAAGACCAGCAAAGGCAAGTACATTGCGCCCGCGCCAATCGAGAACCGACTGATGTCCCATGACGCCATCGAGATGGTGTGTGTGTCCGGCGCCAACCAGACCCAGCCCCATGCGCTGGTGATGCTTGGTGAAGAAGCTCGCCCGAAACTGGCGGACGAAAATTTCCGCAAGCAGCTCGAAGAGAGCTTCAAGAACCTGATCCAGGAAGTGAATAAGACGGTCGATCCCCACGAGCAGCTGGCGTTCATTACGGTGGTCAGTGACGAGTGGTCCATCGAAAACAGCTTCCTCACACCGACCCTCAAGCTGAAGCGAAACGTGGTGGAGGACGCTTACCAGGAGAAGGTGGACAGCTGGTATGCCCAGAAGCAACCGGTGATCTGGCAGTAAAGCAGCCTTTCCCGCATCATCGCTCAACGAAAGGGCCCGGATTTTCCCGGGCCCTTTGCGTATCTGGCCATTTCTGGCCGACGTTAGTCGCATGTTGAAAATGCTGGCTCGGGCCTAAACTTCTGGTAGTCAGGAGGAAGTTATGACCCAGTTGGCCCTTTTCCAGAAACGAATCAATGAAGATATTCCGCTGTCCCGCGCGCTGGGCATCCAGCTGCATTCCTGGGACGGTCACGCCCTGGTGCTGAGCGCACCGCTCGAACCCAATCGCAACCATCAGGGCACCGGTTTCGGCGGCAGTGTCTATTCCGCTGCGGTAACCGCCGCCTGGAGTCTCACCGAGCTGGCCCTGGGGGATCTGGGCCTCAGGGGCGCAGTGGTTGTTCAGAGTGGCAACATCGATTACCTCGAGCCGGTCAACAGCGACTTCTATGTGGTGTGCCGCTTGCCCGGGGAGGAGATTCCGGAACGTTTCCGCAAGAGCCTGGCCCGTCATGGCAAGGGGCGGCTGGACCTGACCGCTGAGGTGTTCTGCGGGGAACCCACCGTTTTCCCGAAGACCGACCCGGTGGCGGTATTCCAGGGCCGTTTCGTGGTTCAGGACGTGCGGTCTCGCGTAGATCTCTGACCGAGACGGCGGGCCGCTACATCCTAGGCAATACTTCGGGTGTTGGAGATGGAGCGGCTCATCAGGATGATCGGCACAATGCCGGCCAGAACAATGATCAACGAGGGCAGGGCGCTGTGGAACAGGCGCTCGTCCGAGGCGAACTGGTACACGTAGGTCGCCAGGGTTTCGAAATTGAACGGCCGGAGGATCAGCGTGGCCGGCAATTCCTTCATACAATCCACGAACACCACCAGCGCGGCCGTGAGCAGGGTGCCCCGGAGCATCGGCAGATGCACATTCACCAGGGTCTTGCCCGGTGTGTGGCCCAGTGAGCGGGAGGCCATGTCCATGCTGGGCGTGACCTTCTGCAGGGCGCTTTCCACGCTGCCGGCGGAAACTGCCAGGAAACGGACGGTGTAGGCAAAGACCAGGGCGAATGCCGTGCCGCTCAGCAACAGGCCGGTACTGACACCGAAGGTATCCCGCATCAGCCTGTCCAGCCAGTTGTCGAAGCCCGCCAGGGGCACAATCACACCGACTGCCAGTACCGCACCGGGCATCGCATAACCCAGGCTGGAAAGGCGCATCAGGATCTGCATGCCCCGGGTGTTATGCAGGCGCCGGCTGTACGCCAGGATCACGCCGATCATCAGGGTGGTCAGGGCAGCGGCGCTGGACAGGAGCAGGCTGTTGAGCGTGTTCTGGATGAAGTCCGGGTTCCAGCTTTCCTCGAAGTATTCCCAGGCATACAGGCCGAGGGTACCTGCGGGCACCACGAAGCCGAGAAGGAAGGGAATGGCGCATACGGCAACGCAGATGAGTTGCCGGGGAAAAGACATGGTAAAGCGGCGGATCGGATCCCGGTTGTCCCGGGCAGCATACTGCTGCTGCCGGCGGCGGGAATAGCGCTCGAGGGTTACCAGGATTACCACGAACACCAGCATGGTGGTGGCAATCTGCGCGGCACCGCCCAGGTTGCCCAGATTCATCCAGGTATCAAAGAGCCCGGCGGTGAGGGTCTGAACGGCAAAGAAGTCCACGGTGCCGAAATCATTCAGGGTTTCCATCAGCACCAGGGACAGGCCGACGGCGACGGCGGGCCGGGCGATGGGCAGCACCACCCGGAAGAAGGTGCTCAGCGCCGAATGGCCGAGGCTGCGACTGACCGCAAACAGGGACGGTGATTGCTCCAGGAAAGCCGCCCGGGCCAGCAGGTAAACGTAGGGATATAGCACCAGGCCGATCATCAGGGTGGCGCCTTCAAGGCTGCGGATTTCCGGAAACCAGTAATCCGCAGCATTTTCCCAGCCAAACCAGTCGCGCAAGGTGCGTTGAACGGGGCCGGCATAGTCCAGCAGGCTGGTGTAGACATAGGCGATAACATAGGCCGGTACCGCAAACGGCAATAACATGGCCCATTCGAAGAACTTGCGCCCGGGAAATTCACACATGGTCACTGCCCAGGCGGTTGATAAACCGATGACCAGGGTGATGGCACCCACGCCTACCATCAGCTGGATGGTGGTCCACAGATAGCGCGGCAGGGTGGTGTCGATCAGGTGGGGCCAGATGTTCTCTTCCGGAAAGAAGGCCAGGAAGATCACCGACAGGACCGGCAGGGCCACGATGGCGGTAATAAGGGTGGCGGAAATGATCCAGCGACGGGAAGCGCGTTTTGCCAGCAAGGGCTGGGAAAGCCCCGGGTCAGCGGCGGTTACGGCCTGGGTCATAATGCTCCCGTCTGTCAAATGGAACTGAGAAAGATTGAGGATTGTAGTCAGCTGTCAGTTGCGCTGCAATGATCCCCGTCAGTTTGGAGCCGAATAAAAGAAAGGGCGCCATGGCGCCCTTTCCCTGGTTCCATTATCTGCAACGTGGTGCGATTACTCGCCGTCGTAATCGACCCGGTCAACCAGTTTGACCGCGGCCTCGCGATTGTCCGCGATGGTCTGCAGGGACAGCTGGTCCGGATTGATCTCACCCCATTCGGCGACCAGGCCGGAGGGCTTCACTTCCGGGTTGGCCGGGTACTCGGTGTTGGCCTCGGCGTAGATGCGCTGGGCTTCCGGTGAGGACAGGAACTCCATCAGCTTGACGGCGTTGTCCTTGTTCGGCGCGCTCTTGGTCAGGGAAATACCGCTGATGTTTACGTGGGTGCCACGGCCATCGGCGTTCGGGAACACCAGGCGCACCTGCTCGGCGATCGGGCGCTGGTTCTCGTCCTGCAACATGTTGCCGTAGTAGTAGCTGTTGCCGATGGAGATGTCACACACGCCTTCGGCAATCGCCTTGATCTGGTCACGGTCACCGCCCTGGGGCTTGCGCGCCAGGTTGTCTTTTACATCCTGCAGCCACTGCTCGGTCCACTCTTCGCCGTGATGGGCGATCAGGGAGGAGAACAGGGCGATGTTGTACGGATGCTTGCCGCTGCGGGTGCAGATGCGGTCGTTCCACTTGTCGTCGGCCAGCTCTTCGTAGGTGGTGATTTCACCTTCTTCAACGCGCTCTTTGGAAGTGAAGATCAGGCGGCCGCGGGTGGTCAGTGCAAACCACTTGCCTTCCGGGTGGCGCAGGTTGTCGGGAATATTGCTGTTCAGAACATCGCTGTCCACACCCTGAACCAGGTCGCGCTCGACCAGTTCGTTGATGCGGGAGATATCCACGGTCATGACCACGTCTGCCGGGCTGTTGCGGCCTTCACGCTCCAGGCGCTCGGCAAGGCCCTGCTTGGCGAAAACCACATTGGTCTCGATGCCGGTTTCTTTTTCGAATGCGTTGAGCAGTGGCTCAAGCAGGTAGGCCTGGCGGTAGGAGTAGATGTTGACTTCGCCTTCGGCGGATGCGGAGAGTGGCATGGCGGCCAGGGCCATTGCTGCGGTTGCTGCCAGTTTCATGCGCATATTGGTGTTACCTCTGCCTGATATGAGTCTGTTTCGCTTGTAAGATTCGCAAGCATCTAAAAACAGCAACCATTCTCATTTGTATTGTCGTCAGAGTCAATATCACCTTTGGAATATTTCAGGCAAAATGGTGGTATTCTTCTGAACACACTAAAAACCTTGAAGTTTTCTGCAATAAAAGGACTTTCCGGATGGTTGGTAAAGCAGGGACGATGTGCAGAGTCTTGTTTCTATTTATAGCGGCGATGGTCCTGTTGCCAGGCTGCGCCAGCTATTACAGTCATTTCGCCATGTTTCCGGCTGAGAATTCACAGGGCGAGGCCCGCCAGGTCCGGGTCTCCTGGGATACGGCAGAGTATCCGGGCTGGTGGCTTCTGGATGACCGCTCAACCGCGCTGAAAGTCGAAACCCAATGCAGCGCAAGGATTTGGCAACTCCGGGACGATTCCCATGACCAGGCGGGCGCCTGCGGAAATGGAATCCGGGCCTGCGCGGAGGCGGGGGTGGACAGGGTAGTGGTTACCCGTGCAGGTCTGGAGCCCTCTGCGTGTCTGGTGGTGAATCCGGATGACAATAATGCCCGGATTGCGGACATCGAGGGCCGACTGGAACTGCTGGTGGTTTGCGAGCCGGTGGTTGCCGGCGTTGAGCGGGAAGGAGAGACGGTCAATATGGATTACGTTCGTGCTTCCGCCGTCCCCTATACCGTCTATACTCGAAAAGTGCCACGGGGATCCCTGAGCGCCAGCCTGCCGGCCTTTGACCAGTCCGTTTGTGAGTAATGTTGGTGGGTGGTGTGATGCAGATCACGGAGTTACAGCCTGTATACCTTTGGTTACTTTCTGGATCTTTTGGGGTACGAAACTGTAATGGACTCTTGTGCATGCTGGTTCAGAATGTCAAATATCTAAAAATGAATAATTGTCAGGGGTGACTCTCGTGGGTGTCCAGCAGAGAAAAGTTGCGGTTCATGATCTGGAAGTGGGCATGTTCGTGTCCGACCTGGACCGGCCCTGGCACCAGACACCTTTCCCGATTCAGGGTTTCTACATTCGCTCCGAGGATGACATCCGGGCGCTGAAATCCCACTGCCGGTGGGTGATGATCGACGTCGCTGAAGTCCGGGACACCTCGAAACTCGATCAGGGCGAGATCAAGCCGGCCTTCGGGCGCAGAGTCCTCAAGCGAGGCGCCGACCGGGAAGAGCTCAAGCTTCCGCCCCTGGCGATCCAGGATCCGGTGGAATACGAGACCACCACCACCCTGAAAAAAGAAATCAAGGTATCTCGTCTGCTTCTGGACGATGCCGAGCTCGCCCTTGAGCGCGCGTTCGAATCCCTGCAGGAGGGTGGCAGCGCCGATCTGCGGCCCGTCGCCGAAATTACCCGGAAAATGGTTGCCAGTGTGATTCGTCACCCCGATGCACTGCTGTGGCTGAGCCGGATTCGTGCCCACGACGACTATATCTACCGCCACTCGCTCAATACCGCGATCTGGGCACTGGTGTGTGGTCGTCACCTGGGCCTCAATGAAGGATTGCTGAATCATCTGGGCATGGGTTGCTTGCTGTCCCAGGTGGGCAAGACCGTGCTGCCCCGTTCGCTGCTGAACCAGGAAGGGCAGTTCAGCGCGGAGGATTACGCTCGTTACAGGACTTACGTGGAGAAGGGGCTTGCCATGCTGGAGGGTACCGGTGTTTCCCGGGCCGTACTCAGCGTGGTGGGAGGGCACCGGGAGCGGCACAATGGTTCCGGCTTCCCTCAGGGTGTCCGTGGTACCCGGATCCCGCTGATGGCGAAAGTGGCGGGTATTGCCGAATATTTCGAGAGCCTGATCGGGCCCCGTGACGGTGGCGAAGATCCCATGACGCCAGCCAAGGCGGTGAGCCTGCTCTACGAGATGAGGAACATCGAGTTCCAGGAAGACCTGGTGGAGAATTTTATCCAGGCGATCGGTGTCTACCCCACTGGCAGCCTGGTGGAGCTCAGCGACGGTCAGCGAGGCATTGTGGTTTCCCATTCGCCGGAGCGCCGCCTGTGGCCGAAGGTGATGGTGATGACAGATCGGGAGCACCAGCCCCTGAAGTCTGCTCATATCATTGACCTTGCCAAGTACAACGAGAGTCGCGACGTCCACGAGGCCCTGATCGTGAAAGAGTGTCTGCCGCACGGCGCGGAAGGGCTTGATCCCTCCCGCTATGACGTGACCGGTGCGGAGTCCCGCTGGAGCTTCGGTCGGCTGATCAGCGGATAATTACCCGCAGGCTCTTTCGTATCCAGCGATAAGTGTTTTCGGGGCGAAAGCTCATTACCAGTTCCGATTCACCACCGCTGCTGCCACTGACAAAATAATCCACCTCGGCGTTCTGCCAACTCCATGCGTGAATCGTAATGTCCTCCGGGCGGGTGCTGATGGCCTCAATCTCCGCGAGCGCCGTTTTCTCTCCAATACGCTGCACCCGTACGCTCTTGATTCCGGTATCGCTGGCCGGGTGGCTGGCTACGTCCTCATCCAGGTAGAAGCCATTCCCGACAGCGGTGGTGATATCCTCCAGCTCCCGGCGCAGGTAGGTTCGCGCATCTTCGTTGTCGATTTCCTCCAGGGTCCGGATAGCTTCCAGAATGCGCTCCCGTTTGGCCTGCAGATCCTGTCGGTAGTCCACTTCCGGGTCCCAGTCTTCCTCATTGTCTGGCCGCTCCGGGGCGTTCTGGATCTGCTCCGGAGTGGGAGGCGGTTCGCACAGCTCGTCGCCTTCAGGATGAAAGCAGATTCGGGCCAGCAGCTGGTTGGCGGGTGAGGGGGTTGTACCCAGGGCGGTGAACTCCGTGGTGGGCACATTGAAGTCGATAGGGGCGTCCAGCCGGGGCAGGGCCGCGTTCAGCTGGTCGATCACCCTTTGGCGGATTTCGATGCCTTCGTCTTCCTGTACACCCTGGGTCCAGTCCAGTGACATCAGCAGGCGGGCCATGTTCATCAATGCGCCGTCGTCCAGCAGGTTCAACTCCGTCCGGGTGTGGGTGTGCAGGCCCTCGGCGTCAACCGTTGGCATTTGCAACGCATCCCGAAGGCCCGGGAAGAACTCCAGCAGGGTGACGTGGGGTCTGGCGGGAATGTCGTCTGCCAGAACCAGATCCCCGACCCGAAAACTGAGCGTCTCGCCAGGATAGTACCGGAATTCACCGTCGGCATTCGTGGTGCCGTTCTGGCTTGCGGTCCGAAAGCTCAGGCCGCTGAATCCGTTGTAATTGATCTGCCCGGTTTCCGCGGCGGTGCCTCCTCCGTCGTCACTGCCCAGGCAGCCGGTCAGGGCGAGGGAGCTCAGGAGTGTAAACAGGGGCGCAGTTAGGTGAACGGATTTCATGTTTCGGCGTACATCCCGGTCTTGATCGCTGGCAGCGGAGATTCCGGCCAGCGTTTTGTAAGTTGTTGTAACCGCATTATAGGGGTGCCCGTTGCCGGATATCGCGATTCCTGTCGCAGTTTGGCGGTTTTTGCAGGGCTACAGGTATACCCTTGAATTTCACAAGGTTGCCACAATCAATAGCACTCTACTTTTTCACGTTCGCGGCTGTGTGGGCTGCCATCGAAATCCATCGGATCCGGGATGAGCTATGACCAATGCACTGGAAATTGAGGGCCTCACCAAGACCTACGGTGACGGATTTCAGGCCCTGAAGGGAATTGATCTGCATGTCAGGGAGGGGGATTTCTTTGCGTTGCTGGGGCCCAACGGTGCCGGCAAATCCACGACGCTGGGCATTGTCTGCTCACTGGTTAACAAAACGGCGGGCAAGGTCCGGGTGTTTGGCCATGACATCGATACCAACCTGGCCGATGCGAAGCTGAACCTCGGCGTTGTTCCACAGGAATTCAACTTCAACCAGTTCGAGAAAGTGTTCGACATCGTGACCACCCAGGCCGGTTATTACGGCATTCCGCTGGGCCGGGCTTCAGACTCCGCCGAGAAATACCTCAAGAAGCTGGGCCTCTGGGACAAGCGCAATACGCCGGCCCGTATGCTGTCCGGAGGCATGAAGAGGCGCCTGATGATTGCCCGGGCGCTGGTGCATGAGCCGAAACTGCTGATCCTCGATGAGCCGACGGCCGGTGTGGATATCGAGCTGCGCCGCTCCATGTGGACGTTCCTGGAAGAAATGAACCGGGAGGGCACAACCATCATACTGACCACCCACTACCTCGAGGAGGCGGAAGCCCTGTGCCGGAACATTGCCATCATCGACCATGGCAAGATCCTCAGGCACACCAGCAAGCGTGATTTGCTGCAGCAGTTGAGCGTGGAAACTTTCATCCTGGATACCGAGAAAGAGCTCTCCGGTGCGCCGGAACTGGAAGGCGTTACCTGTCGCATCAATGATGAGGGCGCGCTGGAAGTGGACGTGGAAAAAGGCCAGGGCCTGAACACCGTGTTTGTCCAGCTGGAGGAGCTCGGTATCAAGGTAGTCAGTATGCGTACCAAGGCCAACCGGCTCGAGGAGCTGTTCATCCGGATGGTGGCGGAGAATGCCGCCGAGGCGCGCAAGAATATGGAGGGTGTGGCATGAGGCTTGATGCACTGTGGGTGGCTTTCTACACCATTGTTCTGCGTGAGATTCGCCGGTTTACCCGGATCTGGCCGCAGACCCTCCTGCCGCCGGCGGTTACCATGACCCTCTATTTCATCATTTTCGGCAACCTGATCGGTTCCAGAATCGGCGAGATGGGTGGCTTCAACTACATGCAGTTCATCGTCCCCGGCCTGATCATGATGGCGGTGATCACCAATTCCTACGCCAACGTGGTGTCCTCGTTCTTCTCCATGAAGTTCCAGCGCAGTATAGAGGAGCTGCTGGTTTCACCGGTGCCCAACTGGGTGATCCTTGCCGGCTATGTCACCGGCGGTATGGCCCGGGGCCTGGGTATCGGCGTCATTGTCACGGTGCTGTCGCTGGCTTTCACCCAGTTGTCGATCCACAGCCTCCCGATGGTGGTGGTGACGGTGTTCCTGACCTCGGCGCTCTTTGCCCTGGGTGGGTTTATCAATGCCATGCTGGCAACCAAATTCGATGATATCTCGATTGTGCCCACCTTCGTGCTGACGCCGTTGACCTACCTGGGTGGCGTGTTTTACAGCATCGACCTGCTGCCGGGGTTCTGGCAGGGCGTGTCCATGGCGAACCCGATCCTGTATATGGTGAACGGCTTCCGTTTCGGCATACTGGGTGTTTCGGACGTTAATCCGTTCGTGTCTCTTGGTATGATTCTGGTCTTCATCGTTGTACTGGCATTTATTGCCCTGCGCATGCTCGAGCGGGGCAAGGGAATCCGCCACTGATTTCAGGAACCGATATGGCTTTGCATAACGCGCCGCTGGGCAAATCCAGCGAATACCCGGATTCTTACGACCCGACCCTGCTGTTCCCGGTGGCGCGGGAGGAAAACCGCCGTAGGATCGGGCTTGAGGATGGTCGCTGGCCCTGGTTCGGAGAGGATCTCTGGCAGGCCTGGGAGGTGTCCTGGCTGCGACCCGGTGGTGTGCCCGCGGTCGCCTGGGCGGAGATCTTCGTGCCGGCGGCGTCGCCGTCGATCATCGAATCCAAGTCCCTGAAGCTTTATCTCAATTCACTGAACCAGCATGTCTTTTCCACGCCCGAACAGTTAGTGGAGACGGTGGTCAGTGACCTTTCCAGTGCCTGTGGTGCGGCGGTGCGGGTGAACCTGCACAACGTCGATGAGAGCGGTGAGGCCATCGGGCGCCCGGAGGGTTACCAGTTGATTGACGATGAGCCGGTCGAGGACGTGGTGTACCAGTATGCGCCGGAATCCCTGGCCGTTGAACCGGGGGCAGAGGTAGTGACCGAGCGGTTGTGCTCGCACCTGCTCAAGAGCAACTGCCCGGTTACC
>JAAZVL010000190.1 GCA_018623515.1 Marinobacter sp.
ACAGGACTGGCAACGGGACTGCTCCTGGCAGGGTGCGCATCACCCAGTTCGGAAGACCAGTTCGGTAATTCCGTCCGCCAGATGATTGCCGCCCAGAAGTACGTACCGCCCGGGCAGGAACCGCCCGAGCTGCCGGTGCTGGATGGCCGCAAGGCCGAGGCCGGGTATAACAGCTACGTCAAGGATACCGGCAAACCGGAACGGCTTGGACCGGACATGAGTGGTGGCGTTGGCATGGGGCTTCAGCGCTGATCGGGAGGACAGACCATGGACGAGGTCGGCAAAGTAAAAAACTCTCAGCACGGCGCCATCCTGCCCATGGTCGCCATTTCCCTGGTGGCCATCCTGGGGATGGCTGCCCTGGCCTTGGATATCAGCAACGCCCACCTGGAAAAGACGCGGCTTCAGAATGCCCTGGACGCCGCCGCGCTCAGTGCCGCCAAGGTTCTGGACCAGACCGGGAATACGGCTCTGGCGGATGCGGCAGGGCAAAGCACATTTGCCGCCAATACGGCGGCGCCGGGCAATGCCGGCTTGGGAGAAGCCTCGGCCAGCGGAAACCTTACTCTGGTGATGGAATTTTCCAACACCCTTGATCCGTTCGCACCAGGTACGACACCAGCCCAGTACGTTCGTGCCCGCGTCGACAATTATGACGTGTCCGAGTGGTTTGCACCGGTGCTTGGGGTCAATGACCTGGCCGTCGCCGGTACCGCAGTTGCAGGACCGAGCCCGACTATCCAGACCGCTTGCAACGTAGTACCGATGATGGCCTGCGGTGAGCCTGGGGTGGAAAACTACGGCTATTCGCGGGGTGAGGTCGAACAGCTGAAAATCGGTTCCGGAACGAGCTCCGAGGTCGGCCCCGGTAATTTTTACCTGATTCGTCTTGATGGCAGCCAAGGTGGAGCCGACGTGAGAGAGGCTGCTGCGGGCAAATTCGACGCCTGTCTGGATGCTGGCGGTGACGGGGATATCGAAACCGAGCCTGGTAACACGGTCGGTCCATTTGCCCAGGGCATCAATACCCGTCTCGGTTACTACAATGGACCGGTCAGTGCCGCTGACTACCCGCCGGACTGGTTTACCGACCATGAGCCTTATGACGAGGACGACTATCTCGCACAAACCGTGCCGACCTATGACCTCGACTGGTACCTGAACCAGTACGAGAACGTTAACCCGGATTCACCACCTACCGGCCAGCCGGGCCGCCGGATCCTGACCATGCCCGTGGGTAACTGCGATGGCCTCGCCAACGGTCAGAGTTCCGTGGAGCTGCTGGGTTTCAGCTGCTTCTACATGATCGACAAGATGAACCAGGCTGGCCAGGCGGTGTTCTATGGCCAGTTCAAGGATGACTGCGGTGGTAATGGGGTGCCGGGACCGGATCCCGGTGCAGGGCCCGGACCAAGGATCATCCAGTTGTACAAGGACCCGGATACCTTCGATAGCTGAGAAGGTATCCAGAGCCGGAGGGAAGTAATGACATGGACGCACTGATCAAGACCGGAAAAAAACAGAAGGGCATCGCAACCCTCGAATTCTGGCTGACTGCTCCGTTTCTGCTGCTGGTTGTCTTTGCCGTAAGCGAGCTGGGATGGGCGTTCAGCCAGTACCACACCATGACCCGAGCGACCCGGGACGGAGCCCGGCACGTTTCCTCAGAGGCGATGAACGGAAGTCTGAACCTTATTCTCTTGGACAGCACAACGGTACAGCAAACCAGTAACCTGGTGGTTTATGGCAATACCCTGGGGGCCGGAGATCCTTTGCTGCCGGGCTGGTCCACCAGTGATATCTCGGTGACCAGTCCGGACGCCAGCCATGTCTCCGTTAGCGCCACTTACAACTATATCCCGCTGATCGGACAGATCCCCGCGTTTTACGGGGGAGAGCCGATCAGCATGGCCTTTGTAATGCAGAGTACCGTGCAGATGAGGGCGCTATGAACATCACAAAGCAGTCAGGTTTGCATACCGTAGAGTTTGCGATTGTCGGGGCGATGTTTTTCATCCTGCTGTTCGCCTGCATCGAGTTTGGGCGGCTGATGTTTGTCTGGAACACATTGGATGAAATGAGCCGTCGCGCCGCCCGGGTAGCCGTGGTTTGCCCCATTGAGCATAGCGCTATCCGCCGGGTTGCCATGTTCGATGAGCCGGGTACCTCGGGTGAGAGCCCCATACTCAAAGGCCTCATGGAATCACATATTTCGATTGATTATCTCACCTCCACCGGCGGAGTTCTTGCCGACCCGGCGGGCAATTATCTCGACATTGCATTTATTCGCAGTGAAGTGAGCGGTTTTCAGCATCAACTGATTATTCCGTTCTTTTTCCGGACCTTTGAATTGCCTCCGTTCGTGACGGTTTTACCGCGGGAGAGCCTCGGCGTGTCTCGAGAAGGGACTGGTTGTTTTGGGACCATCAGTTGAATAAGCAAGGAAGGGCGAAGCCATGAAAGCACGTATTACTGTTTTGATTGCCGGGCGCAATGCCCAGGAATTGCAGGAGCTTGAAGATTTGCTCGGCGACCAGCCTGGGCTGTCGCTCAGCAAACGCCTGATTGCCAATGGTCACTCGGATCCGCTTCACAACATCAAGGAACTGCCGGATGCGCTGATTTTCTGTACGACTTCCGCATGGGAAGACGAACTCCGGTCTTTGGATGATCGCCCGGTCAATGCCCGGGTGCCAACCATTGTGACGGGTCCGGAGAACATGACCATCATGCGCACCGCCATGCGGGTGGGAGCGCGGGACTACTTCAGTTTTCCGGCACCCAAGCAGGAAGTTCTGGAATCCCTGGTCCGGATCGCCGCCGAACTGGCGCCGGATTCGGATTCCAGAGGTGGAATGTTTGCGGTTATTAACGCCAAAGGCGGGTCAGGAGCAAGCACCATTGCAGCATCCCTGGCCCACAGTCTTGCGGAGCGGATCGAGCAACGGGTGGCCTTGTTGGATATGGATCTGCAATTCGGCAACCTGGCGTCGGCCTTTGATCTCCATGAGGGTGGCGGGTTGGTGGATGCAATCTTGCGAGCCGACAACATGGATCTTATGGCGCTCGAGGGCCATATGCTCAAACACAAGAGCGGCTTGCATTTGCTGGGTAATGGCTCGGATCAGCTGGTAGTGCCCGGCGATATCGATGAGGGCCAGCTGCAGAAACTGCTGGCGCTGTTGCATTCTGGTTACGACCACACGGTCGTTGACCTTCCCCGGCAGATCGACAGTGTGACCGGGATGTTGCTGGAATCGGCTGATCGGGTATTGCTGGTGCTCCAGCAAAGTATTTCCCATGTTCAGGACGCCCGTCGTCTGCTGCATTACCTCACCCGTTACATGGGTGTTCCCGCCGACAGAATCGGAATTGTGGTTAACCGGTGGGACAAGCGACTGGCACTCACCGCCGGTGATATCGAAAAAGCCCTGGGCATCGGGGACATGACCTTTATCCCCAACGATTACGCCAAGGTGGCGGAAAGCTCGAATCTGGGGGTGCCCCTGTTGGAGGCTGCACCCTCATCACCGGTCAGCCGGAGCCTGGTCCGGATGGCGGAAGTCCTGAGTGGCAAGAAAGTGGTTCCACAGTCTGGCCTGGGCCGGATGTGGCGAAAACTGGCAGGAGCCTGAGGAGAGTGTCATGGAATTGAACCGACTGAACGAATTTGGCAAAGGCGAGCCCGAGCCCCCTCTGGTTCACAACGGAACCGGCCTTTCTCCGAGCCGGAGAGCCGAGGAGGAGCAGGAGCGAGCCTGGAAGCAGAAGATCCATCAGAAGCTGATGAAGGTTCTCGATCTTTCGCTCCTGGGCACCCTGGGTAAAGAGGAGGCCGAGCGCCAGTTACAGGAAATCGGCCAGCGGCTGATGGCGGAGGAATCCATCCCGCTGTCATTGACCGCCCGTCAGCGCATCATCCGCCAGATTCAGGACGACATTCTCGGCCTTGGCCCCCTGGAGCCGCTGCTGGCTGACAAGTCCATCGCCGATATCCTGGTCAACGGCCACGACAGCATCTATGTCGAGCGCAACGGCAAGCTGGAAAAGGTGGATGTGAGCTTCCACAGCGATACCCACCTGCTCAACATTATTGACCGAATTGTTTCCAGTGTCGGTCGCCGGATTGATGAATCCTCGCCGATGGTGGATGCCCGTCTGAAGGACGGTTCCCGGGTCAATGCCATCATTCCGCCACTGGCGGTGGACGGACCGCTGCTGTCCATTCGCCGTTTCTCCATCGGTCGCCTGTCCATGGATGCGCTGATGGAGAAGGGCACCCTGACACCACCTATCGCCGGCTTGCTCGAGAGCATCGTGTGGGGGCGGTTGAACGTTCTGATTTCCGGCGGCACCGGTTCGGGTAAGACTACGCTGCTGAACGTGCTTTCGGGCTTTGTTCCGGATAACGAGCGGATTGTCACCATCGAGGATTCGGCGGAACTTCAGCTCCAGCAGCCCCATGTGGTTCGGCTGGAAACCCGGCCTCCGAATATCGAGAACAAGGGCGAGGTCACCCAGCGGGATCTGGTTCGGAACAGCCTGCGGATGCGGCCTGACCGGATCATCGTCGGCGAGGTCCGTGGTGCCGAGGCACTGGATATGCTCCAGGCGATGAACACCGGCCACGACGGGTCCATGACTACGCTTCATGCCAACGGCCCCCGGGATGCCCTGACCAGGATCGAGAACATGGTGTCCATGACCGGTACCACCATGCCGGTCAAGGCGATTCGCTCCCAGGTGGCGTCCGCCATTGACGTGGTGCTCCAGGTGGAGCGTCAGGAGGACGGCACCCGCCGCCTGGTCAGTGTGCAGGAGATCAACGGCATGGAGGGGGATGTGATCACCATGTCCGAGCTGTTCAACTTCCAGCGCATGGGTCGGGATGAGGAAGGAAAAGTGGTGGGCCGCTACCGGGCAACCGGCATAGTGCCCCGTTTCCACGAGCACCTTCACCAGCGGGGCATCGCAGTGCCCCTGTCACTTTTCGATCCGGATTTTGAGGGCTGAGCCATGGAAGAGTTGGGAGACAAGCTCTGGATATTTCTGGCCCTGGTGTTCGTGGCAGTGTTTCTGCTCTCCCAGGGGTTGGTGATTCCGGTTTTCGGTGAGAGCCGGGGTGCGCGAAAGCGGCTCAACCAGCGCATGCACAAAATGACCCAGGGGGAGGAGGGCCAAAAGCGGCTTTCCCTCATGCAGGAGCAGTACCTGCGGGATCTGTCGCCCCTGGAAAAACGTTTGGAGTCCATGCACCTGCTTCAGCCTCTGGTCAGTTTGATCGCCCAGAGCGGTTATCAGACCAGGGCGTATCGGGTGTTGTTACTGGCGCTTCTGCTGGCTAGTGTCGCCGCCTTTGTTGGGTTCAGCATGACCAAGGCCTGGTGGGCGCCAGTGGTGTTGGCTCCCTTGGCGGCCAGTGCACCATTCCTCTATTTGCGCAACAAGCGCAGTAAACGGATTGCGAAGATCGAAGAGCAGTTGCCGGATGTGGTGGATGTCATCATCCGGGCCCTGCGGGCGGGGCACC
>JAAZVL010000047.1 GCA_018623515.1 Marinobacter sp.
AGCTGGAAAAGTACGCCGATGCCACCCCGGATCTGATGTCCGCGGTGATTGACGAGGCCGGCAAACTGGCGGCGGAAGTCATCCAGCCCACCAACCAGACCGGTGACCGGCAAGGCTGCCAGTACGATCCGGAAACCCGGAGCGTGACCACCCCGGACGGCTTCAAAGAGGCCTACCGCACGTTTGTTGAAGGCGGCTGGACTGCCCTCGACGCACCGCTGGAGTTCGGCGGCCAGGGCCTGCCCCACACACTCAAGTTCGTGGTGGATGAAATGGTGTGTTCCACCAACCTGTCCCTGGGCATGTATCCGGGCCTGACTCACGGCGCCATCAGTGCCCTTTATGCCCATGGATCCGAGGAACTCAAGCAGACCTACCTGGAAAAGCTGATCTCCGGTGAGTGGACCGGCACCATGTGCCTCACCGAACCCCAGTGCGGCACCGACCTGGGCCTGATCCGTACCCGGGCCACACCCAACGATGACGGCAGCTACAGTCTGGAAGGCACCAAGATCTGGATCACCGGTGGCGAGCACGATCTGGTCGACAACATCGTGCACCTGGTGCTGGCCAAGCTGCCCGGCGCACCGGATACCACCAAGGGCATATCCCTGTTCGTGGTGCCCAAGTTCCTGCCTGATTCCGGCGAGCGCAACCCGGCCTTCTGTGGCGGACTCGAGCACAAGATGGGCATCAAGGGCTCTGCCACCTGCGTGATGAACTTTGAAGGCGCGAAGGGCTGGTTGGTGGGCGAGCCCAACAAGGGCATGAGCGCGATGTTCACCATGATGAACGAGGCCCGACTGATGGTCGGTATGCAGGGTCTCGGCCTGGCGGAGATGGCTTACCAGGAGAGCCTGGGCTTTGCCCGGGAGCGGCTGCAGAGCCGGTCACTGAGCGGACCGAAGAACCCGGACGGCCCGGCCGACCCGATCATTGTGCACCCGGATGTACGGCGCATGCTGATGCGCCAGAAAGTGCTGAACGAAGGCATGCGCGCCCTGGCCCTGTTCACCGGCCATCAGCTCGATCTGTCCGTGGCGCACCCGGACGCCGGTATCCGTGAGTCCGCGGACGATCTGGTGCAGCTGCTGACCCCGGTGGTCAAGGCATTCCTGACCGATGAGGGATTCAACAACGCGAACACCGGCCTGCAGGTGCTCGGCGGTTCCGGCTTCACCACCGACTGGCCGCTGGAGCAGCTGGTCCGGGACGGTCGCATCGCCCGCATCTACGAGGGCACCAACGGCATCCAGGCCATGGACCTGGTGGGCCGCAAGCTGTCGCTGAAGGGCGGCCAGTTGGTGCGTACCCTCTTCGGGGTGCTGACCGGTTACCTCAAGGACAACCCGGAAGCGCCCCATCGCGAGGAACTGAAAGGCGCGGTCAAGGCACTGGAGCAGGCGACCCTATGGCTTGCCAGCAATGCCCCCAAGGATCCGGAGCAGGCCGGTGCGGCCGCGACACCCTACCTGCGCCTGATGGCCCTGACCGTGATTGGTTACCTGTGGTCACGGATGGCCGGCGTCGCCGGCGAGCAACTCGCCAGCGGTAAGGGCAACCAGCCGTTGCTCGAAGGCAAGCAGGTATCCGCTCGCTTCTATTTCGAGAAGCTGATGCCGGAGATCGACTGGTTGCTCAGGGATATCGAAAGCGGCAAGGACAGCCTGATGGCGTTCTCCGATGACCATTGGGCTGCCTGACTGCCGTGACCGGAAATGACCGGTAAATGGCACGTTGCGACCTTCTGTCGGGCCTGATGAAAATCAATAATAGTCAGGTTGATTAGTGTCTCTGAACTAGTCCTACCCTGTCCTGCTCGGGCAGGGTACCCTTTATTGCCACGCCCCCGCGTGGCTTTTTTTATGCCTGATTTTCGTCTCCCTTCGATGCCTGGGTTACAATTGCGTCCTTTGATTCGCGCCGGCGAGGGCCGGCTACTGACGGAGGCTGAATGTCCGCGGACGATTACGCTTTTCGTTTCGGGGGGATCGAGCGGCTCTATGGCCGCCGTGCCCTGGACGCATTCCGGAATTCACACATCGCCATCGTCGGCCTCGGCGGTGTCGGCTCCTGGGCGGCTGAGGCGCTGGCCCGCAGCGGCATTGGCACCCTGACGCTGATCGACATGGATGATATCTGTGTCTCCAACACCAACCGCCAGCTGCATGCGCTGGAGGGGCAGTACGGGCGCACCAAGACCGACGCCATGGCCGATCGTCTGAGAACCATCAATCCCCATGCCGATGTCCGGGTTCACTTTGGCTTCCTGACCACAAAAAACGCCGCCGAGCTGATCACTCCCGAAATGACCGGGGTAGTGGACGCCATCGACAGCGTCAAGGCCAAGGCCGCCCTGATCGCCCACTGCCAGCGGCGCAAGATTCTACTGGTCTGTGCCGGCGGCGCCGGTGGCCAGATGGATCCGACCCAGATCCAGGTGGCCGACCTGGCCAAAACCACCCAGGACCCGTTGCTCGCGAAAGTCCGCAACCTGTTGCGTCGGGAATACGGATTCTCCCGCAATCCCAAGCGGCGATTTGGTATCGAGGCCGTGTACTCGCTCGAACAGCTCACGTATCCTGCGGGAGATGGCGAAGTGTGTCTGCAGAAACCGGCCAGCAATGGCCCGGTCCGGCTGGACTGCGCCTCCGGCTTCGGGGCCGCCAGCCCGGTGACCGCCAGCTTCGGCTTTGTTGCGGCCTCACGCCTGCTCAACCGCATTGCCAGGCGCGCCCACCAGTAATTCAAGGATCTGAAAACCTATGCCTCTCAGTACTGTCATGGTTCTCGCCAGCATCGGCGTCCTGTCCCTGTTCTGCCAGTGGCTGGCCTGGCGGGTCCGGATGCCCGCCATCCTTTTCCTCCTGGCCGGCGGTATCGCGGCGGGGCCGCTGTTCGGCTTCCTGGTGCCAGAGCAGGTCTTCGGGGACCTGCTGTTCCCGGTGATTTCTCTGGCGGTGGCCATCATCCTGTTCGAGGGCAGCCTGACCCTGCGCTACGAGGAAATTCGCGGCCACGGCAAGATGGTGCGCAACCTGGTGCCGGTGGGCTCTATCGTGACCTGTCTCATCGGCACACTGGTGGCCCGCTGGGCTCTCGGCGTGTCCTGGGAAGTTGCGCTGCTGTTCGGCGCCATATCCATCGTTACCGGCCCTACCGTGATTGCTCCCCTGCTGAGATCGGTCCGCCCGAAGTCCAAGCTGGCCAATATCCTGCGCTGGGAGGGCATCATCATTGATCCGGTGGGCGCGCTGCTTGCGGTGCTGGTGTTCGAGGGCATCGTCTCCTGGGGCCAGGGCAACGTCTTCAGCCACTCCCTGTATATTTTCGGCAAGACCCTGCTGGTGGGTTTCCTGATCGGGGCGGCCGCCGGCTACCTGAACGGTCTGGTATTGCGCAAGCACTGGATTCCCCAGTACCTGCACAATGCCGGCACCCTGACCTTCATGCTCGGCGTCTACGCCATTTCCAATGAACTGGCCCACGAATCCGGCCTGCTTACGGTCACCATCATGGGCATCTGGATGGCCAACATGAAGCGGGTGCCGATCGACAGTATCCTCGAGTTCAAAGAGTCCCTCAGTGTTCTGCTGATCTCAGCCCTGTTTATCATCCTGGCCGCCCGGGTGGAGTTCTCGGCCATTGCCGAGCTGGGCTGGGCCCTGGTCGTGGTCCTGGCCGCGCTGATACTGGTGGCCCGCCCCCTGAGCATTTTCCTCTCTGCCATCGGCACCGACCTCAATCTGCGGGAAAAACTGTTCCTGAGCTGGATCGCGCCGCGAGGTATCGTGGCGGCCGCGGTATCGGCGCTGTTCGCCTTCCAGCTCCAGAAGCTCGGCTATGAAAGCGCCGGCACCCTGGTGCCACTGGTGTTCATGCTGATCATTGCCACGGTCACCCTGCAGAGCCTGACGGCGCGCCCGGTGGCACGACTACTCAAGGTCGCGGAACCGGCCGAGTACGGCTTCCTGATCCTCGGTGCCAACAATGTCGCGCGGATGATAGCCCATGCGCTGAAAAAACATGAGGTGCCGGTCACCCTGGCGGACACCAACTGGGAGAACGTCCGTCAGGCCCGAATGGATAATCTGCAGGTCTACTTCGGCAACCCGGTATCCGAACACGCCTCTACCCACCTGGACCTGACCGGTATCGGCAAACTGTTGGTCATTTCCCCCTACAAGCACATGAACTCGCTGGCCACGTATCATTTCCTGGACTGGTTCGGGAAAAACTGCGTGTTCAGCCTGGCGGAGGGCGAGCAGGACCAGAAGGCCCGCCACCAGACGGCGGAGAAAATCCAGATGACCCGGGGCCTGTTTGATGGCGTCAGCTATGCCAAGCTGGCCAGCCTGGCCAGCCAGGGCTATACGGTACGAACCACGCAGCTGAGCGAGGAGTTCAGTTATCAGGACTTCCTGGAGAAATACCAGCGACAGGCCCTGGTGCTGTTCGTGTTCGACAGCAAGGGCTACATTTCACCGGTCTGCAAGATGGAGGACCTGAAGCCCGAGGAAGACTGGATCCTGATCAGCCTGGTGCCGCCCCAACCGCAGAAGGAACGCAAGGAGAAAAACAACGGCGGAAAAACCGCGAAAGTGGAAGAAAGCGGGAACGCGGAAGACAAGGGCTGAGGGCAAGAGCCCTCAGCAGCGGCCAGGATACCTCAACGGCAATCCAGCACCAGCTTGCCCCGGACGTGCCCACCCTCGAGAGCTTCGTGAGCTTCCTGCACCTGGTCGAGGGTAAACCTGCCGTCGACGTGCACCCGCACATCGCCGTCCTCGATCAGCTCGGCGATCTCCTCCAGGTGAAAGACATCCGGACGCACGGTCATACCGTGGGCCCGCAGGCCCATTTCCTCGGCGACGCTGATGATCTCATCAGCCGTCACGGTGGGAATGGTGACCAGAACGCCGCCCTCAGCCAGGGTATGCAGAGAACGCTTGCCTACATCACCCCCTATCAGGTCCAGTACCATGTCCAGACCATAACATTCATCAGCGAAATCGATGGTGTGGTAATCGATCACCTCATGAACGCCCAGCTCCGCCAGAAAATCGCGGTTTCGCGCAGAGGCGGTGGCAATCACATGGGCACCCCGCTCCAGGGCGAACTGGACGGCGAAATGGCCAACACCACCGGCACCGGCGTGAATCAGGATCTTCTGCCCGGATTCCAGCTTGCCCATCTCGAACAATCCTTGCCAGGCGGTCAGTGCCGCCAGGGGGACACCTCCGGCTGTCACCAGATCCAGTTCCTCGGGCACGATGGCCAGTTCATCGGCGGCAGCCAGGGCATACTCGGCATAGCCTCCGCCGGCGGCCGGGAATCCGACCATGCCCATCACGCGGTCACCCGGCGCCAGGGTGGTGACGTCCTCTCCTACCGCGACCACCTCACCGGCCACATCGTATCCGGGCGTCCAGGGCAATGAATTCTCGATCTGGCGCGCCGCAAAGCCCAGGCCCTTGCGGGTCTTCCAGTCAATCGGATTCAGGCCGGCGCCATGAACCCGGACCAGCACCTGGCCGGTGTCAGGCTGAGGCACCGGGCTCTCGACCACCTGCAGGACATCCCGCTCACCAAAACGGTCATAGACCACGTGGCGCATGGAAGTGTCGACGTTGTTTTCGTTAGTGGATTCCATGGGTCTCTCCAGACATCGGTGGTAATGATCGGTGCCAACTGGGGCAGACGCTTTCAGACTAGCAGAAAACCGGCCCCGTGGAAGCTCAGTCCGGGGCCAGGCCCTTGCCTCCACTGACAGAGGCAGCCGACAGGATCTCGGCAAACTCCCTGGGCGCCCGGGAGGGTCGCTGGGTTTTCATATTGACGCAGGCATGGGTGGAAACCGCCCGCACCAGGGTCTTGCCATCCGCCGGACGCACCAGCTGAAACTGGCGGGAGGAACGGAAACGACCGTCAAACCCGGTGAGCCAGGTCCCCAGGATGAGCCGGTCCCCGGCATTGGCAGAGGCCAGGTAATCAATCTCGGTGCGGGTGATGGCCATGGCCTTGCCGGTGGCTTCGTGCAGCTCCCAGGTCATGCCCAGACTCTCGATGTGGGCCCAGCTGACGTCTTCCAGCCAGCGGACATACACCACATTGTTGGCGTGCCCGAGGCGATCGGTATCCTCTTCGCGCACGATAATCTCGAGGGTAAAGGGATCCGGCAGATCCCAGTCAATGTTCTGTTCGGCGGTCATTCGTCAGTGTCTCCGAGCCCCGGAATGGCGTGCAACGGTAGCCGCCCGATGCGGTCATTGTGAAGTGAACCAAAGTATAGAACCCCGTCATGGGGATTCACCGAGGTAATTTCCTGCAGATGGGTGCCCCGGGTATCGTGCAGGCTGGTGATCGGATTACCCTCCCGGTCGAAAGCCACCACCAGACCGTACTCCTGCGGGGCCGGTTTCAGGCTGTCCGGAAGTTTCGCCACCAGGTCCTTGAGCCAGGGCGTCCGGTGCAGGGCATCAACCTGGGCATTGCGCAAGGTCGGGAACGCCACCCAATAACGCCCCTCTTCATCCACTGCCAGGTTATCGGGGAACCCGGGCAGGTTGTCGGCAAATACCTCGGCCCGACCGGCCCGGGGGCCTTGCAGCCAGTAACGCAGGATACGGTATTTCCAGGTTTCGTTGACCAGGACAAAATCACCGTCCGGGGACACCGCAACGCCGTTGGCGAAGTGCAGGTTGCCCAGCAGGACCTCGGCCCGTCCGGTGCGCGGAGAGTAACGCAAGAGGCGGCCATGGGGACGCATTTCCAGCAGATCGAGCCGGTAGTCCGGTTGATGGAAGCGTGAACTGGCGTCGGTGAAATAGATGGTGCCATCCGGACCGATGTCCACATCATCGGTAAACCGGAACGGGGTGCCCCCGGCTTCCCGGGCCAGCACGGTGATCGTTTTGTCCGGCGCGATGGACAGCAGCCCTTTCCAGGCATCGGCAACGATCAGGTTGCCCTGCTGGTCAAACACCATCCCCAGAGGCCGGCCGCCGGTCTCCAGCCACTTCTCCACGCGGCCGTCCGGTAAGACGCGAATGATGAAACCGTCCTGGGTTCCGCTATACAGCACGCCGTCCGGGCCGACCGTCGTGTCCTCCGGACCATAGACCTGGCCCCGCGCCATCAGGTCTGCCAGGCGGAGCCGCTCGTTGGGCGCCAGGATCCCGGTCAGGGGTGGTGACGAGGGCGGCTCCCAGGCCTTGCTGTCAATGGGCGACGGGGTCAGCAGAAAACTGCCAAGCAACAGAAATACCACCAGCAACCCGATCAACAACCACTTCATAGAGTGCGTCCGCCCGTTGTTATTTTCCGATTTCCCCGCCAGGACAATGGCCTAACCATAGCAGACGCGGGCCAGACCATGAAAATGCCCCTGTCACGGGCCGGAGCAATCACTTGTCGTTTTCGAGGAACCGGCGGCAAAGGGCGGCAAAGGTATCGGCTTTCTCGGCATGCAGCCAGTGGCCGGTATCCTGGATGATGCGCAGTTCGGCCGATGGGAACAGGCGCATGATCTGGTCCCGGTGCTTTTCCTGTATATAGGCGGATTCCGCGCCCTTGAGGAACAGGACCGGGCCGTTGAACGGACCATCACCTTCGGGGGCTTTGGCGAGGTTTTCGTAGCAAGCGTTAATCACCGGCAGGTTCAGTCGCCAGCGAAACACGGGCCCCCCGGGGGTCTGCTCGTCGTTGGGCACCCGTTCCAGGTTCTTGAGCAGGAACTGCCGGACACCCGGCGTCTCGACAAACTCCGCCAACAGCCTGTCGGCATCCTGGCGGGAGTGCACGCTGGTCAGATCAAGACTTTCCAGCCCCTCGAGAATGACATCATGGTGGGGTTTGTAGCTGACCGGCGCGATGTCCGCCACAATCACCTTGTCCACCCGCTCCGGCGCCATCAGTGCCACCTGCATGGCCACCTTGCCGCCCATGGAATGGCCCAGGATGGAGGCCGTGTCCAACCCCTGGGCATCCATATAGGCGAGCACGTCCTCGGCCATCGAGGGGTAATCCATGGTATCGGTATGGGGGGAGCTGCCGTGGTTACGCTCGTCAAGGGCGTGGATCTGCCACTCATCCTGCAGCCGGCGCGCGATTCCCCCGAGGTTTTCCAGTGACCCGAACAGGCCATGCAGCAGGATCAGGGGTTTGCCTTCGCCGGTTATTCGGTGATTCAGCTCGACACTCATGGACAGACAGCCTCCGCTTTGGAAAGGATGGTTCTCGGAGCGGATACATTACCACTGCCAGCCCTGCGAGCAAGGCGGGCGGATGTCGGGACGAAAAAAAGCCGGGGGTTACCCGGCTCAAGGTCATAGGCTGAACGCCTGTCTGATCAGCAGTAGAAGATGCTGTCCAGATATTCCGCGAGAGCAATCACGTTCATGCGTTCCTGCTCGCTATGGGGCACAAAGATTTCCTGTTCCATACAACACCTCCATCAAGTGTGCATTCATTACTCCAACCTGATGGGATAATGCTATCGTTGTATGGCAAACAGGCCGTTGACAAGTTGTCCCATACGCTTGACATTTTGTACCAGTGTCCATGACAACCTGTTAACTTTCAGAAGGAATGTTGTGAATTCCGCGCACCCGGATACCCCTACAGCCGCTACTCCCGGCGTTGCCGCATCCAGCACGTTGGCGCTGGTGCATTACCTTGAAAGCCAGGGCGTGCTGGACCGGAACCGGATAGCCGGCATCACCGGCCTCGATACCGGTGGCCTGGAGGATCCCGACCGCAGGGTACCCGCCGAAGCACACTACCGCCTGTGGGAATATGCCGAGCGGGCAACCGGCGACCCCGGTGTCGGACTCCATGCCGGCAAGCTGGTCGATCCCGAGCGCATGGGACTGGTGGGGCATGTGTTTTTCAACTGCGACACGCTGGGCGAAGCGGTAACCCAGTACGTCCGTCTGCATCGACTTATAAACGAGTCGGTGATCCTCACCTTCGAGCAGAGCGGAGACACCGCCGTCCTGACCTGGCAACCGGACGTCCCGGAGCATTACTGCCGACAGGACATGGACCGGACCCTCGCCGCAGCCATGAGCCGGACCCGGCACTTCATCCATCCAGGTTTCCGGGCCGAATGGGCCGAAATAGCCCATGACAAGCCCTCCTACGCCAACGAATACGAAGTCCTGCTGGGCGGGCCGGTGAGCTTCGGCCATGGCATTACCCGCGTGGCCTTTGCCAGCCACCACCTGAGCCACCCGATACCGCACCGCAATCCGTACGTGTATTCGGCGGTGCTGCGCCAGGTCAATTTCCTGCTGGCGCGGCTGCAGACCCGGCGCTCCTTCAGCCGCAAGATCCGGCGCCTGATTTCCCGACAGATGGCAACCGACCGGATTGATGCCGACACCCTCGCCCGTCAGTGCCATATGAGCCGCCAGACTCTCTACCGGAAACTCAAGAAGGAAGGGTTGAGCTTCCACGAACTGGTGGAAGAGGTGCGCAAGGACAAGGCCCTGCGGTACGTCGCCGCCGACCAGTACGCCCTGGGTGAAATCGCCTTCCTGCTGGGCTTTTCCGAGCTCAGCGCCTTCAGCCGCGCATTCAAACGCTGGACCGGCCAGGCGCCAGCCCAATACCGTGCCGAACACCTGGGCGCCGGCACGGATGATACCGGCCCGAGGAGCACGGCATGATAGAGGGTTTTCCGTTGATCGCCATTGCTGTCGGCCTGCTTTACCTGGCGGCACTGGCATGCATCTACCGGATCTTGCTGACCTACCGCACACCCCAGGGCGCCATCGCGTGGATCATTGGCCTGCTCGGCATTCCCTACGTCACCGTGCCACTGTTTCTGCTGATCGGCCGGAGCCGGTTTGGTGGCTACGTCAAGGCCCGGCGCATGGGTGATGAATCCCTGACCGCGCTGCTGAACCGGTTTGAGCAACAGACCACCTCCATTCCCGCCCCCGGTCATGGCCGCTTCCAGGGTGAACTGCAGGTTTTGTGCAAGCTGGGCCGGCAGCCGTTCACCGATGGCAACCAGTGCACCCTGCTGCGCGACGGCGAGGCCACCTTCGAGGCCCTGTTCGAGGCCATGGAGGATGCCTGCCGCTACATCCTGCTCGAGTTCTATATCGTCCGCTCCGATCGGGTCGGCCAGCGCATCAAGTCGATCCTGGAACGGAAGCTGGCACAGGGCGTGGAGGTCTGGTTCCTGTACGACGACATCGGCAGTGCCTTTCTACCCCGTCGTTATTTGCGCGAACTGTCCCGGGCCGGGGCCCGGGTCGCCTCGTTCGGGGATGGCAACATTCGCCGTCGGCGCTTCCAGATCAACTTCCGCAATCATCGGAAGGTGCTGGTGTGCGATGGCAAGGTTGGCTTCGTGGGCGGTATCAACCTGGGTGATGAATACCTCGGCACTGCCATGGACCAGGATCCCCTGCGGGACACCCACTGCCGGATCGAAGGTCCGGCGGTGAGCGGCCTGCAGCTCGCCTGGCTGGAAGACTGGAACTGGGCCAGTGACGAGCTGCCCAACCTGGATTGGAGCGCCGGTGAGCATACCCCTGGCGACCAGGAGGTCCTGATCCTCCCGACCGGACCGGCCGATACCTGGGAGACCTGCACCCTGTTTTTCCTGAACTGCATCAACAATGCCCGTTCCCGGATCTGGATCGCCTCGCCGTATTTCGTACCCGATTTCCAGATCATGAACGCCCTGCAGCTTGCCGCGCTCCGGGGCATCGATGTCCGCATTCTGATTCCGGAGACCCCGGACAGTCCCCTGGTCAAGCTGGCCGCCTATTCCTACCTGGTGCAAGCCAGCCAGGCGGGCATTGGCATCTACCGCTATCAACCGGGCTTCATGCACCAGAAGGTGGTGCTGGTGGACGACCGCTATGCTGCGGTGGGGACCGCCAACCTGGACAACCGGTCCATGCGGCTGAACTTCGAGATCACCGCCATCAACACCGATCAACGTTTTGTGGCCGATGTCGAGCAGATGCTGGAGGACGACCTGAAAAATTGCCGCCTGATGACTGAAAGGGATTACCGTGACCGCTCGATCCTGTTCCGGCTGGCCTGCCGGGCAGTCCGCCTGAGCGCCCCCCTGCTGTGACAGCGGCCACAAACTGGCCCAGGGATACCCGAATGTGCGAATATGCGAGCAATCCCAACCGCATGCAGCAGCCGTAAACCGACATGAACGCTTTCAAGCCCCGTGAAACCCTGACCGAACAGGTCGCCCGCCACATCGAAAACCTGATTGTCTTTGGCCAGCTTCGCTCGGGAGAGCGCATATATGAGGGTTCCATGGCCAAGGAAATGGACGTCAGCCACGGGTCGATCCGGGAAGGACTACTGCTGCTGGAAAAACGGCACCTGGTGCGCAATGTCCCGCGCAAGGGTGCCTTCGTCACGACCCTCGACGAGTACTTCGTGCGGAGCCTGTACGAGACCCTGGAACTCTATCTCACCCACACGGGCCGCAAGCTGGTTCGCCAGTGGCAGCCCGCGGACATGGAGCGGCTGGAATCCCTGCACCGGCAGATGAAAGCCTGCTACCAGAAAAACGACCTGATGAAGTTTCTGGAACTGGGCATTGAATACACCAAGGCCTCACTGGTTTACGCCGACAACTACTTCATTGTGAACGCTATAGACGATCTCTGGCCCTCAGCCCGGCGTTGCGCCTTCGCTGCATTCCAGCACGGCGGCAGCCAGGTGCTCGAGGACAACCTCGCCAACATGGAAGAGTCTATCAGTGCAATCCGGGACCGGGACGAGGAACGCCTTGCCGGAATCCTCCACCGTTTCGCCCTGCAACAGTGCCAACAGGTATTGGGCGCGATCGCAGGAACGAACGCAGAAGCCGACGGGCGACGTCAATAGAACAGTTGGGTGAAGGAGAAGCCGATATTGAGGTAAGCGCTCCAGTTGTCCTCGTTGTTGTAGGCGCCTGCCAACTGGACCGGCCCCAGGAAGGTATCCACCCCGGCAAACAGACTCCAGGACCGGACCGAACGGTCCCAGCTGGCATCGCTCAGGGAGTCCCAGGCGTTGCCCGCCTCGAACCCGACTCCGGCGAACCAGGGCACCAGCGGCCCGCCGAAACTCTGACTGGCGTAGGCAGCCGCCATGGCCGCGCTCTCGCCCGTGATCTCACCGGGCGCGAACGCTGACAGGCGCCGGAAGCCACCCAGGCGCACATGATTCTCGACCCCCGCCTCACCACGAACCACATCCTCCGCGAACACCAGCCCGGTCAGGGTCAGGCCCTGCCAGCTCCCGGTCCCCAGAAGCAGGGTGGTGACCAAGTCAAAATGCCGGTCCGACCCGAGATCTTCCCGTTCGAACCGGGCTTTCACGCCGGCAAAGGCCCCTGCGGTCGGAAAGAACGAATCGTTCAGGGAATCGTGGACCAGCCGCAGTGTCACATTACCCTGGTGGATGGCGTCATCCGGCGCCACCGGCTCCCCTACTTCCTCATCCACCGTCGAATAGCCCCGGGTGTAGATCAACCGTGCTTCGGCATCGCCGCCGAGCTCCATCCCCACCGCCAAATCCGCGGACCGGAACGTGACATCGACTTCCGCGATCTGACGGCCGGCCTCGTCGTACACGCCGAAATTGTCCCGGGAATACTCGCCACCCACAACAACGAAGCGGTCATAGCCGTAGTCCAGCGGCTGATACCACTGGGTCCTTACCCAGGGTTCAGTGCCCAGCTGGAGCCCCGTGTGCCACTCGCCGCCAAGCCGGTTAAGTTCGGTCATGCGCAGCGAGGAGGCAATATTGAACCGGGTCTCACCATCGAAATTGTCCTCATAGCCAAGACCGAAGGACAGGTAATTCGGCCCCCAGGACTTTTCCCGGGGCTGGATCACCAGCACGGTGCCATCCGTTGAGGGCGACAATGAGTAGGACACGGTTTCGTAATAGCCCAGGCCATAGATCCGCTTGAGATCCTCCTCCAGCGCCTCGACATTCAGAGGTTCACCGACGGGCTGACGAATCCTCTCCCGCAGGAAATCCCGTGCCAGCCGGCGACTGCTCTCGATCTCGATACGGGCAATCGGGCCCGCATTGAACGCACGGGAGGACATCCGGGCCTTGTAGGCGGTCCAGTCGGTACGCGACACCTGCAAGGGCCTGAGCTCACTGGCGTGGTTGCGGGCTGCAGTGGCCCCCAGTTCGAACAGTAATGGTGCCTGGTAGAAGTCCGCCGATGTGTGGCCCTCCAGGTCCGGCCGGATCAGAACATCCTGCCCGACAAGCAGGTCCAGTTGCTGGTCCGTATTGCGGCGGGTCAGCAGGGTGGTGAGCTGACCCACCACGGAAAAGGCTTCCCGCAGATCATCGGTGTCCATGAGCGGGTCGGTGATATCCACAGCTATGATCACCTCCGCGCCCATTTCCCGCGCCACACTCACTGGCAGGTTGTTGGCGACTCCCCCATCCACCAGCAGGCGGCCGTCCAGCTCCACCGGGGCGTAGACGCCCGGTATACTCATGCTTGCGCGGACCGCCTCAGCCAGGTTACCGCGGCCGATGACTACCTGCTCGCCCGTGGCCAGGTCAGTCGCCACGGCCCGAAAAGGAATCGCCAAGCGGTCAAAATCCTGCACTAATGCAGCGTTCCGGGTCAGTTCGTTGAGAATGAACCCGAGGTTCTGGCCAGCGACGATGCCACCACCAACATGCAGACCATCGGCCCGGACACCGAGGCCCGGCATGACCGGAAAGCGCCAGTCGTCCTCTTTGCGCCGGATCGGCTTGTAAACCCGTCCCGGATCGTCCTGGAAGCTGGCCAGCCAATCCATCTCGATGAATCGTTCCTCAATGCGGGCAACCGGCATGCCTGACGCATAGAGGGCGCCGACTGCCGAACCGGCGCTCGTACCCACCACCACATCCACCGGGATATTCATTTCCTCCAGCACCCGGAGCACCCCGACATGAGCCATACCCTTGGCCCCGCCACCACTCAGCACCAGACCGACGCGGGCACGGTCTTCCGCCAGTAGGGAGGCCGGTGTCAGCAGACACAGGAGCAGAATGATCAGAGCTTTCAACGGAGGCGTCCTGTCACCGAAGTCTCTCAGCGCTTTTCCTTATCGTCCTCGTCCACCAGGGACAGGTGCGAGACATCCGGAACCATGGGCGGCGGCAGTTCGCGCTCCACCCCGAGGTCGGAGCCTGCCGGGGCCAGGGTCCAGTCATCCAGGTGCTCGAACATGGGCGGCTCGGCTTCCTGATGCTCGACGAGAGTCACCCCCACCGGGTCCAGGTTGAGACTGCTGCCGGCAAGGATGTCATCCACTTTCTCCCCGGCGACCGGCAATCGATCCCCGGGCTCCACCCGGGGGCCGGCGCCACCAGCAGCTGATGCGGTGGTGCCGGAAGCCGGCCCGGGTGCCGGTTCGCTGCGGGCCGGCGGCTGGGTATCGGCCGGCGACGGCTCCGGTGCGGGGCGGGCACCGGGCATGGGCTGAACATAGGCCATCATGCCGTGCTTCTGCAGCACCGCCCGATACTTCTCGGCCTGGGCCTCCTCAAGCTTGTTGCGTATGACCACCGGCTGGCCACTGAACATGCGTTCAACCTGTTCGACAGAGGCCTTGAACAGCGCCCGGGCGTTATTTCTTGCCGTCTGCTCATCGGTTCCCGCGACACACTCACCTTTGAATACCAGCTGAAACATGGCTCTCTCCCTTCCGTTTGTGCTCTTGAAAGAATAGTTGATCTACTCACCCGGGGCAGCCCGGAGAAACTGTAGCCAGACTGCAAACAATTGAAAAACTTTTCCCATCATCGGCGTAACTGGCAACACACTCTGCAATAATGGCCTGTAACGACATGTTACACTTTGTTACACTACCCCAAAGGAAACCAGGGAGTGGACGCATTGAGCCTTCGAAACTTGTCCCGCACCATCATCGCCAGCCTGCTGCTGGCCGCACCAATGGCGCACGCCGAAAACATCGACGTGCTGATGAGCCAGGTCTTTCCCCAGCAGCACGCCACCTACATCGGCTATGAAAGTATCGTCCGCGAGGACATTCCGGTAGCCGCTACGGTGGACCGCAAGTACCTGATCGTGGATTTCCGCTTCGCAGCGGGCGAGCCGCCCACCGAGCAGCTACAGGCCAGCGTCCACAAGGTATGCATGACCCTGTTGAAGGATCGTGACCTGATCCGCAATCTGTCCGAGGCCGGCTACGACATGGTCTCTGTGGCCTTTGACCGCCGCTCCCAGTTCGACTGCCTTTAATCGGCGGCAGGTCAGGCCTGCCGTCCCAGCAGCTTGGGAAACGACTCAAGTGCACTGTTCACCGCGTCCAGGTTAAACGCTTCCACATCCGCCAGCAGTTTTTCCCCGTAACGGGTCACCGACGGTGACCGGTGCCGCTGGCCCCAGGCCACAACACGCCGGGCAAAATCCTTCATCTGTTCCGGGTCACCGCTTTCACGGACGGTTTTCCACTCGTCACCAAAGTCGCGAGCCAACTGCTGCCGCAGCCAGCCCCGTTCCTGCATGCTCAGGGTCTGGGCCAGCAAACGCTCCTCCTCTTTCGGCTCGCCGTCTTCCTCGGCCTGCTCCACCGTCGCCTCCACTTTTGGCAGGGTGACGGTAAATACCGAACCGGCACCGGGCTCGCTCTCCACTGCCAGGTCCCCGCCCATCATACGCACCAGCTTGCGGCTGATCGCCAGCCCCAGGCCGGTGCCCCCGTATCGGCGGGTGTTCTGCCCTTCCTGCTGCTCGAAGGCATCGAAAATCCGGTCCAGCTGGTCCGCCGGTATACCGATTCCGGTATCACTGACCCTGACTACGAGCTGGTAGAACTGACGGTCCGTTGCCCTGCCCTCCTCGTCCTGAGCATCTTTCAGCGGCTTTGCTATGGCCCGGACAGTAACACCCCCTTCGTGGGTGAATTTAATGGCATTGCCCACCAGATTGAACAGCACCTGACGCAGCCGCGTCTCGTCCAGCATCATTGCCGCGGGCATTCTCGAATCCACGCTCACTTCCAGGGTAATGCCCTGGTCGCGGGCGCGAAGATCGAAAATATGCCGGACATCGCTCAGCAGTCGTCGCACCGATACCGCCGAATAGTCCAGACGCATCTTGCCCGCTTCGATCCGCGACAGGTCCAGGATGTCATTGATCAGCATCAGCAGGCTCCGGCTGCCGGCGCGGATTGCGTCGAGGTAACTGCGCTGCTGGGGATCGGTCACGCTGTTGCTGAGCAGGTCGCTGTAGCCGATCACCGCATTCATCGGAGTCCGGATCTCGTGGGACATGTTGGCCAGGAACTCGCTCTTGGCCCGGCTCGCCGCCTCGGCCTCACGGGCCAGCCGCTCGGCCTCCAGCTTGGCCGCGCGCAGCTCGTCTTCACTGCGGCGCAGGGCGTTTTCCGAGCGGATCCGTTCGTCCACCTCCCGGGACAGTTTCCGGTTCCAGTACAGGAAGATGAGCACCACCACGATGGCGATCAGCACCACCCGGCGCACGACCGTATAGTCGGTTTCCTGCTCGATATCCAGATGAATCCAGCGGTTATAGATGGACTCGGTTTCCGAGGCCTCCAGGCTCGACAGGCCCTTGTTCAGGATCCGGTGCAGTTCCGGATTATCCTTGCGCACCGCCAGCCTGAGGTCGTACTGGTAGGGGGTAATGCTGGTAATGCGGAGATTCGACAGCCCCAGCCGTGCAACCGTGTAACTGACTGCCGGAATATGGGTCACCATCACATCCAGGTCGCCATTGGACAGGGCCAGCAGGCCTGTTTCCACATCGCCCATGGGATACAGGTCCAGGTTGGGATGGTTGATCAGCAGGTAATCGTGGGCGGCATGACGGTTGACGACACCAACACGTTCGCCCCGCAATTCCCGAAGATCGCCAATAAACCGACCATCATCGCGGATCACCAGGGCGATGGGCACATTCAGGTAGGCACGGGTAAACAGGTATTCGTTTTCGGTACGGGGCGTTCTGGACAGGCCGGGCAGAATATCCACCTTTCCCTCCGCCAGTTCCTGTTCCGCCTGGGAGCGGTCCTCGACCAGGGTGCGACTGAAGCGAATACCCAACTCGGATTCCAGCCTGGTCACCAGGTCTGCCACCAGACCGGTAGGCCTCTCATCCTGCTCGTATTCGAAGGGCGGCCAGTCCGAGCGGAAGGCAACCCGCAGGTTCGGGTTGCGCTTGAGCCAATCCTGATCCGTCGCCGAAAGTTCGAGGCCACTGCGCTCCATGGAAGGCACATCGGCCTGCAGCCAGGACTGGCGGATCATCCGATGCTCGTTGTGACTGATGGCGGCAATCGAACTGTCGAGAACCCGGAACAGGCGATCCTGTCGCGCCGGGACCTGGAGCACCACATCCACCGGCTTGTCATCAAGCAGCCTGGCCAGGCCGATGCCGTTGATCATGGCCGACTGCAGATAATCGGACACCACCGGCACCGGTCCGACAAACGCCTGTGCCTTGCCGGAGAGCACCATGCTGACCGCCTCACCGATCCCGTTCACCGGCACCGGCTGGAATTCTTCGACCGACTCCAGCATTGCATACTGGTTGGTATCCCCTTCGATGATGGCCAGCTGGCTTCCCTCCAGATCCGCAAGGGACTGGATGGCGGCATCACCGGCACTGACAAACAGGCCATAGGTCAGGGACATAAGCGGCTTGGTCATGCGCTGGCCACTGGCAATCCGGGTTCCCGGGGCATGGGTGGTCAACAGCGCATCCGGCTCCGGTCGCCCGGTGTCGGCTTCTTCGCCGCTCTCGAGGATGACCGGATCCACCGGCACACCCAACTTGTCGGCCAGACGGGCCAGGTAATCGATGTAGGTTCCCGCCAGCACCCCGTCGCCGGTATCGAAAACCAACGGCACCTGCCCGCCCCGGACACCCACCACAAACCGTTCCTGCTGTTGCAGCCACTCAAGATCGGACTGGCCGAGCACCGGCGCTGGCGACGGCTGGGGAGGATCCGCCAGAACGGGGGATTGAAAGAGGCCAAACAGGCTGCATAGTAACAGGGAGCGAAGGACGACCTTCACTGGATATCCTCCCGGGATTCGCTAAAGTTCAGTGAACAATACCTGCAAACGTGGTTGATTTCATTCAGACACTTTCAACGAGGAGACCGATCTCCATGGACACCAGCAAACACTCCCTGAGCACCCTGTTCGAGCAGCTCGGCCTGGCCTCCGATGACAAGAGCATCGAGGACTTTGTCGCCAGGCATTCCCCGCTCCCGCGGGAGATAGCCCTGCAGGACGCTCCGTTCTGGTCCGAAAGCCAGTCCCATTTCCTGGAAGAAGGGCTGGAAGAGGACAGTGACTGGGCTGAAATCATCGACGAGCTGGACGCGATGATGCGTCACTGATCGTCGGAACCGGGTCCGGATTTGTTGCGCCGGGCCCGGGGATGACTCTGGTCATAGACCCGCGCCAGGTGCTGGAAGTCGAGATGGGTGTACACTTGGGTTGTGGCGATATCGGCGTGGCCCAGCAGTTCCTGGACAGCCCGCAGATCGCCACTGGACTCCAGCATATGACTGGCGAAGGAATGCCGTAAAAGGTGCGGATGCAGTTTCTGGTCAGCACCCCGGGTAATCCCCCAGCGCCCCAGCCGAGACTGGATACTGCGCCGACTGAGCCGATCACCCCGCCGGCTGACAAAAACTGCCTTCTCACC
>JAAZVL010000191.1 GCA_018623515.1 Marinobacter sp.
CGTCCGGCTGCGCATCGGATCCGACGAGGGCCCGGAACGCCTTCACCAGCTCGGCACCCACCTGCTCCGGCGATGCGTCCACATGGGCTTTCGTCCACTCCGCGTTACCGTGCAGCACCCACCACTGCCCGGAGTCCTCACGGCCCGGTTTGCTGGAATTGTTCGCCACCCAATACAACACCGGGTGCTGGCACCGGATGCCGTCGAAACCGGGATCCAGTGGCTCACTGAAATGCGCCGCCACCGCCCAACAGGGCGCCACGGCGGATACTGAAGGGTCCAGCCTGCCGGCAATCTCATCCAGCGCACTGGCCTGCAACAGGTCTCTGGCCTGAGCCGGTGGTGCGGTCATGACCACCCGATCGAAGCGGCCCACCATGTTGCCGCCGGTATCGACCAGTTCCCACTGACTGTCTTTACGGGCCATTCTTTCAATGCGGGTCTCGGCGACCAGGTTAACGTGGGCGGAAAGCGACCGGCTGATGGCTGTCATGCGGGGCGCTCCAACGTAGCGCGCCTCCTCCGGGAAAGGCTCGCGACTGCCGTCCTGGCGCTGAAAAACCAGCCGACCCGGCCAGCGGGTGAAACTGTCGTCCCCCGCGTACCGGCTCAGGAAGTCCAGGAAAGCCGGATTTCTGGCCGTGAAATACTGGGCGCCGATATCCGCGGAGCCTCCGGGAACCCTTTTCGCCGCCAGCCGGCCGCCAGGACCGCGGCTCTTCTCGAACACGGTCACCGAGTGGCCCTGTTCCTTGAGCAAAATTGCGGTAGTCAGCCCTGCGATTCCTGAACCGATGACCGCAATACGGCGTATAAGGTGTCTGTCGGGTGCTTCATTGAACATCGTGTCTGGTGCATCCAATTTGAGTAACGATTACGTAAAACCCATCGAGCGTTGAGCGATACTTCGCCGACTTGGTTTCACACAGAAGTAGAAGGGCAATCAGGGTATGACCCGAGTGCAACACTGGTTTATAAACATTCTGAGGTGGTTCGACTCTGACGCAGGTTCGGATCACATCGACACGAGCTCCCGCTCCTTCAATTTTATCCGGGTAGTGCCATTCATAATGCTGCATCTGGTATGCCTGCTGGCATTCTATACCGGGGCGAGTGCCTTCGCCGTAGGGTTTGCCGTGGCCTTTTTCCTGATCCGCATGTTCGCCATCACAGGGTTCTACCACCGCTACTTTGCCCACAAGACCTTCAAGACCAGCCGCCCGGCACAGTTCATTTTCGGTTTACTGGGTGCCAGCGCCGCACAACGGGGCCCGCTCTGGTGGGCCGCCCATCATCGCCACCACCACCAGCATTCCGACCGGGAGGAGGATCTTCATTCTCCCCATCACGGGGGCTTCTGGTGGTCTCACGTGGGCTGGTTCACCTGCGACGCGGGCTTTGCCATGGATGAGCGACGGGTTCGCGACTGGCTGAAGTACCCGGAGCTTCGCTTCATCAACCGTTTCGACTCGCTCGTGCCGGCCGTTGCGGCCGTGGCGATCTATGCACTCGGTGAGGCTCTGGCCGCCTTCGCACCCTCCCTGGGCACCAATGGTCTGCAGCTGCTGGTATGGGGCTTCTTTATCTCGACGGTGATGCTGTTCCACTCCACCGTCTCGATTAATTCCCTGTCCCACGTCTGGGGCAAGCGCCGCTTCGACACCAACGACGACAGTCGCAACAATTTCTGGCTGGCGCTGATCACCCTGGGCGAAGGCTGGCACAACAACCACCACCGCTGGCCTCAGTCGGTTCGTCAGGGCTTCCGCTGGTACGAAATCGACATTACCTGGTACGGGCTGTGGCTGCTGTCCCGCCTGGGCATCATCTGGGATCTGAACCCGATACCACAGCACATTCAGGAGGAAACCCGCGAGCTCGATGCAATGAGGAGGAAGCAGTCATGACCACAGCCTCAGCAATTGAAGTAGGTGTAAAAAACTCGGCGGTTCCGGCGACGATCGAACACTTCAAGGCATTGTTCAACGAGCTGGACAAGGGAAACCTGAACAAACTTCAGGAGGTATACAGCGAGGACGTCCGGTTTCAGGATCCCTTTGGACAGGTTGCCGGCCTTGATGAGCTCACTCATTACTTTGCTGGTGCCTACAGGAACGTCATCTCTTGTCGGTTCGAGTTCGGGTCTGCGGTTACCAACGGTTCCTCGGTCGCGCTGCCCTGGGTCATGAAACTCCGTCACAAGCGGATCCGGGGTGGTTCTGAAATCTCGGTGGATGGCATCAGTCAGCTTGAAATCGAGGATGGCCGGGTCAGCTTCCACCGGGATTATTTTGACGCCGGCCAACTGCTTTACGAAAACCTCCCGGCCGTCGGGCGGGTGATTCGCTGGATTAAAGGACAAGCGGGATGAGCGTACGACTGCAGGGACCGTGCAATATCTGGATCACCGGCGCCAGCTCCGGGATTGGCGAGGCGCTTACCCGCTCCCTGGCCCGTGGCGGCCACCACCTGGTGATCACCGGGCGCCGGGCCGAATCACTGGAGAAGCTGCGTGAACTGGCGCCCGGGCGGATTACGCCGGCAGTCGCTGACACCACCAGCAAAGAGGATCTCGCCGCGATCGCCCCTGACCTGGATTCGGATCGGCCGCTGGATATGGCGATCCTGAACGCCGGAACCTGCGAGTACCTGGAGATTGACCAGTACAGCAGCGACGTAATCGAAGCGAACATCGTAACCAATGTGCTCGGGACGGCCCGCTCGCTGGACATTGCCCTGCCGGCACTGCGCCGGACCCGGGCAAAGGGCCGGCCGGCCACGCTGGTGATCGTCAGCTCTTCGGCCTGGTGGTTTCCCTTCGGCCGGGCGGAGGGGTACGGGGCCTCCAAGGCCGCCCTGAGTTATCTTGCCCACTCGCTCCGGGCCGACCTGGCCGCCGAGGGCATTGATGTGGTGGTGGTGTCACCGGGCTTTGTGAAAACACCGCTCACCGATCGCAACGATTTCCCCATGCCCTTCAGGATTTCCGCGGAAGACGCGGCTGAACGCATCGTAAGTGGCCTGGCAAAGGGCCAGAACGAGATTGCCTTTCCCAAGCGGTTCACCTGGACGCTGAAGATCCTGGGCTCGCTGCCCGGGGCATTGGTTGACCGCATGGCCGCCAACATGGCGCGCAAGAGTACCGATCAACAGGAAAAAACCGAATGACCAACGAACGTCAGCGTATTGCTGTCATTGGGGCCGGCGTCTCCGGCCTCACCGCGGCCTGGAAGCTTGCGGAGAAACACGATGTTCAGCTGTTTGAAGCCGGCGACTATGCCGGTGGCCACACCAACACCGAGCATGTTGAATCCGGCGGCCGCACCTGGCCGGTGAATACCGGCTTCATCGTCTACAACGACTGGACCTACCCGAACTTCATCAAACTCATGGATCGCCTGGAGGTTGCCTCCGAGGTCAGCGACATGAGCTTCAGCGTGGATTGTTCCTCCACCGGGCTCCAGTACAACGGCACCAGCCTCAACACGCTGTTCGCCCAGCGCAAAAACCTGCTGAACCTGCCGTTCCTGCGGATGATCCGGGAGATCCTGAAGTTCAACCGGGAGACCCGGAGGGATCTGTCCGAGGGCAACATCACCGATGCCGAAACCCTGGGCGAATACCTGAACCGCAATGGCTACTCCCGGTACTTCCGCAATTACTATATCGTACCCATGGGGGCTGCGATCTGGTCCGCACCCGAGATTGTGCTCGAGCAATTCCCGATCCGGTTCTTCCTGCAGTTCTTCAACAACCACGGCATGCTGTCCGTGGATGACCGGCCGACCTGGCGTGTGATCAGTGGCGGCTCCGCCGAATACGTGAAGAAGATGATGGAGCGGATCGGCGACCGCACCCATCTGAACAGTGCGGTCAACTCGGTGCGCCGCCATGAGCACGGTGTGACCGTCGAGGTGAACGGCCAGAGCCATGAATTCGACCAGGTCATCCTGGCCTGCCACAGTGACCAGGCGCTGGCTATGCTGGCGGACCCGACCGATCAGGAACGGGATGTTCTGGGCGCCATCGCCTACCAGAACAACGACGTGGTTCTGCACACCGACAGCAGCCTGCTGCCTTCCAACCGGTTGGCCTGGGCGGCATGGAATTACTTCATTCCGAATCACAGCACCCAGCCGGTGTCAGTCACCTACAACATGAACATCCTGCAGAATTTCCACGATGCCCGGGAAACTTTCTGCGTGACCCTCAACCGCAGCCAGGACATTGATCCGGGCAAGGTCATCAAGCGTTTCGAGTACGCCCACCCGGTGTTCACTCTCGAGGCGGTCGCCGCACAGCAGCGCTATGAGGAAATCGGCAACCGGAACCGCACTCATTTCTGCGGAGCCTACTGGTTCAACGGCTTCCACGAGGACGGCGTGCGCAGTGCGGTCCGGGTGCTGAGTGATTTCGGGATGGAGATCTGAGTATGGTCAGCCAATGGCTTGAGGGCTCCGTCCGCCATCGCAGAATGCAGCCAATCGGCCATGCGTTCGAGTATGGCACCGGGATGCTGGCGCTCGATGTGGACGAATGGAACAGGATCACCGGCATCAGCCGGTTCTTCTCCCTTGAGCGCTTCAACTGGATGTCCCTGCGCCGGGACGATTACTTCCGCCCGGAAGTCCGGAACCTGTCGGCGGCCATTCGCGATTACGTGCAGGACGCAACCGGATGGTACCCGGACGGAACGGTCGAATTGATTACTCACCCCCGCTACTTCGGGTATGTGTTCAATCCGGTCAGCTTCTATTTCTGCTACCGGCACGGGGATGACCCGGCTGAAGGGGCAGTGCCCCGGGTGATCGTGGCACAGATTACCAACACGCCCTGGCACGAACGGCACGTCTACTGCCTGGAGACCACCGGGGCGCAAGCCAACAACGCGGGCTGGCGAACCGAGCGCTTCGGCTTCTCCAAGCGCTTTCACGTATCGCCGTTCAACGGCATGGACCAGGAGTACCAATGGACCTTCAGTTTCCGGGGCCCGGAGATGCGAATCCACATGAACGTGCTTCAGGAACAGCACAAACATTTTGATGCCACCCTGGTGGTCCAGCGCACCCCTCTCACTCGTAAAGAATTGCACAGAAGCCTGCGCCGTTTTCCGGTCGAGGCGATCAAGGTGGTCGCGGGCATCTACTGGAACGCCTTGCGCCTGAAACTCAAAGGCGCGCCGTTTTACACCCACCCGGACAAGCTGTCCGGAGAGGACCCGGCCTACCGCCGGGGTACTGAAGATGCCGGCCTGGATGTGACCAACGGCAATGACCTGAACAGCTCTGGTGGAAGGGTAAGCTCATGGAGAACCTGAATACATCCGTTGATACACGCGAACATGCCGGATCCGTCCGCCTGCCTTTGACGAGCCGGATCGCCCGGCAACTTGTAGTGCAACAGCTCAAGGTCCTCCAGCACGGCGTGTTGACCATCAAGGAGACGGGGGCTGAAACCCTCGTCTTTGGTGACGGAGATACCCGTTACGCCCCGGCTGAACTGGTC
>JAAZVL010000192.1 GCA_018623515.1 Marinobacter sp.
GGAAGTTGGTCAACAGGTGGTCCAGATTCAGGCCACCAATGGTCACCGAGGAATGGAAGCCGTCCCGTAGCATGTAGTCGGCGCGATCCGCATCGATCTCCCCGGACACGATGGACGACAGCAGATCCATGACCAGGCCGGGAACGTTCTCGTCCGGCATGGAGCCGGATTTCGCCTCGTCTCCGGCGATAAAGTTCCAGAAGGTTTCGGCGTGGCGACGGAAGGTGTCGCTGGGTCGTACGTCGGTGGTTTCCATAATGCCGATCACATCCCTCCGGTCCAGCCCGGCAGCTTCCAGGTCGACGGCAGACAGCACTTCATGGGCTACCCGCACGGAATAATGTTCATGCTCAAGCTCCTGGGGCTCCTCTCTGTGGTATTGCGAGAAATTCACCCCGCTCCAGAGGTTGCGGAACCGGTCAGGCCGGGACATTAACTCCCGAATCCGGCGGGCCTGGGTGAATTGGTGCGAGAAGCTGGAGTGACCGCTATCGTGGAGCAGGCAGCCCAGGCGGATGGTCTTGGCCAGATAATCGATGGCATCGAGCTGGCTCAGGGTGAGATCGGTCTGCTCACTGAGCTGGCGCTCCCGGAGATAGGCATCGATCATTGAGCGGAACATCCGCGTGCCTACGTGCATTACGCCGACACTGTGCAGAAAGCGGGAGTGAGTGGCGCCGGGAAATACCAGACTCAGGATGTCGTTCTGGCAGATATTGCGCAGGCGCTGGAACAGGGGATGGTCGATGACCTGGATCTCATGCCGGTATAAGGGAATCCCGCCGTGAACCGGATCCATGATCAGCTTGTCATAAGCCCCGAGTAAATCGTTTACCGCACGTCTCATGGTCAGGATTCTCCCCAATTCGCGAAACTGGCCTTGTTATATCACAGGGTCGTGCCAGAATAGGCTTAATCAAGCCAATTTATCGTTTATCGATGGTAGTTTAGGGCAACAGCCATGGCATCGCGCACCGAGCGCATTCTTATTATTGACGCCGATGAAAAGGCCCGTGCCGACCTCTCCCGTTATCTTGAGGCGCGCGGCTTCTACGTGACCGGCTTTCCCGACGTGGCTGCAGCCAAGAGCCTGTTTGACGATAACACTCCGGATGTCATCTTTGCAGACCTGGCTCCCGAGGCCATCCGGGATCTGGCGGGCAGGCTGGAGGAATCCGAAACGTTTACCCCGATTGTTGCCTGTTCCGGCACCGGCTCCAGTGCCGACGTGGTGAACGCCCTTCGTGCGGGCGCTGCGGATTTCGTGCTCAAGCCGTGCAGTGATGACAAGGGCGCCCTGGACGACGTGATCGGCAAACTGCTGGACCGGGTCCGCGTCAACCGCCTGAACCAACTCTATCGCCAGGAACTGGAAGAGGCGAACCGGGATCTGCGGGACGGCATTGCCGAACTCCGGGCTGACCAGAGGGCAGGGCGCAAGGTCCAGTTGCGAATGTTGCCCGACCGGGAACAGATGATGGGCGGGTTGCATGTGGACCACCTGATCAAACCTTCCCTGTACCTCAGCGGCGACTTCCTCGACTATTTCCGGATCTCCGAGGACAAGTTGCTGGTCTACATCGCGGACGTGTCCGGCCACGGTGCCAGTTCGGCCTTTGTGACGGTATTGCTCAAGAACCTCACCAACCGGTTGCAACGCAACCTGCGCCGGCAATCCAGTGATGACATTCTTTACCCGGAGCGATTCCTGGAGCGCATCAACTCGGAGTTGCTGGACACGGGCCTGGGTAAGCATGTCACGGTTTTTGTCGGCATCATCTCCGAATCCGAGCGCAAGCTCCGCTATGCCGTCGGAGCCCATTTCCCGATGCCGATCCTGTCCTTTGAGGGTGGCAGTACCACTTTCCTTGAGGGAAGCGGGTTGCCGGTCGGACTGTTTGAGGAACCGCAATGGGAGGTCTATGAAGTGGCGCTGGACAGGCCATTCAGGCTTCTGCTGTTTTCCGACGGCATTCTCGAAGTCATCAATGCCAAATCCCTTGATGAAAAGGAGAAGACGCTACTTGAACTCGTGTCAGGAGGTAGTCACACTATCGCATCCCTCAACGAGGCGCTGAGTCTGGACGGCATGACAGAACTTCCGGACGATATCGCTATCGTATCGGTAACTGATACCATTAAAAGGTCAGGCAGCACGTCCCCTAAATAGTGGCAGTGTGAAAGATGGCTGGTTACAAGATCCTGCAAGCTGAGCAACAGGGCATTTATGTCCTCAAGTTTATTGGTGAAATCCGGCTGAACCTGTGTTCGACGCTGGATAATCTCGTCGAGTCCATTACCCAGGATCCTCAGTTCAAGACCGTGGTAATTGATCTGACCGAGACCGAGATCATCGACAGCACCACCCTCGGTCTGCTGGCCAAGATCGCCATGGCAGCCCGGAAACAGAGCAATTTCCTGCCAACGCTGATTTCCACCAATCCCGACATTACCCGCATCATTACCTCCATGGGGTTCGACAAGATTTTCATCATTGTCCGGGAACCCGCCTCCCGCATTGAGGAGCTGGAAGAAATTCCGGTTCTCAAAGCCAGCGAACAGCAGGTTCGCGACAAGGTTCTCGACGCCCACAAAGTCCTGATGGGCATGAACCGGAAGAACCGGGAAGAGTTCAAGAATCTGGTGCGTGCTCTGGAATGCGAAGAGCACGGCTGATCCGATAACAACACGGAATGACTATGTCTGATACCAACGCGTCCCGCGATTCAGGGGCCCAGAATCCACCACATGACGTTGCAGTCCTCGGCGGTGGTAGTTTCGGAACCGCCATGACCAAGGTACTGGGTGAAAATGGCCACCGGGTACATTTCTGGATGCGGGACGAACACCAGGCCGATGAGATCCGGAAAACGGGCATAAACAGCCGCTACATGCCCGGCGTCAAACTCGAGGGTGACATCGAGCCGACGACCGATCTCGCGGATGCGGTGAGCAAGGCGGAAGTGGTGTTCGTTGCTATCCCCAGCAAGGCATTTCGGGCCGTTATCCGGGAACATAGCAACGATTTCCGCGACGGCCAGATTGTCGTCAGTCTCACGAAGGGCATTGAAGAACATGGCTTCAAGCTGATGAGTGAGATCCTGCAGGAAGAAATTCCCCGTTGCCAGATCGGTGTGCTCAGTGGCCCGAACCTGGCGGCAGAGATCGCGGCGCGGGACCTGACCGCTACGGTGATCGCCGCCAAGGATCCGGACGTGCGCCGCACCGTCCAGGACCTGCTTGGCTGCGAGTACTTCCGGGTGTACGCCAACGTCGATGTATATGGTGTGGAACTCGCCGGGGCGCTGAAAAACATCTATGCCATAGTCGCGGGCCTGGCCTCGGCGCTGGATATGGGCGAAAACGCCAAGGCTATGCTGATTACCCGCGGGCTGGCGGAAATGAGCCGCTTTGCCGTGAGCCTCGGCGCCAATCCCATGACTTTCATGGGCCTGGCCGGTGTGGGCGATCTGATCGTGACCTGTACTTCCTCCAAGAGCCGTAACTTCCGTGTTGGCTATGCGGTCGGGAAGGGCCAGAACCTCGATGAAGCCGTCAAGGAGCTGGGTCAGGTGGCCGAGGGCATCTATACCCTGAAGCTGGTCAAGGAAAAGTCTGAATCCATCGGCATCTATATGCCGTTGGTGCGCGGGCTCTACGAAATCCTCTATGGCACGGCTTCGATCAAGGCGGTGATCAACAGCCTGATGATGGCAGTCCAGAATTCCGACGTGGAGTTCATCCTGCCCCGCACCATCAGCCAGTAACCGGAAGGATCGGAGGTTCCCGTGCAACTGATCATCATGCGCCACGGCGAAGCCGGCTGGCACACCCTGGACCAGGAACGGGAACTGACTGAAGCGGGCCGGGAAGGGGTCGGGGCGGTTGCTCATCGCATTGCCGAATCTCCCTGGCGGCCGTCACTGATCTGGAGCAGCCCCTATGTCCGGGCCCGCCAGACGGCTGGCATCATGTCCGAGATTCTCAACTGCCGGATCGATGAAAAAGACTTTATAACCCCCGATGACGATCCGGGCGCCTGCCTGGATGCCCTGTTGGAAGTGCGGGAATCGCGGTTACTGATAGTCTCCCATATGCCTTTTGTGGGCAGCCTGTCGACTCTCTTGGTAGACGGCCATCGTCGTGGCATTCCCTTCATGACGGCCCAGGCGGTGTGTCTGGACATGCCCGTGGTCGGGCCCGGTTGTGCGGACTTGAAAGCCCAGTTTTTGCCCTGATCTTACCCACAAACACTCTCTGACTTCGGAAGTACCCATGTACAGCTTTCCTATCGACTATGTCGAGCCGGTGTTTCGCCCACCGAGTGAAGCCAAATCCCTGATCCTGCCGGTGACCAACGGCTGTTCCTGGAACAAATGCACCTTCTGTGAGATGTATACCCAGCCACAGAAGAAGTTCCGGGCCCGTAAGCCGGAGGACATTCGCAGGGACATCGAGAATGCCGCAAAAACCCTGGGCGGCGTTCGACGGGTTTTCCTGGCGGACGGTGATGCCATGGTCCTGCCAACCCGTCGTTTGCTCGAGATTCTGGGCGACCTCAAGGCGGCGTTCCCGGACCTGCAGCGTGTGTCCAGCTATTGCCTGCCAAGGAACCTGGCCAGGAAAAGCGTAGAGGAGCTGGCGGAACTGCGGGAAGCAGGGCTTGCCATCCTGTATGTCGGCATGGAGTCCGGCGATGACGAGGTACTGCGCCGGGTCAACAAGGGTGAAACCTGGGAATCAACCCGGTCCGCGCTGATCAAGATCCGGGAAGCCGGGCTGACCAGCTCGGTAATGGTGCTTAATGGCCTGGGGGGCGAATCCCTGTCGCGCCAGCATGCCATCAACACCGCTCTATTGTGCAACGAAACCCAGCCGGATTACCTGTCGACCCTGGTGGTGAGCTTTCCCCAGGGGGAAGAGCGCTTCCGCGCCGGTTTCGGTGATGATTTTGTCCCCCTGTCACAGCAGGGATTGTTCGAGGAAATTCGCCTGTTCCTTGAGCACCTTGAACTGGAGAAGACCGTGTTTCGCAGTGACCACGCCTCCAACTACCTGGTGCTCAAGGGCATTCTCGGCCGGGATAAGGCGAAGCTGCTGGACCAGGTCAACCTCGCCATCAGCAACCCCGGCGCCGCGCCCCTGCGGGCAGAATGGATGCGTGGACTCTAGGAGGCACTGAGCCATGAGCAAGAATCCCGAAACCTTCGCCAAAGAAGTCGAGGAAACCGTCAAGAAGCCGGGGCTGCCGCCGCTGGATCAATGGCATCCGGAGCTGTCCGGGGACATGGATATGGTGATTCGCCGGGACGGCCAGTGGATTTTCAAGGGCGAGCCCCTGGGCCGGGAAGCGATCGTCAGGCTGTTCTCCACGATCCTGCGGCGCGAGGAGGACGGCGAGTTCTACCTGGTGACGCCCGTGGAGAAG
>JAAZVL010000193.1 GCA_018623515.1 Marinobacter sp.
CCCAGACTCTGACCCTCGAGGACCTGCCGGTGGCCTGCTTCGAAGGCGCGGCCGAGGCGCTGAAAACCATAACGGCGGACTTCGAGGGCATTGTCCTGTGTGACTACAACATGCCCGGCATGGATGGCCTGGAAATGCTGCAACAGGTCCGTGCCCTGGATGACAGCATCCCGGTGATCATTCTCACCGGTCAGGGCGACATCAGCACTGCGGTGACGGCCATGCAGCAAGGGGCCTATGACTTTATCGAGAAGCCGTTTGACCATGAGGAGCTGATCGAGCTGCTGCGCCACGCCCTGGAGAAACGGCACCTGGCCCTGGAAAACCGGCGCCTCAAAGCCCAGTTGCGGCAGATGGCCAAACCCGGGCCCCGGATCCTCGGGGATTCACCATCGATGCAGAAGGTCATGGCGACCATCGATCCGATTCTGGATATCTCCGCCAATATTCTGCTCCATGGCGAGACCGGCTCCGGTAAGGATGCCCTGGCCCGTTACATCCACGAAAACAGCCCCCGCAGTGCCCACAACTTCGTCGCCATCAACTGCGGCGCGGTCCCGGAGAACCTGATCGAGAGCGAGCTCTTCGGCCATGAAGCCGGGGCGTTCACCGGCGCAGACAAGCGGCGGATCGGCAAGATCGAGCACGCCCACAGGGGCACCCTGTTCCTGGATGAAGTGGAAAGCATGCCCATGCCCCTGCAGATCAAGTTGCTGCGGGTGCTGGAGGAGCAGAAGGTCGAACGCCTGGGCAGCAACCAGGTGCAGGATGTGGACGTGCGCATCATCGCCGCCACCAAGGCGGACCTGAAAAAACTCAGTGATGAGGGCGAATTCCGCGCCGACCTGTATTACCGCCTGAATGTGGTGAAGGTGGATATTCCGCCACTGCGGGAGCGCAAGGAGGACATCCCCCTGCTGTTCCATCACTTTGTGCTGATTGCCGCCGCCCGTTATGACCGGGAAAGCGTGCCCCTGGATGCCGGCCAGGCGGCCCGCCTGATGCAGCGGTCCTGGCCCGGTAACGTGCGGGAGCTTCGCAACCTGGCCGAGCGCTATGTCTTGCTCGGCCCGGCAGCCCTGGACGAAAACGAACCCGGCGCCGAGGGCAACATCTCGGGCCGGCAGACTTTGGGCGAGATGATGGACAGCTTCGAGCGCACGGCGATCGTCAGTGCCCTTAACGCCTGCCACGGCAGCATCAAGGACACCATGGTCCAGCTCGGCATTGCCCGCAAGACCCTCTATGACAAGATGAAAAAGCACGGTCTGGACAAGGCCCAGTTCAAAGACTGAGCCTTGTCCGGGGCAGTGCCGTCAGCCGTTGTCTGCCTCGGCCAAGGGCAACTGGCCATCCGCACTGAGAAGCGGGAGGGCTACTTGCCCGGAAACCTGCACCGCCGGCACCACCGGATCCCGGGAGAACGCGCCGGCAAAGGTCGGGTGCTGACCGTACAGCATCAGTACCAGCTGGTCACCGGCGTTGAGCCGTTCGGCGATGCCGGTCAGTTCCACCGTATGCTCGCCCAGTCCGCGCAGGGGGTGCACCTGCTCATCGATCAGCTCCGGCACGATCTGGTGCTGGCGAATCACGCCGATACCGGCAAAGACAATGCTGTCGCAGGTGCCGGCATGCAGGATCGGATCGGAACTTTCCAGGCACTGGGCATCCAGCTCCGGCAGGCCGGTACTGACACTGAGGGTGGCGGTCGGAATACCGGCGATGATGGCTTCGGAGTCCAGAGTTTCCAGCGGAACCACCGAGGGTACAAGACCGGCTGCGCCAAACAAGACTGAAGCGGGCAGGGGGTTGCCCAGAACATCAAACCCGACCGGGAAGGTGGTGCCACCCGTGGTGATCTCAGGCGCGGAGACCGCGTCGCCCGGGGCCAGGGTGTAGCAGATCTGTTTGCCAGTTGTGATGACATTGTCGGCATCACCGCGGCCCAGCAGTTTTTCATTGAACCAGGCCACGGCGGCCTGGTTGGCGCTGATATCACCGCAGTTTGCCAGGGCATTCAGGTCACCGCTGGCGAGGGTCGGCAACTCACCCCCATAGAAAGTGAGGTTGGCCAGGGTCTCCTGGATCAGACCAACATTCGGGGCGAGGTAGTGGTGGCTGAACGGGTAGGTCAGCAGTCGGACGTCGCCGCCGGCGGCCTTGAGGATCCGGTAGTTCTCGGCCGCTTCGTTGAACGGGAACAGGCTGTCACGCATGCCCTGGAACATCAGCACGTCCACCGGATAGGGAGCGCGGGGCGGCGTCTTGACGATGTATCGGCCATCGCTGGTCAGCGGGATTTGCCCGGTGACCGGCTCCAGCAGGTAGTCTTCGGTGGTGCCGCTATCGAGCAAGGCAAGGTCGCGCTCGTTCTGCCAGAAGTAACTCGGGCTGTGATAGTGGAAGAAATCCAGTGCGTCATCCGGGAAAAAGCCGGTGGTGATACCGTCGATCAGGGAACTGCGCAGGTACGGATCCATGGACAGACCGGTCTGGGCATCACCCATCACCGACAGGAAGGCCAGCCAGTAGTTCTTGGTGACGTTCCCGGGGTTCAGGCTGTAGGTCAGGTCATGCCAGGTGATGTGGGGCACCATGGCATCCATGCGCTGGTCCGGATCGACGTTGTACAGCAGGTATTGGAATCCGCCGCCGTAACTGCCACCGATGCCACCCAGTAGAAGGTTGTCCCGCTCGTACTTGAGATAGTCCAGGTTGGCTTCGGCCCAGTCCACGATCTGCACCAGGTCCTGTCCCTCAAGGTCGGGATCCATGACCCGGATGGTGCCGCCGCTTTCGCCATGGCCGCGCTGGTCGATGCTGATTACGGTGTACCCGGCATCAATCAAGGGCTCGATGGGCGCCAGCGGGTCGCTGCCCGCCTCGGTTGAGCGAGAACCACTGAAACCGTGTCCCTGCAGAATCAGGGGGTGACGGGTCTGGCAGTCAAACTGGGTGGGTTCGAATACCTGGAACACGATAGCCGCGCCATCGACCCGCGAGGGCATCTGTACCCGGTAGCTCCGGCCACCGGTCAGGTTGGTGCCTTCGGAGCAGCTCGCTGCCACCTGTTCTGCGCTACTGTCCGGCAGGGGGCGTTCATAGTTGGTCGGGTTGGAGCTGCTGACGACCGGATCTTTCTGCTGGCTCTGGACGTCGGTTGCGGCGTTCTCGGAAGAGCCACCACCACAGCCACTGAGGACCGTCGCCGACAGTCCGGCAAGGGTGAGCAGGATGAGGTTTCGCATGGTATCGCCTTTGTCGTTTGTTATTACGATGTGTCACGTTTGAGATAGGGATCACATTAATTCGATAACAAACAGCCGGCGATGGCAGGATCGACCCTGGCGCATGTCGCCAGGGCCAACAGGTGACGACTCAGAGATTGGCTTCGGCGTATTCCGCCAGAACCGAACGGGGAACCCCTTGCAGGTGCACATGGGCGCCGTGCCGGAAGCCCTTGAAGCGCTCGGTCATGTAGGTCAGGCCGGAACTCAGCGCGCTCAGGTACGGCGTATCGATCTGCGCCAGGTTGCCGAGGCAGATCACCTTTGAGCCATTGCCCGCCCGGGTGATGATGGTCTTGATCTGGTGCGGCGTCAGATTCTGGCACTCGTCGATGATAATCAGGCTGTGCTGGAAGCTGCGGCCCCGGATGTAGTTCATCGACTTGAAGTGCAGCGGGACCTTGCTGAGGATGTAGTCCACCGAGGCGGTCATGTTCTCGTCATCCTCGTGCAGCGCCTCCAGGTTATCCACGATGGCCCCGAGCCAGGGTTCCATCTTCTCCGCTTCGGTGCCGGGCAGGAAGCCGATGTCCTCGTCCAGGCCCTGGGTGGATCGGGTGGCAATGATGCGCTTGTACAGTTTGCTGGCCACGGTCATCTCGATGCACGCGGCCAGGGCCAGGATGGTTTTGCCCGAACCGGCCGAGCCGGTCAGGTTGACCATGTGCACATCCGGATCCAGCAGCAGGTTCAGGGCAATGGCCTGGTAGATGTCCCGGGGGACGAGGCCCCAGACTTCCTCGTTCATCAGGTCATGCTGGTGCAGGTCCCGGATGATGATCCGTTCCTTGTCCAGATCGACCGCCTTGCCGACGAACCCCTGCTCGTCGAGGACAAACTCGTTGATGTTGATTTTGGCCAGGGGCCCTTCACGGCGCAGGATGTGCTCGGTGACCCCCTCCCGCTGCACGGTTTCCACCTTCTCGATGTTGTCCCAGAAGGAGTTGCTGAACTCGTGGTAGCCCTTGGGCAGCAGATCGATGTCGTCCAGCAGCTGGTCGTTGTGGTAGTCCTGGGCCTCGACCCCGAACCCCCGCGCCTTCAGGCGCATGTTGATGTCCTTGCTCACCAGGATGATGTCCCGGGACTTGTGCCGGTTCTGAAGCGCAGCCAGGGTATTGATGATCTTGTTGTCGTTCAGGTGCTCGGGCAGTGAATGGGAGTCCAGGTGCTCGGTGCTCATCAGGATCAGCAGTTTGCCCAGGGGCGCGGCTTTCTTGCCCCGCACGATGGGCACACCCTTCTCGATCTCTTTCGGGCTGGCATCGCCCAGGACCTTGTCGATGTTCCGGATGGCCTGGCGGCAATCGGCAGCGACCGTCTGCTTGCCGGACTTCAGGCTGTCCAGTTCTTCCAGGACGGTCATCGGGATAATGACATCGTGTTCTTCGAAGTTGAGGAGGGCGTTGGGGTCGTGGATCAGGACATTGGTGTCGAGGACGTACATCTTCTTCCGAGCTTGCGGTGCTCTTGGCATAGGGGAGGCTACCTCTCTGGTGGCTCAGTCGTTCTCGGCGCAGCGCTGCGTCAGTTCCGTGTCGGAAATCAGTTTGAGCATATCGTAAGTGGTTATGATACCGGTAATTTTTGAATCACTGGTGACAAAGATCCGATGCAGGTGCTCACGCATCATGATGTTGGCAATGTCTCGCACCGGCGTCTGCTCGTCAACGGATAAAACGATTGGGGTCATGATGTCCCGGACTTCCACTGGAACCTTGCCCATTTCCTCGAAGATGGCCATGCGCAGCCGCCGCGCCTCGATCTCCTCTTCCGGTGTCAGTCGGGGATCGGTGTCCGATCGACTGGCATTCCAGCGGAATTCAGTAATGTCCTTGAGGGTGGCAATGCCGACGATTTCCCCACTGTCATCGGTGACGGGGCTGCCGGTGATCTCGTTATCGGTGAGGAAGCGGGCCAGACGGTCCATCGTCCAGTTCTGGGGTACGGCCTTGATGCTGGGGGTCATGATCTCGTGGGCGAGAACGGTCATCTGGCGAAGCCTGCCTGTTGCTGTCCTTTTTCACAAAGCTTAGCGCGTGTTGCCGGGTGCGTCACCCCTCATGAATCCGGAGGCACTACATCCACCAGCTGTCCCCGGCCATCCCAGACCAGGTCGAATCCCCGGTAGCGGGGCTTGCGGGCGACCTCCTCAAGAGCCTGCA
>JAAZVL010000194.1 GCA_018623515.1 Marinobacter sp.
CATCGGCCCGCGCACCGGCATGTTGATGAAGGTGCATACCAGCAATTACGCCATCGAAGGTTTCACCCACGCCGTACCCGAGCACGAACTCGCGGCCCTGGCCCATGAGCACGAACTGCCCTTCGCAGTAGACCTGGGCTCCGGCACCCTGACCGATCTCGAACGCTGGGGGCTGCCCCATGAGCCCACCCCGCGTGAAAGTATCGATGCCGGTGCCGATCTGGTCACCTTCTCAGGCGACAAGCTGCTTGGCGGCCCGCAGGTGGGAATGCTGGTCGGGCGCCGTGACCTGATCGCCCAGATCAAACAGAACCCTCTCAAGCGGGCATTGCGCGCCGGCAAGCTGACCCTGGCCAGCCTGGAAGCCGTGCTTCGCCTGTATCGGGACCCCGATCGGCTGTCGCAGCGCCTCACCACCCTGCAGCAGCTGACCCGTCCGGAAGCCGAAATCCGCGAGGCCGCCCAGCGGGTGCTGCCAGCGCTGCAATCCGCGCTCGACGCGCTGCCGGTAGACGTGGAAATCGTGGCGCTACGGTCGCAAATCGGTTCGGGTTCGCTACCGGTGGATCGTCTGCCCTCTGCGGGTCTGGCCGTGCGTCTGCAGGGGCGCGGCAGCGGCGTGCTCAACCGCCTCGAGGCCGGACTCCGGGGCCTGCCCAAGCCGGTGATCGGCCGTATCGAAAACGGCGCCCTGCTGCTGGACCTGCGCTGTCTGCCGCCCGAACAGGAAGCGGACTTCACGGCCCAGCTTGCGCAACTGACCTTCGCTTCGAACCAGAGCTCCTGAGCCACGCACCATGCTGATAGGTACCGCCGGACACATCGACCACGGCAAGACCACCCTCGTCAAAGCGCTGACCGGGGTCGACGCCGACCGCCTGCCGGAGGAGAAAACCCGGGGCATCACCGTTGACCTTGGCTACGCCTACACGCCCCTGCCCGATGGGTCAGTTCTCGGCTTCATTGACGTACCGGGCCATGAAAAGCTCATCCGGAACATGCTAGCCGGCTCCACCGCGATCGATTTCGTGCTCCTGGTCATTGCCGCCGATGACGGCCCCATGCCCCAGACCCGGGAACACCTGGAACTGCTCGACCTGCTGGACCGGAAACAAGGCGCCGTCGCGCTGACCAAGATCGATGCGGTCACGCCCGAGCGACTCGAGCAAGCTCAGCAGGAAATCGTGGCACTGCTCGCCGGGACCGGACTCAGCGGCAGCCCCATCTTTCCGTTGTCCGGCCAGACCGGCGAAGGCGTGCCCGCTCTGCGAGCGCACCTGGAGGCTGCCGCTGCCGCCTGGCCCGCCCGTCCGGCCGAAGGCCGCTTTCGCCTTGCCATCGACCGGCGCTTCTCGATCACCGGTGTCGGCACCGTTGTGACCGGCACCGCCCACGCAGGCACCGTCACCGTCGGCCAGACCGTCATGGTCTCGCCGGCTGGCCTGACGGCCCGGGTTCGGGGATTGCACGTCCAGGACCGGGAAGCCGAAAGCGGCCGTGCAGGCGACCGCTGTGCGGTGGCACTGAAAGGGGATTTCGACAAACAGGATATCGAGCGGGGCATGTGGCTGATCGACCCGTCACTGCACCTGCCGCTCACCCGTTTCCAGGGCGAACTTAAGGTTCCTGCCGGCCAGCAGCAGGTCAAACACATGCAGACTGTACACGTGCACCTGGGCGCCGATGACATCATGGGCCGGGTGGCGCTGCTGGATTGCAAGCAGGTTGAGCCCGGCAACACGGCCCTGGCGGAAATTCTGCTTGAGCGCGAGACGCTCGCCCTGCGCGGGGATCGCTTTATCCTGCGGGATGCCGGAGCACGGCATACTGTGGGCGGTGGCCGGGTGCTCGACATTTTCCCGCCCACGCGCCACAAGCGCAGTGAACAACGCCTGGCGCTGCTTGAGCAGATGCGCCGGGACGATCCCCTGGTCACCCTGCAAACCCTGGCAGACCAGGCCGCGGCCGGCGTCGATTTGCAGCGTTTCGCACTCGGCTGGAACCTGTCGGAGGAAAAAGCCGACGGCCTCTGGGAGCGGGCCGGCCTCAGGGTGATCCGCGATCGTGAGACCGTCACCGGCTTCACCGAACCGGCCTGGGACGCACTCAAAACCCGGTTGCTCGACACCCTGGCCCGCGAACACGAGAACAGCCCCGACATGATCGGTATCGAACCTGACCGTCTGCGCCGCATGACCGCCGCCCGGCTTGCCCGGCCCCCCTTCGACGCCCTCTGTCACGAACTGCTGGCATCGGGCCAGATCATGCAGACCCGGGCCTGGCTGCACCTGCCCACGCACCGTGCCAACGTCACCGACGAAGACCGGGAACAATTCGAGCGGCTCAAACCGCTGCTGGACGAGCAGCCCTATAACCCGCCGCGTGTACGGGACGTTTTCCACGCCTCCGGCATACCGGAACACGAGGTGCGGCAACTGTTCAAACGCCTTGCCCGCGCCGGCGAACTCTACCCGGTCGCCCACGATCACTATTTCACAACCGCCTCCGTCGCCGAACTGGCCGCAATCGTCCGCCAGCTCAATGAAAACGAGGGAGGCGCCCGGGCAGCAACGTTTCGGGACATCCTCTATCCCGACGGCAGCGGCGGTCGCAAGGTCGCCATTCGCATTCTCGAATTCTTCGATCGCATCGGCTACACTCGGCGTGTCCGTGACGACCACGTGCTCCGCGAGGACAGCGCTGCACCGCCATGGTCCGCGTGAAAGAACTCAGAGGAAGAGATCGTTCCCCGGTGGGGCGCCCGGTCTTCAAAACCGGGAGGGGCTGTCAAGCAGTCCCTGGTAGGTTCGACTCCTGCTCTCTTCCGCCACCTTTCCCTTACCGACGATTCATCCGGCAGCTCCGAAACGAACCAAACTTTTCCCCGCACCCTTCGTATGTTCAGTGCTGCATCAACAATCAATGAGGAGATAAAAGAATGATTGGCTACGTCACCCTCGGTGTCAGTGATATGGAACGGGCGAAGGCCTTCTACAGCGACCTGTTGAGCGATCTCGGCGCCAAGGTACTGCTCGACATGGGGCGCATCGCCTTCATCGGCAAGAGCATGCGCGAACCGATGCTGGCGGTGTGCATCCCCTTCAATGAAGAGCCGAACCACCCGGGCAACGGCAACATGCTGGCGATCCACCCGGGCCCCAAAGAAGCGGTCGATGCCCACTACAAGAAGGCCATCGAACTGGGTGCCACCTGTGACGGTGAGCCGGGCCAGCGGATTCCGGGGCAGTTTTATGGGGCCTACGTGAAAGATCCGGATGGTAACAAGCTGGCGTTTTACCACTTCGGCTGAGCCGGCGGAAAAACTCTCAGCAGGCGCGTATCAAACCGCCACTTGTGGCGAGAACCGACGGTCCCAGGTTCGTTCCAGCGCCTCGAACAGACTGTCGGTTGTCAGCGCCAGCAAGCCGATCAGGATCGCCCCCTGCAGCACATAGGCGGTGTTGCCATTGACCAGTCCGGCAATGACCGGATCGCCCAGTGTACGGGCACCAATGGTGGAGCCAATGGCTGCGGTGGCGATGTTGATGGTCACCGAGGTGCGGATGCCGGCAAGAATCACCCTGCCCGCCAGGGGCAGTTCGGCCCGCACCAGTACCTGCAGGGGTGACATGCCCATTCCCCTGGCCGCCTCCTTCACGGCCGGGCTGATCCCTTCCAGGCCCGCCAGGGTGTTGCGCAGGATCGGCAACAGACCATAAAGCATCAGGGCGACCAGAATCGGCGCTTCCCCGAAACCGAGAACCGGCACCGCCAGCGCCAGCACCGCGACCGGCGGGAAGGTCTGGCCGATGGACGCCACCTGACTGACCAGCGGCAGGAAATCGCGGCCCGAGGGACGGGTGGCGAAAATGCCGCCAGCCACGGCGACCAGGGTGCCCACCGCCGCGGAGATCAGGACCAGTAGCAAATGGTTCTGCAGGAGGAACAGAAAACTCTCCCGCTCATAGATCACCTGCTGTTTGTCCGGCTGAACCCAGTGAAACAGTGGCTCCAGTGCCGGCATACCGGCGCTCAGTCCGTACAGCAGAACGGCCAGCAGGACAGGCGGCAACCAGAGTCGCATCAGGCGCCTTCCTGAATCAGTCGTTCACGGGTGATCACTCCGGTCTCCTCCCCTCGGGCATTGAAGACGGGCACCTGCTCCGCCCCCTGCCAGAGCATCACCGACAGGGCCAGACGAAGATTGTCCTCTTCCTTGAGTCCCTCCGCCCCCGGTTCCGGGCGTTTCGGCGCCGGATGGGCCTGCATCAGCTGCCGCACCGGGCGCAGGCTCATCAGTTTCAGGCCCCGGTCCTGTTTACCCACCAGGTTCTCCACAAACTCAGATGCAGGCCGCCGGAGGATATTCTCGGGTGTGTCGTGCTGAATGATCCGCCCCTGGTCCATGACCGCAATACGGGTCGCCAGTTTCAGGGCCTCGTCTATGTCATGGGTCACGAAGACAGTGGTTTTGCGCACCTGCTTCTGGATGCGCAGCATCTCCAGCTGGAGACTCTCCCGGGTAATCGCATCCAGCGCGCCGAACGGTTCATCCATCAACAGGATGTTCGGATCCGCCGCCAGCGCCCGGGCCACACCTACCCGCTGGGCCTGACCGCCGGACAGTTGCTGGGGGTATTTGTTGGCGTGGGTGGCCGGATCCAGATCCAGCAGGGTCATCAGCTCGTGAACACGAGCGTCGATCCGGTCCCGGGGCCACTTCAATAACTGGGGCACCATGGCGATGTTGCGCGCCACCGTCCAATGGGGGAACAGGCCCGTGCCCTGGATCACGTACCCCATGTTCAGCCGCAGCTGCTCCGGATTCATGGTGGTGATGTCTTCCCCGTCCACCAGGATCTCGCCCTCACTGTGGGGCAAAAGGCGGTTGATCATCCGCAGCGTGGTGGATTTACCGCAGCCGGAACTGCCCACCAGGACGCAGACCTCGCCGGTCTCGATGGTCAGGTTGATGTTATCCACCGCGACGGTAGGACCGAAGCGCCGGGTGACATGTCTCAGTTCGATCATCCGGACAAATCCTCTTCCTGTCAGGCCGTGGCCGGGGTCGGCTTCAGGCTGGCCGCGAGCATGGTGAATACCGCATCGGCCAGCAGGGCAAGCGCAATGGTGGGCAAGGCCCCGAGCAACACCAGATCCATCGCCGCCTGACCGAGTCCCTGGAAAATAAAACTGCCAAAGCCGCCGGCACCGATCAGGGCCGCCACCGCCGTCAGGCCGATGGCCTGGATGGTGGTAATGCGCACGCCCTCGATGATGACCGGCAGCGCTAACGGCAATTTGAGTTTGAAAAACAGCTGGCGCTCATTCATGCCCATGCCCCGGCCGGCATCGGCCAGGTTCTCGGGTACTTCCGTCAGCGCCACAAACGTGTTCCGAACCATCGGCAACAGGCTGTAGGCAACCAGGGCCAGCAG
>JAAZVL010000048.1 GCA_018623515.1 Marinobacter sp.
AAGCGCAGTTTATCCTCGGCGTCCGAAGCGTTGGAAATCAGCTCACGAAGGAAGATCTCTTTGTTCGAATACAGGGAGTGGATCATCAGGTTAAGCAGCTGCTTAACTTCTGTCTGAAACCCCAAAGTCTCTTTGTTTGCTTCAACCGTCATGGCGTTTTTATCTCCTGCCTAAGGTAACTCACAGTTCTGGGAAGCGAGTGCGGATGCGTTGCCGAAACCGTGCGGAGCCATGGATGGCGGAGCCGAGCGTACAGGGACGTATTCACAGCGTGTTTCGGCAACGCATCCGCACTTGCTTCATGCACGGAATTAATCTGTGAGGGAAAAATGGGGCCACACCGGGGCATTTCAAGCCCCGGTGTGGTCAGGTGAGATCAGTCTTCGAGGAGGAAATGTGCCCGGGCGGTGGCGATGGGCTGGGAACGGGATTTCTGCCAGGCGGTGACCATCACGTTGGCCACGCGGTTGCCCTGGCGAGTCAGCCGGCATTCGGCGTACGTCTCGCGATTCAGACCGGCACGCAGGTAGTCCAGGGAAAAATCCACGATGCGGGGCATGCGCAGCGATTCCCTGGACATAATCAGGTAGATGTTCGCCGACATCTCCATGAAGCCACCAATCACGCCGCCATGAATGGCCGGCAGGATCGGGTTGCCCAGATTGGATTCCTTTTTGGGCAGCCGAAAGATCAGGTCATCCCCGAAACGCTCGCACTGCAGCCCGATCCAGGTGGCGTAGGGGATGCTTTCGAGCATTCGGGAGAAGTCCCCGGTTTCCTGGGTATAACGGAGAATCTCCGGATCGGTCATTTGACATCTCCTGCGATCAGGTCCCGGTAGTGCTTCGGACTGGCCTCCTTGCCGATACGCATGAAGGTGGCCACGCAGTTGGCGATGGTCTCCCCGCCCTCCTGGTAAGCCTCACAACGGGTGAAAATGATGTTGCGGGTAATCCGGTAGGTTTCCGCGCGGGCGTATACCGGTTTATGGGGATGCGCCGGACGCATGTAGTCCACCCGCAGGTCGAGGGTCGGGCACAATTCGAAATCCTCCAGTGCACAGAGGATGACGCAGCCGGAGGTGGTGTCCATCAGGGTGGTGATCGCACCACCGTGGATGACACCAGTATCCGGGTTACCGATGATCCGGTCGCTGTAGGGCAGACACAGGGTCAGCGTGCCATCGCCGGCATCGGTAACGGACAGGCCCAGCTCTCGGGCCTGGTTGAGGGTCTCGATAAACCGGGTCACCCGGTCTATTCGGGTTTGATTGTCCATTCAGGAGAATCCTGTTGATCAGTTGGTTTTGGTCTTTGGCTCGGCCTTGCCCGTTGCCGGCTCCTCAAAGACTTTTCCGGAGCGCAGCGCCTCGAGGGCATCCGAGCAGAATTCCCGGCGGTAAAGCACAATCACCACAACCGTGGAGGCCGCAATGAACGCAATCGGGTGGAAGAACCAGGCGACCACCGCCAGCGCGTAGTAAAACGACCTCAACCCCAGGTTGAACGCGTCACCGGCCATGTTACAGATGTTGCCGGCACTACGGGCAAAGGCCTCCCGGGCTGCAGGGCTGGTTTTGGTATCTTCGGCCAGGGGTGCACTGCCCACCATCACTGCGACGAAGTTGTACATTCGCATGGACCAGGTGAATTTGAAAAAGGCATACACAAAAACCACCAGCAACACGACCAGGCGCAGCTCCCAGATTTCCCGGGTCGGCACCGCGCTGAAAGGCATGGCAGCGAACACTTCCATGGCCTCGCTGGTGTAGCCAAGGGCGGTGATGATACCCGCCAGGATCAGCAGGCAGCTGGAGGCAAAGAAGGCACCGTTGCGTTCCAGGTTGCCCACCACCGAGGTGTCCGACATTCGGTTGTCGCGCCGGAGCATCACCCTCATCCAGTCTTCCCGGTAGAGGTCCAAAGTGTTCGACAGGCAGGCTCGGTCCGACGCCCTGCGCTTCGAGTACTGGGTATAACCTATCCAGCAGATGAAAAACCAGAGCAGAGAGAGAAGCTCGAGCAGGTTACCCATGAAAAGCCTTAGTCGGGAATTAACAACAGGGATGAGAATCAGTTACCTATAATACGCCAAGACAGGGCGCCTCTCCAGAAAACGGGCGTTTTCAGGCTCACGCAACCGTGCAATCATATAGAAAACTGACATCCGCCAGGCACCCAGGTACAGGAGGTAACCGTGCTTTTTTCCAAATTCCGATTCGGGCTGGTGTTTCTGGCCTTTGCATTTATTGCGGGATGCTCCGTTAACCCGGTCACCGGCGAGAAACAGCTTTCACTGATCCCCGAAAGCCAGGAACTGGCCATCGGCGCCGAACAGTATGTGCCGACCCAACAGACTCAGGGTGGCCGGTTCTATATCGATCCGGAACTCAATCTCTATGTGCGCGAGGTGGGGCAGAAGCTGGCTCAGGTGAGTGACCGCCCTGACCTTCCCTACGAGTTTGTGGTCCTGAACAACAGTGTGCCCAACGCCTGGGCCCTGCCCGGGGGTAAGATTGCCATCAACCGAGGCCTGCTCACCAAGCTGGACGACGAAGCCCAGCTGGCCTCGGTGCTGGGCCACGAGATTGTGCACGCCGCCGCCCGCCACAGTGTCCAGCGCATGCAGCAGGCCCAACTGATCAGTCTGGGTGTGGCCGGACTTGGATTTGCAGTATCCGACAACGAATGGGCCGGTCTGATCATGGGGGGTGCAGCGCTTGGGGCACAGCTTGCCCTGGCCCAGTACAGTCAGGGCGACGAGCTGGAGTCGGACCACTACGGCATCAATTACATGAAGGAAGCCGGCTACGATCCCCAGGCGGCGGTGGAACTGCAGGAGCTGTTCCTGGAGCTGAGCGAAGGCCGTGACCAGGGCTTTATCCAGGGCCTGTTCGCCACTCACCCGCCTTCGGCCAGGCGCGTGCAGGAGAATCGGGAACTGGTGAACAAGATCGGCGCCGGCGGTTACCGGGGCGCGGATGTCTATCAACGCAAACTGGCCAAGCTGAGAGAACTGCAACCCGCCTATGACGCCCATGATGAGGCTCTGAAGCTGGCCTCGAACAAAGACTACGACGCCGCTCTCGGCAAGATCAACGAAGCCATCCGTATCCTGCCCCGGGAAGCCATGTTCTATTCCCTGCGAGGACGCATTTACCAGCAGCAGAAAAAACCGAAGGAGGCGGAAGCGGATTTCGACAAGGCGGTCTCCCTGTACCCGGAAATGTTCGAGTACCAGCTTCGCAACGGCCTGAATGCCCTGGCGTTGAACAAGGTCGACAAAGCAAGGAATCACCTCACCAAGGCCAATGAAGTGGTACCGACATCCATCGGCTATCTGCGAATGGGCGATGTGGCGGTGAAGCAGAACCGCCGGGACGAGGCCGTGGCCTATTACAGTCAGGCTGCCAAGGCCGGCGGCGATGTGGGCGAGGAAGCCCAGCGCAAGCTGGCCGCGCTCACTCAGTAGGCTATCAGCCCCCTACCAGGAAAGCCGGGACTCGCGAAAGCGGCCCGGCTTTTTTATTGCTCACCCTCCGGTGGCCACAGCGACGGCAAATCTTCGTCACTGTCTGCATTGACTTTTAGAGCATTAACTCTAAAAATCACTGGTATCAACAACAGACTATGGACGACGGCCATGTTGCTCAAACGTATCCAGCCGATGGTGTTCCAGGCGCGCCGCCTTTACGTGGACATAATGTTCCAGGTGATGGGCCGGGCCTTGCAGGCAGTCAGTGAAGTGGACGAAACCGTGCAGAACGAGGCTCGGGCGCTTCCGAAAGGACTGCTGTTCGAAATGATGGTCATGCCCGAGGGACCGCGCCTGATCGTGGAGCACATCGGAGACGGCTATTTCCACTACCACGGCCAGTCCGCCCCACGGCCGGTGGACCTGTCCATCCAGTTCAAGCACATCGCCCATGCCTTCCTGGTGCTGTCCTTCCAGGAAAAGACCTCCGAAGCGTTCGCCAACGACCGGATGCTGGTAGACGGCGATGTCAGTTACGCGGTGCGTATGACCCGGGTGCTGAATCGGCTTGAAACCTTCATCCTGCCCAAACTGATTGCCCAGCGGGCGGTAAAGGAGTACCCCGCCAACCTGCATCTGCCGGAAAAGCTGATCAGTGCTGCCCGGATTTACCTGAAGGTTGCCACCAATTTTGTCGAGACAGTGAGACCCTAAATGAGCCAAAAATATTACGAGTTCTTCTGCCCGGTCAAAGTCATTGCCGGCAAGGCTGCCCTGGAGCATATTCCCTATGAACTGACCGGTCTGGCGGCCAAACGACCCATGATCGTCACCGACAAGGGCGTTCGCGCAGCCGGTCTGCTTGACCCGGTCATTGCCGCCTGCGAAGAGAGCGGGCTGGAAATTGTCAGCATCTATGACGACGTGCCACCGGACTCCTCCACCTCGGTGGTGCGTGATATTGCCGGTGTGTACCGTCAGGAAAAATGCGACGCCATCATTGCGGTGGGTGGCGGTTCCGCCATCGATACCGGCAAGGCAGTAAACATCCTGGTGTCCGAAGGCGGCGACGACATCGCCAAATACAGCGGTGCCGGCATCCTCAAGCATCCCCTCAAACCGTTCTTTGTGGTCCCGACTACGGCCGGCACGGGCTCCGAAGTCACTGCTGTGGCGGTCATTACCGACGAGAAAAAGGGCGTGAAGCTGCCCTTCACCTCATCGTTCCTGCTGCCCAATGCCGCCATCATCGACCCGCGGATGACCCTGACACTGCCGCCACACATTACCGCGGCAACCGCCATGGATGCGATGACCCACGCCACCGAGGCGTTCACCTGCATGGCGAAAAATCCCCTGAGTGACGCCTATGCCACAGCCGCCATCAAGAAGATCAGCGGGTCGCTCCTGAACGTGATGGACAATCCCAAGGATGCCGAGGGCCGACTCGAACTGGCCCAGGCCTCGACCATGGCCGGCATTGCTTTCTCCAACTCCATGGTCGGGCTGGTGCATTCCCTGGGCCACGCCACCGGGGCAATCTGCCACCTGCCCCATGGTCTGTGCATGAGCCTCTACCTGCCCTACGTGCTGGAGTACAACCTGGAATCGATCCGGGAACCCCTGGGGGAGCTGCTGCTGTACCTCGAAGGGCCGGAAGTCTACTCCGCAACCCCTGCGGCCCGCCGTGCCGAAGCCACCATTTCCGCCATCCGCAAGCTACGGGACCAGCTCTACAAGCGCTGTCAGCTGCCCCGGACCCTGAAGGAAACCGGCAAAGTGCAGGAGAGCCAGCTGGACCATATTGCCGAGATGGCCCTGGATGATGGCTCGATCATGTTCAACCCGAAGGAAGTCACTCTGGAGGATGCACGGGCGGTGCTGCGCCGGGCCTGGGCCTGAGCAACGGGCCTTCGGGCCCGTTTGATCCACGGCAAAAGAAAGAACCGAAATAATTGAAATCAGCCGTCAATATGGTAACAATTGCACGGCAAGCTGGCAGGGAGGTAGCCGGATTACCCTGAAAAACGTTCACAACGCCATCAGAGTCCGAAAATGAAAGACCGAAAGCCCTCCCTTCTGGCCCTGGCCTCCCTGTGTCTTCTATCAGTAGCCCTGGCTCTCCCGACGAACGCCAGCGCAGCCTCCGAAAAAGAAACATTACGCTTCAACGTTTCACCAAATGGTTATCCGCCCTACCTTATCGTTAAGGGCCGGACGCCTTCGGGCATTATGTGGGATGTCATGTCTCTGATCGCAGATCGGCTCGGGTATGAACTGATCGCGGAGAAGGTGCCCCGAAAGCGGGTCGATCAGATGCTCCTTGAGGGTTACATCGATGCGACACCGCGGGCACGGGAATGGACGGATGAGCCCGAAAAATTCCTGTTTACCAATCCGGTGGTGGACATCGAGGAAGTGTTTTTCATTCCGAAGGATTCGGAACTGGCGTACCGAACACCTGAGGACATGTTCTCCAGGACCATCGTGACCCATCTGGGCTATATCTACCCGGCGCTGGAGCCGCATTTCGAATCCGGCAAGATTCAGCGCTTTGACGTGGCCCGGGATCGGGACATGTTCCTGTATGTGTTGCACGGAAACCGGTTTGACGCCGCCGTCGCAGATCGCCTGGTGGGCAAATGGTTCCTGAGAAACGAGGGCCTGCGGGACAACTTCCGCACTTCCGCGAAAAGCATCAGCACCTTCGGGTTCAGGATCATGTTACGCAAGGACTGGCAGGGCTTTGCCGACGAATTCAATCGCGAACTGGCCAGGATTCGCGAGAATGGCGAACTGGACGCCATCCTCGCAAATTACCGCTGACCCGGCTCACTCGAGCCGGCGCAAAAGCAGCATCGGTGAAACACTCAGCACGGGCCTCAGTTGCCAGCGTCCGAACAGTGAAAGCACAACCGCACTGATCAACGGGATCGGGATGATCACCTGCCAGTGCCAGTTGAAGGTGCCCTCGAACATGCGGAACTGCAGGGCGTATACCGCAGCTTCCGCCGCTACCACACCCAGCAGGCCGGCAAAGCCTCCCAACACCGCAAATTCCAGCATGGTGCTGCGTACCAGCAGGGACTGGCGTCCGCCCAGGGTCCGGAGCAACGCGCCTTCCCGTTGACGGTCTCGCAGCGTGGCACTCACCACAGCCGCCATCACTACCAGCGCCGCGGCCAGAATCAACGCGAGAATAGCCTCTATGGCCCGGGTTACCTGCTGCACGATCTCCTGTATCCGGCTGATGATATGGTCGATCTCCAGCACCGATACGGTCGGGAACTGGCGCGAGAAAGCATTCAGCGCGGTCTTCTTCTCCGGCGGCAGGTAGAAGCTGGTAATCCAGGTCGCGGGCAAACCTTCCAGGCCCCCGCCCGGCGGGAACGCCATGTAGAAGTTCGGTTTCATGCTGTCCCACTGGACGGTTCGGATGCTGGTCACTACTTCGGTCACCTTCTCCGATCCGATGGTAAAGGTCAGCTCGTCGCCCAGTTGCAGACCCAGCCGCCCGGCCAGTTCCGCCTCGACCGAGACACCGTTCTGCTCGCCATCGGCAAACCACTGGCCTTCGATAATCTCGTTGTCTTCCGGCAGGGACTCCATCCAGGTCAGGTTGAGTTCGCGGTTGAGGGCCCCAATGCGCTCGTCCTTGCTCACCGCCTCCTTGACCGGCTGACCGTTAAGTTCGGTGAGTCGTCCCCGGACCATGGGGTAAAGCTCTTCCAGTGGCTGGCCCTGTTCGTCCCAGAATCCGGCAACCTCATCGACGGTTTCCGGCGCGATGTTGATCAGAAAATGGTTGGGCGCATCGTCCGGAAGCTGGGCCTGCCAGTCATTCAGTAGCGAGGTGCGAACCAGTACCAGGGTGGCCGCCAGCATCAGCGTCATGGCAAAGACTGCAATCTGGGAAAGGCTGGCATTGCGGTGCCGGTACAGCCCTACCAGGGCGAGACGCCAGGCGTTACCGCCACCGCGAACCCGGCGCAGGACCGTCACCAGCCCCCATCCAAGCAGCCCAAGAGCGAGAAGCAGCAGTACCAGGCCGCCCAGGAGGGACACCACCAGGGCCAGCTCACCGGCATAAAGCCAGACCAGGCCAAAAATGGCAACGATGGCCACCAGCATATCCGGCCAGGCCTCCCGGCCACTCTCTCCGGGCTGACTGCGCAGCACCCGCATGGCCGGCACGTTGCGCAGACGCCGGATCGGCGGATAGGCGAATGCGAACAGGGACACCAGCGCGGTCAGGAGCGCTGGCGTGAGGGCGGCCGGATCCAGGTAGATATCCACCGGGCGTTCCAGTACATCACTGAGCATGGAGGCCAGCAGCCAGAAAAGTGGAATCGCCACCACCAGGCCCCCGACGACGCCGGTAATGCCCCACAGGAGCAGGCGTCGCAGGTACAGCCGACCGATGCCGGCGCCGTTGAGGCCCAGCGTTTTCAGCAGCGCCACTGTGTCGCGCTGGGACAAGGCGTATTGCCGGCTGGCCACGGCTACCGCGACGGCAGCCAGCAAGACAGCCAGACTGCCGCCCAGCAGGAGGAAGCGTTCGGCTCTCTGCAGGGATCGGGAGAAGGTCTCGCCGTCCCGCACACCTTCCCATTCGTGGCTCGGCTCCAGCTGCGGTCGCAACCACTCGTAGTAACCTTCCAGAGCGGATTCCTCACCGGCAAACAGATACACGTATTCCACCCGGCTGCCTTCCTGCACCACGCCGGTGGCGGGCACATCGTCCTTGTGCATCATCACCCGCGGCGCCAGCGCAGACAGGCGGAAACCGCCGTCCGGCTCACGGATCAGCAGGCCGGAGACCGTCAGCTGCAAGTTGCCAACTTCCAGCGAATCGCCGATTTCAAGTTCCAGAAGCCGCAGCAAACGCGGATTGATCCAGACCTCTCCGGGTTGCGGGCCGGCCTTGACCAACTCCCGGGGGCTGTCCGGGCCGGACTGGATCTCAATTTCGCCCCGGAGTGGGTATTCGTTACTAACGGCCTTGACGGACACCAGCTGGAAGCCGCCGCCTCCGAACACCATGGTGGAGAATTCCACCATCTGACCGGTTTCAAGCCCCCGGGCCGTAGCCTCCTGCAACCAGGCATCGGGGATCGGCCGACCATTTTCAGCCTCGAGCTGACGATCCGCCGCCAGGAAAGAACTGGCGGAAGTGACCAGAGTCCGCTGCAACTGACTGGCAAACAAAGCGATGGTAGCCACCGTGGCAACAGCAATCACCAGAGCCGCCAGTACGACCCGTACGTCCCGTTCGCGCCAGTCCCGGCGCACCGACATGAGTTTCTGTTCGGCCGCCATCAGGATACCGGCTCCCCGAGCGCCTCGGGCTCGGTCAGTTGTCCTGCTTCGATATGGAACTGGCGCGCACACCGGGCCGCCAGGTGCTCATCGTGGGTGACCATCACCAGGGTGGTGCCCTGCTCCCGATTGAGTGCCATCAGCAGGTCGGATACCGCCTGGCCGGTGCGGTTATCCAGATTGCCGGTAGGCTCGTCCGCAAACAGCACCACAGGCTCGGACGCAAAGGCCCGGGCGATCGCTACCCGCTGCTGCTCACCGCCGGACAGCTGCCGTGGCGTATGAGTCAAACGTTCCCCGAGACCGACCCGTTCGAGCAGTTCCCGGGCGCGTTTCTCCGGCTCTTCGATCCCCGCCAGCTCAAGTGGCAGCATGACGTTCTCCAGGGCGGTCAGCGCCGGGAGCAGTTGAAACGACTGGAACACGAAGCCGACCCGGCTGGCTCGCAATTGGGCCCTTTGATCTTCGCTCAGCTGGCTGATGGTTGCGCCGTCGAGTTCCACCGAACCCTCGGTTGGTGTATCCAGCCCCGCAAGCAGGCCCAGCAGGGTTGTTTTGCCGGAGCCGGACCGGCCGACGATGGCTACTGATTCTCCACGATTGATTTCCAGGTTGACCCCTTGCAAGATCGTCAACGTATCGGTTTCCAGGCGGACCCGATGAGTGAGGCCTTTAGCTCTCAACATCGGTGGCTGGCTTTCGGGTGTCGGCTTGGTCATCTGATTCACGGGCACTCCCGGCTCAATGGTTTGAAACGTTTTTATCAAGGTAAACGAACTGTCTATGGATACGCTATCGCTGTACGCCAGATCAATTCTGCTGGTACTGCTCACCACCCTGGCCGCTCCGGCACTGGCCAGCCAGAACACCATCCTGATCATGGGCGACAGCCTCAGTGCCGCCTATGGCGTGCCCTCCGAAACAGCCTGGGTCCAGCTCCTGCGCCAGCGCCTGGAGCAGAATGGCCTAAGCCACTGGCAAGTGGTCAATGCCAGTATCAGCGGGGAAACCACCGATGGCGGCGCACGGCGCTTGCCGGAGCTGATCGAAAAACACGACCCGGACGTCGTGATCATCGAGCTGGGTGGCAATGACGGACTGCGGGGTTTCCCGCCCAACGTGATCGAGTCCAACCTGGCATCCATGATCGAGGACACCCAGCAATCCGGCGCCCTGGCGCTGCTGGTGGGCATGCAGATGCCGCCCAACTACGGGCCCCGTTACACGCAGATGTTTGCGGAGCTGTATCCGACTCTCTCGGACCGGTATAACACGGAACTGGTTCCCTTCTTTCTGGATGGCATCTACAACCACGAGAACATGATGCAGGAGGACGGCATTCACCCGACCGAACAGGCACAGCCGAAACTTCTGGACAAAGTGTGGCCGGTACTCGAACCCATGCTGGAGGAGCCGCGCACGGCCGCTACCGGTTCATGACAGGTGGCTGAGGAACCCCAGGGCCCGGCGTTCCGACCAGTAGAATCCGTCCCGGGCGTGCTCGACAAAGCCCACGTGCCCGCCCCATCTGGGTGCTTCAAGGCGCACATATTCTCCCAACAGCTTTCGTGACTCGGGGAAGCATTTTGCAGACAGGAACGGGTCATCGGTGGCGTTGATCATCAAGGCCGGTACCCGGATATCCCGAAGACGTGGCAAGGCCGAACACTGGGCCCAATAATCCTCGGCATCCCGGAATCCGTGCAGGGGTGCGGTATAGCGATCATCAAATTCCCGGAAATTCCGGATCGACTCGAATCCTTTTGTATCAATAAGATCGGGAAACTTTCTCGATTTTTCCTGCATTTTTACGTACAGGTCCTTCAAGAACCGCTGCATATAGATCCGACGGCTGGGAAGTGCGAGCACCTCCGCGCTGCCGGCCAGGTCGCAGGGCACGGAATAGGTCACAGCGCCGCAGATCCGGCTGTCCACCATCTCACCCTGCTGGCCCAGGTACAGCAGCGTCAGGTTGCCCCCCATGCTGAAGCCTGACAGGAACAGGGATTTGTAATCGCCGGCAAGGGCGTGATTGACCACGTGGGTCAGATCCTCGGTGGCACCACTGTGATAGAAACGGGGCTGGAGGTTCATCACGCCGCCACAGGACCGATAGTTCCAGGCCAGCACATCCCAACCCTCGGCCAGCAAGGCCCTGGCCAGGCCAAGCACGTAGGGTCTGCGGCTGTGCCCTTCGAGGCCATGGGAAATGACCGCGAGGCGATCGCTGCCCTGGCGATACCAGTCAAGCTGCAACTCGTCTTCATCCAGGGTGGGCAATACTTCCCGGGTCGGCTCCTGCATCGGCACGGACCGGAACAGGGTTGGCCACACCGATTGCACGTGGCCGTTCCTCAGCCAAACCGGCGGGCGGTACCGTAAGGTCTTGCTTCCGTACAATTTTTAACCTTTCAATTCAGGGGGTTGACGACTCAAATCAAAGCGCTTAATATGCGCGCCACTCCGACGATGTTCCCCGATAGCTCAGTTGGTAGAGCAACGGACTGTTAATCCGTTTGTCGCTGGTTCGAGCCCAGCTCGGGGAGCCACTTATTCCGAAAGGCCGCTGATTTCCGATCAGCGGCCTTTCTTATTTCTATCCTAGAATACTTTTTCCCGCTGCATGAACTCCGCCAATACGCGGAACAGAGTAAAACCGTCCTCCGACCCGATCAGCTCACGGATCGAGTGCATGCCGAACTGGGGCACCCCGATATCCAACGTTGTCACGCCCAGGTTTCCCGCGGTCAGCGGTCCGATGGTGCTGCCACAGCCCATATCGCTGCGCACCACGAAGGTCTGGTGTGGCAGGCCCAGTTCATCGCTGATATGGCGGTACAGCGCCGCGGACCGGCTGTTGGTCGCATAGCGCTGGTTGTGATTGACCTTGATCACCGGCCCCTGGTTCAGGATCGGCCCGTGATTCTCGTCGTGCTTGTCCAGGTAGTTCGGATGCACCCCGTGGGCATTGTCCGCGGAGATCATCATGGAATGGGCAATGGCCCGGGCCTTGCCGGCTCCGCACCAGCGGTCCAGGACCGCGGTCAGGAACGGCCCCTGGGCGCCTTCCGCGGACATGCTGCCGACTTCCTCGTGATCGTTGCAGACCAGAAGCGCGGCCTCGTCACCGGACGTGTGGATCAGGGACTGCAGGCCGATGTAGCAGCTCAACAGGTTGTCCATTCGCGCAGAGGCCATGAACTCGTTACGCAGCCCCACGAACCCGGCGTTCTGGGCATCGTAGAAGCTGAGTTCATACCCCAGCACCTTGCGGGCCTTGATGCCGCTTTCCGCAGCCACCTGCTGGCTCAGCAGATCCGAAAAGCTGGAGGTGTCGTCCTCCGGCACCTGCATGAGCACGGGAGGAAGATCGGTCTGGGCATTGATCGAACGGTTGCTGTTGGCCTCCCGATCCAGATGGATCGCGAGGCTGGGAATGAAGGCAACCGGTTTACGGAAATCCACCAGCACATCCTGCACCTCGCCCGCTTCGTTCAGCAGCGTGACGCGACCGGCCAGGGACAGATCCCGGTCGAACCACGGGTTCAGCAACACGCCGCCGTAGACTTCGACACCGAGCTGGAAATAGCCCTTGCGGCGCAGTTCCGGGTTCGGCTTGACCTTCAGGCACGGGCTGTCCGTGTGCGCTCCTACCATGCGTATACCGCTGGTGGAAACGTCTTTGTTTCCGGTTCGGAAGGCCACGATGGAGGAGCCGTTGCGGATGACGTAATATCCCCGATTGCGCTCCAGTGACCAGTCATCGCGCTCATCCAGCTGCTCGAATCCGGCCGCATCAAGCCGGCTTTTCATCGTCGAAACGGCATGCCAGGGGGTCGGCGAGCTGTTCAGAAATTCAATCAAATCTTTGTTAAATTCAACGTGTTCCATGATGTCCCTGATTGATTGATAATTGCGTTTTAACAGTATGGCATGAAGCGATAACAGCTCCTACAGGCCATAGTGACATTCCTTATATCCACCCGAATGGTGGAGCGGAGACGACCTTGTCCCTACCCAGATTTCTCGACATCGAATACTGCCAGACCGACAGTGCCCTGTTTCCCAATGCCATTGCCTGGTCCCTTGCCGACGGCCAGATGAAGACTGTGGTGATCGCTCCCGATGAAAGCTGGTTGCCCGGAGATGAAGAGCCCGGTGACCTGGATCTCCAGTTCCTGATGGAACAGGGCGTGCCGCTCATCGAGCTCGTCCGGGAGCTGCACGAGGACCTGCCTGACCAGACCGTGTACGTAGACGGCCTGGATCCGGACGAGATGCTGGTGGATATGATCTTCAGTGCCGTGGGCCACGAGCCACCTTTCGAGATCGCGCTGATCAGTGACCTGATTACCGGTCTGGATGTGGAAAGCCTGGAGGATCGTCGGCATCAGCTGATGATCGAAGAAGGGCTGGAGCCGCAGTTGCCGGAGAACGGGGTGTATGCGTTGTTGCTGCTGGCGCGGGAAGAGGGGTATCTGGACGAGGACTGAGGCTCGGGAGATGGGGTCGTGAAGATGGGGTCAGATGAAGGCTTTCATCTGACCCCGGAGTTACACCTGACTCCGGAGCTGAAGCCGAAGTCGGGGTCTGAAGAAAGCCTTCTTCTGACCCCTTTTTAGATCTACCTCTCCAAGCCCAGACGCAGGGAACTGTGACACGGGTCGACGTAACAAACCGTTACACAAGGCAGAATCGGGCCAACCGCTCACCCGTCAGGAAGCCCGATAATAATGAAAACGGTTGTACCCACTGCCCTTCGATCCGCCCTGGCACCGCTCTGCCTCTGCACCTTACTGACCAGCCCCCTGGCACTTGCCCAGGAAACCACCCCGCGAGCCGACAAACACTACATCGGCCTGCTGGCCACGGCGATCAACCACCGCACCATCGGCCCGGCCGCCGAGCGGGCCTGGGGCAGCGCGGCCACGCTGGTGGTGGGCGGTCACATCACTGATCTGTTCCATGCAGAGTTAAGGGCTGGGGGCGGCTACAAGGATGCCGAGGTCCCGGACAGCGACTTCACCCTGGCGGTGGATTATTTCGCAAGCTGGTACATCGGCATGCACTACCCGCTTGGCGAATACGCCAACATCTACGGCCAGTTCGGCTTTTCCTACATCCACGGTGAAGCCACCCTGGAGAACCCGGACGCCGACCGTAACGTTTTCTATCGGAATTTTGGTGAGGAATTCCCGGACAGCGGGTTCAGCACCAGCTGGTTGGCCGGCCTGGATTTCGAGGTCATGGAAGACACCTTCCTGGTGTTCGAGGGTGGAAAGCTGTTCGAAGACACCGGCAGTGAAGTGAACAGCTTCCAGTTCTCAGGTGGCTTAAGGTACGAATTCTAGACCTTATGCCGGATGTGCCAGCAACGGTGAATCCGGGGGTTACGCTGGAAATCCTTGTCCAGGGTGCTGCGTGAGACTTCCTCCACCGCAAACTCCTCTTCCAGCGCCTCATCAAGCCGGAACCTTCTGAAATTGTTGGAAAAGATCAGCAAGCCGTCCGAGGTCAGCCGCGCCATCGCCTGACGGATCAGGGTGGCATGATCCCGCTGGATATCCAGCACTCCGGCCATGCGGGCAGAGTTGGAGAACGTCGGCGGATCCATGAAAATCAGGTCAAAGCGCTGGTCAGCCGCCGGTTTCTCCGCCAGCCAGGCCAGGCAGTCGGCCTGCTCCACCACGTGTTTTTTCGGATCGGCATCATTCAGCGCCAGGTTTTCCCGGGCCCAGTTCACGTAGGTCTTCGACATATCCAGGCTCAGGGAGCGGCTGGCGCCACCCACCACGGCATGCACCGACACTGCGCCGGTATAACAGAACAGGTTGAGGAAGCGTTTGCCCCGGGCGTTCTGCTGAATCCAGTGCCGCACCGGACGATGATCCAAAAACAGCCCGGTATCCAGATAGTCCTTCAGATTCACCTTCAACAGACAGCCGTGCTCGTGCACGGTAAAGAACTCGCCACTGGCCGCCTGCTTTTCATACTGCTGCGTTCCGGCCTGGCGCTGGCGCTGCTTGCACACCAGGTCCGAGCGCTCGATCCCGAGCACGTCCGGAATCACCGCCAGAGCTTCGGCCAGCCGCTCCCGCGCTGCACGCTCGTCCACGGACTTGGGTGCAGCGTATTCCTGCACATGCACCCGGCCCTCATAGATATCGATAGCCAGGGCATACTCCGGCATATCTGCATCGTACAACCGGTAGCAACCGATGCCCTGTTTCCGGGCCCACTGGCCGATCGTCTTCAGGTTTTTCTTCAGGCGGTTGCGCAACATGGCCGCGCGCTCTTCATTGGCGATACGCGGACGGATTTCGCCGGGAACATCCGGTTCCCGCGGGGTCATGATGTTCTCCTCGGCCACCTCGAACAAAAGCAGCTGTGCTGGCAATTTGCCGTTAAACAGCTTGTATTGCTTGAAACTGCGCAAGCCGATAGATTTGCCAAACTCCGGCGCGCCGGTGAACACGCCCAGGCGCCAGCCTGGTACCGCCTGTTTCAACGCCTCACCGAGTGCCTGGTAGAGAGCCGCCAGCTCCTTACGCTCGCTCAGGCGCTCTCCATAGGGCGGGTTGGTCAGCACCAGCCCACGCTCTGACCACTGCCCCTCCAGGCTGAATTCCTGCACCGGGCGGGTTTCTGCGTGCACCACGCCCTCCAGGCCGGCGCGCTGGATGTTCTTCCAGGCCGTGGCGATCACCCGGGAGTCCTGATCAAACCCGGCAAACCGGGGAATCCTGCCCTGCTTGCCCTCATGGGCCCGGCGCTCCGCTTCCTGCCGGAGCGCGAGCCAGACCTCCGGGTCGTGACCCGGCCACTTCTCGAATCCGAACCGTTCCTGTCGGCGACCGGGAGCGATGTCCAGAGCCATCATCGCCGCCTCGATCAGGAGCGTCCCGGAGCCACACATGGGATCCACAAAATCGCCGCCCTGCTCCGCAATTTCCGGCCAACCTGAACGCATCAGCAGGGCTGCTGCCAGGTTTTCCTTCAGGGGTGCGATTCCCTTGTCGGTCCGGTAGCCGCGCATATGCAGGCTATGACCGCTCAGATTCACGCCGATGGAAAGCCGGTTGCGATTGAGGCGGGCAGAAATTGTGACATCCGGGTTTTTGGCATCCACCGCCGGCCGTGCCGCGCCCTTGGCGCGAAAGCCATCGACAATGCCGTCCTTGACCCTCTGGGCGCCAAACTGGGTATTACGGATGGCCTGATTCTGGCCGAGGAAAGTTACCCGGAAGCTGCCTTTTTCAGGGATGTGGCTGGTCCAGTCAACACCGAGCACGCCCTCGTACATGGCGTCACCGTTCCCGGCATCCACTTCGGCGATATTGAGGATCACCCGGTTGGCCAGGCGGGACCAGAGGCAGGCCCGGTATCCCGCTTCCAGCTCCCCTTCAACCCATACCCCGGCCGGCGCATTGCGAACCGTCTCCAGCCCGAACGTACGGAGCTCATCGCCGAGCAGGTACTCAACACCTTTCGGGCAGGTTACGAAAAAGACACATTTAGACAAAGCGAGCTCCTGGGCAAAAAGACAATCCGGGTAAGTTTCCGTTTTTCGCGGTAATTCCAAGTTCACCACGTTTTTTAGTTCATAAAACTATAAGCAAACGGTCACATAGATGAAATAATTAGTGTACACGCGCTCGAGGTTCGTTCTACCTTGTAACTGACGCGTCGTTCCGGAGGTCTGAAAAGCCTCCGTTAACAGGATCCTGACTGCTCTGGTCATTACTGGCAATAGGGGGTTATCCCGGAGGGAAACCCGGTTCGCCGAGGCCACTGCAGATGTGTACACGCTTGTTCTGTTAATCCATCAGTGAGGAACGGCATGAAAAGACAGAAAAGAGACATGTACGCCCGTGCATATAAAAGGGGTTATCTAGCCGGAGTGTCCGGAAAACCGAAAGACAGCTGCCCGATTGAACAACCAGAAGTCCGCCAGGAATGGTTGAACGGGTGGCGCGAAGGTCGCACAGATAACTGGGAGGGCATGACCGGCGTCTCCGGTATTCACAAACTTGCCAATGTCACATCAGCGTGACGGACATTCACCAGCAACCCCGAATCTTGATCTGATCTTTTTCTACACAATTTGACGCAGTACCAAGAGCAACCGAAACGGGGCCTCCCGCCCCGTACCATGCGAAGAAGCGCAACGGGGTTTATTCCCCGCACGGGCCCGCTAAGCGGGCCCATCTTTTTTCAGCCCTTTGACCTTTCCCGCCGGATAGCTTCCACCGCCTCTTTTATCAACGCCGGCCCCCGGTAAATGAAGCCCGTGTAGATCTGCACCAGTTTCGCGCCAGCCCGGACCTTCTCGGCGGCACTCGCGCCGTCGGTAATGCCGCCCACACCGATAATCGGCAACCGGTCTCCCAGCTCCGCGTACAGCCCCTGGATAACCCTCAGGGACGCCTCACGGACCGGAGCGCCACTGAGCCCCCCGGCCTCGTCCGCGTGACGGTGGCCGGCCACGGCATCGCGGCTGATGGTGGTGTTGGTGGCAATCACGCCGTCCAGCCCGGTGTCCAGCAGGGCGTTGGCAACAAACCGGATGCCGGTGTCATCCATATCCGGGGCGATCTTTACTGCAATCGGGACGTACTTGCCGGTCTCCTGCTCACACCGGCGCTGTTCGTTCTTGATGGCCTCCAGCAGGCCTTTCAGGGAGTCACCGAACTGCAGGTCCCGAAGACCGGGGGTATTGGGCGAAGACACATTGACCGTGATGTAATCGGCCCGGGAGTACACGGCCGCGATCCCCTTGCGATAGTCGGACTCGGACTCTTCGTTCGGAGTGTCCTTGTTCTTTCCCACATTGATGCCGAGAATGCCCCGGTAATGCCGGTGATCCACCCGGTCAATCAAGTGCTCCAGGCCCTCATTGTTGAAGCCCATCCGGTTGATGATGGCCTGATGCTCAGGCAGGCGGAACATGCGCGGCTTCGGGTTGCCCGGTTGAGCCCTGGGGGTGACCGTACCGACCTCGATAAATCCGAAGCCCAGCGCACCAAGGGCATCCAGATGATCGGCATTTTTGTCCAGGCCCGCCGCCAGGCCAACCGGATTGGGGAAATCCAGCCCCATAACATTGACTGGCAATGCATCTATTTTTGGTGAAAAAGCACTCAACAACCCCAGTTTCTGGGCGACATCGAGGCTGCCAAGCGCCATATTGTGGGCCTGTTCGGGTGGAAAGCGGAACAAAAGGTTGCGGATAACGCCGTACATCAGATAACTCCCTGAATGTCAGTGGGCGGGAGTATACCGGAAGTTTTCCACAGCATCCTGTCTGCCTGAACAATCGTCTGTAACTGCTTGTCTTCGTGACACCTCGTGAGCTTTTCCACGGAATCTGTGGATAACCCTGTTGAAAATCACGGGGCAAACTTTCAGACCCCTTGATAACTGCGCCAGCCTACAAATTGATCATTTTTTGATCAGTTTATTTTGTTTTATTTTTCAAATACTTATAATTGACAAGGCTCGCGGGGCTACACATCGTCACTCTTCTTTACACCGTCACCGGAATGCAACCATGTG
>JAAZVL010000195.1 GCA_018623515.1 Marinobacter sp.
CTCTTCAATCCTCTCTTCAATGGTCTCATGCTGTCCCGGAGCAAGAAGAAGGACGTATTCGCTCAGGCCCAGCTGGATTACCTCATCCTCTGTCCCCAGATGTGCCTTGAGCTTGCCGGAGAACAGCCGGGCCAGCTCTATCGCCGCCTCGTTTCCGTATTCGCTCAGCACCACCTGAAACTGCCGGATTTCGCATATAACGATCATCCTGGCCGGATCGACGCCACGTATTGACGCCAGATAGTTGCTATTGGGCAGGCCGGTGACGGGATCGGTCCGGGATTGTTTGCGCAGGTACAGGAAAGCAAATGCCAGGTACAGGAATACGGCAACCAGCACTGCCAGTGTCAGCAGCCGGAGGTTGGCCAGCCGGTCCCGGGAGGCCTCCACACCCACCATGAGCTGGCCGGTTTCATCCCCCACGAAATTGTCGATAACCAGTTGCTGTATACCCGCCTTCTGGCGTGCCCATTCTGTCATCACGCCGGCCCAGTTGACGTCAGGGCCCTCGAGTCGGGCCAACAGGGAGGGTTCCAACGCTTTCAGGTCGGTGAACAGCCGGGTCAGACGCTGCTTGTTGTCCTGATGTCGCCGAGTGGGCAGGGACTCCCTACCGGTAAGCAGGTAGTCGTAACGGCTCCAGAGCACGTCATAGCGCAGCATGAGCTCCTCTGGATCACCCACTCCCGCAGCCATCAACGCCAGCTCCCGGTCAAAGGCACTGGCTTCGTTGCCAAGCTGGGCAAGGTTCCACGAAGCCATCCGCATGGCACTGAGAGAGACCGATTCGAGCTTGCGGTCCTCCAGATAGGTATAGAAGCTCGCAGACACCAGACACAGTACCGTGACGAACAGGAAAATGATGGTGGTACGCGAGAATAACCGCGTCAGTATCGAATCCGTCTTCAATTTACTTCAGCTCAATTCGGTCAAGTTGCCAGACCATGTACTGGTGGTAGTCGCCGTGATCGAGTTCCGGGCGATCAGACAAAGGCAACATGATCCAGAAAGGACCCCGATTGCGAATCGACATGGTCCTGCCTTCCATCCGGGTAGCGACAATCGCATCGAGCGCCAGGACTTCGGCCAGGGTGCCATGTACCCGGTAATCATTCAGGGCCTGGAAGGTAATCCGGGTCTGATCGGAAAGGCCAAAGGCATCGAGCACCCGCTTGAGGGTCGGTCCGGTAAATTCCTTGGCACCGTCATAGTAGGGACTGGAAGTAATGACCGTGGTCTGCGGAAAAGCCTCCATTTCCTCTCTGTCCAGCACCAGAACTTTGGTACCGCTCTTGACCACCAGTTCAGGGGCCGCCTGGGCAATAGCAGGGAGAAAGATGGCAAGGAAGGAAACAATCAGTGGTAAGACGTTCATGGGCGACTCGAGGGCATTAACAGCTGTGTATAAATTGGCCGGCAATCATACGAAGCAAACTTCTATCGGACCATATGGCTAACGTAACTTCCTGAAAAAACATTGCAAAATTCTATGAAAAAAGAAATTTCTATAAGTTTTCCGCTTTTTTATTCAATACGTTAAGGGATGTTCAATCCAAGAAAATGCGGCACTAGGTAATTGCCACAATTAACCGCTGACAAACGGCCGCGGCTTTGCTCAGGACCGGAACCCCGCCAGAAACGTCCGATAATTCTCCAGTACCGGCCCACTGCCCCGGGCCACCAGCCGAACCTCCTGCCCGGGCAGGCACTGGGCCAGCCGAGATGCCGACAAGGGAGACAGGGCCCCGAGCCGCGGGTAGCCGCCGATGGTCTGGCGGTCATTGAGCAATGCAATGGGCTGGCCATCCGGCGGTACCTGGACGCCGCCGAGGCTGATGCCCTCGGAGATGAGAGACCTGATGCGGCACTGCAGCTTCGGGCCCAGCAGGCGTACGCCCATCCGGTCCGCCCGGTCGTCCACCCGCCACCAGGTATTGAAAGCATCATAAAGACTGCGGCCGGTGAACTCCCCGATCTGGGCGCCGGGTAGCAACTCCAGAACTGGCGACTCCCGGAAATCTTTCCGGGCATCATCCGGCGCCTCGGTCATCCCTTCTGCCGGCTTGCCATCGGGGGAATAAATCGCCAGCCGGTCGCCGTCCGCCAGCTTGCTGCCCCAGCCGTCGAAGCCGCCCAGCTGCTCGCGGCCAACCGTGGCAACGCTGCCCAGCACCGGTTCGGCGGCAAAGCCACCCCGAACCGAGAGGTAGGCCCGCAGTCCGCTCACGGGCGAGGCAAAGGCAAGTTTCTGCCCCTCTTTCCAGGTGATCCGTTGCCACAAAGGCACCGGTTGCCCGTCGAGGGTGGCGCCGAGATCGGCGCCGGCGATGGCGATGTCCAGATCCCGCTCGGACACCAGCTGCAGCCCGCCAAAGGTGATCTCCAGGCTCGCCGTGCCCCAGGGGTTACCCGCCAGGTAATTGGCCCAGGCCCAGGAATACAGATCCGCCGGTCCTCCCTGGGTCACCCCCAGGTGGCGGACGCCGAAACGGCCAAGATCCTGCAGCAGCGCCAACGGTCCGGACCGGTGGACCCGGATCGCGGATTCCATTTTGCGTTGTGCTGTCATCCCGCTGCCTCCATGGGCGTGGTGTCACCGCCCTGACGTTCGAATTCCTCACGGCTGACGGATACGAAGCGTACCTCATCCCCCACTCTCAGCAGGCTGAAACCCTCTCGCTCCCGGTCAAACAGCCGGGCACTGGTGCGGCCGAGCAGGTTCCAGCCCCCGGGGGTAGCCGTCGGATAGGCGGCCGTCTGGCGCGCGGCAATGGCGACGCTGCCCACAGGTACCTTCTTGCGCGGGGTATCAAGCCGGGGGCACTCCAGACGGGGATCGGTCAGGCCCATGAAGGCAAAACCGGGGGCAAAGCCCAGGGCGAACACACGGTAGGTTTTGCTGCTGTGGCAGTCGATGACCTCTGCCACGGTCATGCCGGTGTGTTCGGCAACCCGGCCCAGGTCCGGCCCGACGCTGGAGTCATAGAAAGTCGGCAGCTCGTGAACCTGGCCGGTACCCATATGCTCGTCCGGTTCGAGCTCCACCAGTAAGCCGGTGATTTTTTGCCGGGCCTCGGTCGGAGACAGCCGGACAGGATCGAAGACCACCAGCAGAGTGGTGTAGGACGGCACCAGATCGACCAGGACGTCCCCAAACGCCGATTCGCAGTGGCGGGCCAGGGCTGTAATCCAGGGCAGATTGGCCTCGTCGATCTGTTCGAACAACCGAACCATCCAGCCATCAAGACCGGCGGATTCAAGGCGCGGCAGCGCAGTGGCCGGGTTGCCGGTCATGCCCGGTTCCCCAGCGCCAGGATCGCTTCGCGGATCGACTGGATCGCGGCGATGGACTCGTTGTTGTCCCCATGCACGCACAGGGTATCGGCGTTCAACACAATCTCGCTGCCATCAATGGCAGTCAGCGGTTCGCCCTTGGCAATCCGCACGGCCTGTTCCAGGATCTCCTCGGGATCCTCATGGACCGCCCCGGGCGTGCGCCGGGACACCAGGCGGCCCTCGCCATCGTAGGCGCGATCGGCGAAGGCCTCGAACCACAGCGTGATACCGTAGCGATCGGCGATCTCCTGCGCCATGGAGGTGTCGCAGGAGGCCATGGTCATCAGTGGCAGGCTGCCATCAAAATCCTTGACCGCCTTGACTACAGCCTCGAACAGGCCCGGATCCCGGATCATGTCGTTATACAGGGCCCCGTGGGGTTTCACGTAATGGATCCGCGTGCCCTCGGCCTGGCAAATGCCGGACAGGGCACCAATCTGGTACAGCACCAGGTCCTCCACTTCATCCGGGGAACAGGCGATGGAGCGGCGGCCAAAGCCCACCAGGTCCGGGTAGGACGGATGCGCCCCCACCTTCACATCGTGCTCTTTCGCCAGCCGCACGGTGCGCCGGATCACGTGCGGGTCGGAGGCGTGGAAACCACAGGCCACGTTGGCCAGATCGACATGGGGCATGACGTGCTCGTCCATGCCCATGACCCACGGGCCGAAGCTTTCGCCCATGTCGGCGTTGATCAACAGAGTTTTCATCTTCCCTCTCCCGTCTGCAGTGCGCGATAACGCCACTGGCTGATGACAAAAATACCCAGACTCACCATTATCGAGGCAAGCAGGGAGATGGCAAAAGTGGCCATGGGTGGCAGGGTCCCCACGGTCAGGGCCAGCGCCACCGCGAAGGCCACCAGACTGAGCATGCCTTTCTGGGCCATGCTCACGGTCGCCCTCGCCACCTCGGGGCCGTAGCGCTCGTAGAGCGTCCAGCCAATGGTGAACAGGCCCACCGGGAACCCGACCAGCATACCGGACAGCAACGGTCCGGATTTCGCGGCCACCGTGGTCGCTATGCTCACCAGAATCCCGGCCAACAAGCCCCGAAAGAGCAGATCAAACCACCCGGACCGGGCAATCACCACAGTCTGCCCCAGTTTCAGGGCCCGGCGTATGGCCTCCGCCAGCAACAACACCAGCCCATACACCAGCATACCGCCCCAGATACCACCCGGCAGCAGCGAAAACAGCAGAGCGGTGGGTATCCAGCACGCCGTTGCCAGGCTCAGGCTGACGTAGACACCAAAACGACCGGCGGCCACCACAAAGCAGATGGCGAAGATCAGGGTGGCGATCAGGGCGTGCAGCGTCGACAGGGCCGCGGCCTGGAGGAACTCCACCGAACGCTCCTGAAGCATGAAGAAATAGCCGGGCCCCAGGATGATCGGAGTCCCGGCCAGTATACCCCCAAGCCTCGGCCCGGCCTTGGCCACTGCCACTGAAACACCGATGACCACCAGGGCTGTGGCCACCAGTTTTGCGATCAGAACACTCAGCATGCCGGCCTGAGCGCCTCCTCGATTCCGGCCGCGATGGCGAGCACGGCAGCGTCCGCGCCATTGCGACCGACCAGCATCAGGCCTGACGGCAAGGCGCCCGGCTCATGATTGGGCAGCGTGATGGCACACAGATCCAGCAGGTTGGCCACGGTGGGATTACGCAGCACCAGCAGGTTCAGGCGGGCATAATCGTCGTCGCTGGCTAGCTCTTCGAAGCGCGGTGGAGCAATGGGCACGGTGGGCGCAAGCAGCCCGTCGTAGTTGGCCAGCCAGGCGTCAGCCTGCTGTTTGCGCTCACGCCGGCGCCGGAGCAGTTCCAGATAATCCGCCGCCCCGAGCTGTGCGCCCCGTTCCATGCGGCTGCTGACCCGGGGATCGTACTGGTCCCCGTGGGTGCGTAACCACTCCCGGTGAACATGGTAACTCTCGGCTGCGGTGAGACCACCGCCCTCCAGCAGTTCCGGCAACGTATCCAGTACCGGTACCGCGACTTCCTCGATCCGGGCACCGGCGGCGCGCAGTTGTCTCAGGCTTGCCGAGAAGGC
>JAAZVL010000196.1 GCA_018623515.1 Marinobacter sp.
AGGGCGGTCACGACGACGTAGATCAGCCCATAACCGAGAACCGCCACCAGCAGATGTTGATCAATCCATTGGGTCAACGCAGCCTGATTCGACTGCAGGTTTTCCAGGGTCAGCAGCTTGTGGCCGTCCAGACCAATAAACACAGCCACGATCGCGGAGATAACGAGAATGAGTAAAAGCTTGCTTCGATTCATGTCCATACCTGCAAAAAATGTATAAACCAGTACGTTGTTATTGCTGAGACACGATCACCGGCTGGATGTTACATCGTCCTTGATTTAAGATTTTTGAGCAATCGCTACAGAATACCGGAACTTTTCCGGAATCCGAACCACTATAAAGACACAGCGATCGAAGCCAGACTGACAAGGGACGGAAACCCATGGACACAGCAGTGCATCCGGACATCGAAGGTTCACTGATAGAAGCACTCAAACAGGGCGACTCGACGGCCTACAAGCAAGCCGTGCGCGACTATTCACCGGGTATGCTGGCCGTCGCCCGGTTCTACCTGGACCACTCGAGCGCAGAGGAGATTGTCCAGGACTGCTGGGTTACGGTGATTGACGCCATCCACAAGTTTGAAGGCCGCTCCGGCCTGAAAACCTGGCTGCACCGGATCGTCGCCAACCGGTGCAAGAACAAGCTACGTTCCAGCAAGCGCGAAGTAGCGACCGATTTTTCCGAAGGCCTCGAGCCGGAGCTGGCCGAACGCTTCAACGCCACCGGCCGATGGGAGGTGCCGCCCAAGCTACAATTCCACGAATCCGCCGATAGCCTGATGGAAAACGGAGCACTCAGCGATTGTCTCGATAAACACCTCTCCGCTCTGCCGGAAACCCAACGCTCCGCCCTGATGCTCTACGAAGCCCACCAGCACAAATCCGAAGATGTCTGTAACATTCTGGATGTCAGCGCCTCTAACCTTCGTGTACTTTTACACCGTGCGAGACAGAAGATCTTTCTCATGGTGGAGACCTTCCAGGAGACGGGCGAATGTTAATGTGCAGGGACCTGGCCGAAATAGCCAGTGACTACATCGATGGCGAACTCAGCGGCCGACAGAATCTGTCCGTGAAAATGCACCTGATGATGTGCAAGGACTGCCGAACCTTTATCGGCAACCTGCGCGCAAGTACCGAGCTTTTGCAGGCGCACTCCGCCGGCCACCCGGACGAAGAACTCCTGCGTCGGATCGATGAGCGGGTCTCCGAAGCCCTCAAGACACGAAGACCCCGAGATAAGGACGACGAATAAATGTTCCCGGCGGGGGTGGTCACACCCCCGGGATTTGTTGCATGCGCCTGTTCTGTCCCGCACCAGCCGCCCGGGTTCGTCTTTTCCGTTCAGCTTCGAGTCTGTCCGCCCAACTCTCGACGTCGATCGGAATGGTCCCGGTAATCGCCAGGGATCGATCCTCCAGTACCTGTTCCAGGCTTTGCTCTCGCCGTTGTTCTATCAACTCGTCCCGGTGGTGCAATAAGGCTTCGATCTGGGGCCGGAAACCACGCACCATGGCCGTCAGCCAGCGGTTCACCGGCCAGCTGGGATAAGCGTGGTCAATGGCGAACCGATCCAGCACGGTCGTGATTGTTGTCGCCGTCAGCCAGCTCTCGTCCGTCACCCAGCGATTTACCGCAAACAGGTCGGTGGGGTAGCCCCAGGCATCCATGGAGATGGCAACCAGGTGCGCCACCCGCTCCTCGCCGGTGGGCCCCATCGCTGGCTCTACCCCCTCTGGTAAAGAGGCGTCACGAAGGAACAGATGGAAATGGCCATGTTCGGCGTGGTCCTCCCGGTGGGCGTGATAGTAATACTGGGACGCTGTATCCCGGTCATAAACGTCCTCTTTCGGGTAATGATCCATTTCATAGAAAGGGCCCTGATCCTTGAGCACTTCCCCAACCACATTCAACCCGCCTTTCTCCAACACCCGGTAGCACTCCCGGATATCGTCAATGGCCGCCAGACTGATTTCCAGCTGCGCGTCCGTCAGGGTCGCCAGCCTGGGAATACGAAGTTCAGTCATAGCCTTTCACCTCCTTGCCGGGGCGACTTCCGAAAATTCCCGGAAGTCGCGCCCATGAACATTTTCAGCAACCTCAGGCAGTGGCATCTGCCAGCCGTTTCCCGGCACTGGCGGAACAGGGGTTCTTCGCCGCACAGGGATTTTTGGTTGCACACGGATTTTTCGTGGCGCAGGGGTTTTTACCGGCGCACGGGTTGCAGGCACCGCATTTACCACCCTTCAGGGCACAGGGATTAGCAGCCAGCTGCTCCTGGACCTTACCCATATAGGTGGTGAGTGCCGCCAGCTGCTCGCCACTCCAGTCCAGGGGCTCGGCTGCCATGGGCTGGACCATGCAGATCTGGACCATCTCATCCAGATGCACCGAGTCCATACCGAACATGTCGCGGGCCATGGCTACGGAGTGCGGATAGGCCTTGGCAAAGGTAGCGTTGTAACCCGCACCATCGTTATGGCAAGTCGCACAGGACAGGCCGTTGCCGCTCAGGGAGGTGTCGTTGAACAGCTTTTCCCCCAGTGCCATCAGCTTGCAGGGATTCCCCTCATAAGGCTGATAGTTGGCCGGCCTGGAGACCTTTTTGGCAGCACAGGGATTCGGTTTGGCACCACACTTCCCCGAAGCCGCACAGGGGTTACAGGTCTTTGTGGCACAAGGACTACAGCCCGTGCTGGAACAGGGGTTCTTTGCCGCGCAAGGGTTTTTGGTAGCACAGGGGTTTTTTGCGGCGCACGGATTGCATCCGGCTTTGCAGCCAGCCTGGCAGTACTGCCCGGCCTTGCACTTGCCCTTGCACGGGGAACAGGGGCTGCCCGCTGCAGCCGCGAGCCCGCCGGTGCCCAGCATGGCCGTCATCAGGGCCGCAGACCACCAGGTGGCGCGCCGATGTTCGAACGAAGTGCGAATCGCGTTTCTAAGAGGATGTATTGTGGACATTGTCTCTCTCCCTGATCATGGAGTTGTGGTTCGGGCTTTCGGAGCCCGTCACCGTCCGAAGGGGCGGTCAGGTGAGAGACACATGAGTTCCGGAACTATTACACTCAATTGGAAAACCAATCGGCGTCTAATATGGGACCAACGCGTTTCCGACGGGGATTTTGGATGACCAACGCAATACCGAGTGAGAGAAAAACTAGCGTTATAGCCGCCCTGGCCGGAGGCTGGGTTGCCGATGCCGCCAGTCTTGGTCTGCATTGGCTGTATGACAGCCCGCGCATTCTGGAAGTAGGCGGTGAATCTCCGGAGTTCCTTACACCGAATGCGGACTATTTCACCGTCGGATTCGGTTACTTTGCGCACGAGGGCAAACGCTCCGGTGACATAAGCCATTATGGAGCGGCCAGCGGCGTACTGACCGGCAGCCTCCTGGCCAGCAAAGGCATACTTGATGTTCGCGATTACCAGCGACGCTTCCGGGCGTACTTTGGCCCCGGCGGTCAGTGGCGGGGCTTTATCGACAAGCAGAAGCGGATACTGGTGCAGAAGGTGCTGCCTTACACCCGACGCCTGAGTGGCAATGAACTGGCGGAACCGGTTCGCAGGGCCATCGACCTGACCTACCATGAGACGGAGATTCAGGAAGCAGGCGTTTATCTCGCTGAAACCATCGACCAGCACCTGTTGCCGGAAAGCGGCGCCGACGACATGCAGCTACCCGCAGTATCCAAGCTGCCGCCACTGGTCGCCAGTTATTGTGGAAGTGATCGTTTGATGGAAGTTACGGAAGCCGCTGTCCGGGTCACCAATCACAATGACGAAGCGGTGGCCTGGGCCAAGTGCGCGGCGCGACTTCTGGACCATCTTTTCCGGGGCGAGTCGATGCCGGCGGCCCTGGAAACGGCCAAAGCCTACGCTCCGGACCAGGCAAGCCTGGCCAGAGCCCAGTCCGGTTCATCTCTGGATGCGATACAAGCCGGCGACACTTTCGGCCGCACCTGCTACCTGCACGAAGCCATGCCGGTGATCTTCCATATCCTGACCCACGCCAGAAGTTATACCGAGGCGATTCGCGCGAATATTCACTGCGGGGGCGATTCCTGTGGCCGGGCCTGGATTATCGGCCCGGCAATGGCCGCCGTACACGGAGTCGGTGGTGAGCGCGGAATCCCTCTCGGCTGGCTGACGCGGGTCACCGATGCGCCTGCGATCCTCCGGGACATTGAAACGCTGGTAAACCGTCCCTGGTCAGTCTCGCGTTGAGGGGCAAGGCGCCCCGCAGGGCGCACAGGCGGTTTCATCCCGCTGCATCAACGCCGTTTCCACGTTGCCCTGACCGGAATTGAACGCAAAGGTCGGGCTGCCGAGATGATCCGCCATGATCAATGCCAGAATCACCCCGAGCATGACCACGATGCGGGCACGACTGTAGGCTTTGTTCATCCTATCCTCCCGCATCAGTTGGGCAGCCGAAACCACGGCCGGAGCCGGATTCCGATCAATGAGCCGGCAAAGGCGCAGGCAAACCAGATCCAGGCATGCAGGCTGGCTGAGGCAATGCCTGAGAACAGCGCGCCGATATTGCAGCCGAAGCCCAGCCGGGCGCCATAACCCAGCAGCAACCCACCCACCACGGCAGCCAGGAACTGGCGACCTTCCGGCCGGTTACGGCTGGCCTCGTTGAAACGGTTAGCCAGGCCCGCCGCCAGCATGGCGCCAAGCAGCAGACCAAAGTTCATCACTGAAGGTATGTTAGTCAGCACCGAATCCTTCAGGGCCATGGCGGGGTAATCCCAAGTCCAGAACTCGAACTGGGCCATGTTTACACCGACCACTTCCAGGGCCTTGGCGCCCCAGACGTTAAAGGCAAAGGTAATGCTCCAGGGCGCACCACCGATGGCCAGGGTCAGGGCATTGCCGGCCGCGAGAATCAGGATGGCCCAAGTGAAGGGCCAGCGACCGCTCAGCAAAGTTCTGAGCACACCGTGGCTCTGGCCTTTCCATAGCAACTCATCCCGCTCGATCGAACCATGAGCCTTGCGCTCGATGCGGTTGACCCACCAGGCGATCAATCCCAGACCGACAAACTGCACCAGAATGGCACCGCTGACGCCAAAACTATTGACCAGCGGTACCGGATCGAACCCGGGCTGATCCAGCCACCAGGGCAGGTGGATGGAACCGAGCACGGCGCCGGCAATAAAGAACACCAACGTGACCACCATGCGGATGTTGCCGGCGCCCACAGTAAACAGGGTACCCGAGCCGCAGCCGCCACCCAGCTGCATGCCGATACCGAACAGGAACGAGCCCACCACCAGGGAAGTGCCCACCGGCGCCACTGCACCCACCAGGCCCTCCTGGCCACTATGGAGCATGGGCACCATGACCAGGG
>JAAZVL010000197.1 GCA_018623515.1 Marinobacter sp.
CCGGTGTGGATTGCCCACATGGCCGGGCTCTCGGTGATGGTGCAGGCGATGGTTGCCCTTTGCGCCGTGACCGGCCACATGATTCCGTTGTTCTACCGGTTCAAGGGCGGCAAAGGGGTGGCAACCGCCCTGGGCGCGGGGCTGGCACTTGCACCGGTCACGACCCTGATCATGGCTGCCATCTGGGCGGGTGTGATGTGGCGCTGGCGTATTTCCGCCCTCGCCTCGCTCGTGGCAATCGCCTTCGGGCCACTGATCAGTGCCCTGATCGAACCGGAAACCCTGCCCCTGTTCGGGCTGCTGACCATCCTGATCGTGGTGCGACACCGCAATAACCTGATCCGGCTTGCCCAGGGGCGGGAAGCCGGTTTCTGATCGTTTTCTCAGTCGACCAACCCGTTGGCACGCGCTTCGTTGATGGGCGGCAGGGTATTCATGGGCCACCGGGGAACCGCCACGATACGCTCACCGTCCTGCTGACCGGCTTGCATTCGCTGGGCCCCGGCATAGGCAATCATCGCGCCGTTATCAGTACAGAACTCGGGGCGGGCGTAGAATACGTGAGCCTGGAGCTTCCGGGCCATTTTCTCAAGGCCGGCCCGCAGGCGCTTGTTGGCACTGACGCCACCGGCGATGACCAGCCGTCTGCAGCCGGTCTGCTCCAGTGCGCGGCGGCATTTGATGGTCAGGGTATCCACCACCGCAGCCTCGAACGCCAGGGCGATGTCAGCCTTTACCTGCTCTGAAAATTCCCCGGCATCAATGGCGGCGTTCACCGTGTTCAGGGTATAGGTCTTGAGCCCGCTGAAACTGAAATCCAGGCCCGGCCGATCGGTCATCGGACGGGGGAAACGGTAACGGTCAGGCACACCTTTCTCGGCCAGAGCGGCAACGCGTGGGCCACCCGGGTAATCCAGGCCCAGCATCTTGGCGGTCTTGTCGAAAGCCTCGCCGGCGGCATCATCTACCGATTCACCGAGCATTTCATACTCACCGATACCATCAACCCGCACCAATTGAGTGTGGCCACCGGATACCAGCAACGCCACAAACGGAAACGCCGGCGGGTTATCCTCCAACATCGGTGCCAGCAGGTGGCCTTCCATGTGATGAACACCCAGTACCGGCACCCCCAGGGCAAAACCGAGGGCGTGGGCCACCGAGCCACCCACCATGAGCGCACCCACCAGCCCGGGGCCGGCGGTGTAGGCAATGCCATCGATATCCTTGCGGGTGCACCCGGCTTCCGCGATCACCTGGTCACACAGGGGCAACAGCTTGCGGACATGGTCCCGGGATGCCAGTTCCGGCACCACACCGCCGTAGTCGGCGTGCATGTCGATCTGACTGAACAGGGCATGGGCCAGCAAGCCTCTGTCAGTGTCAAACAGGGCCACGCCGGTTTCGTCACAGGAGGTTTCAATACCGAGAATGAGCATAGAATGGGGCCGCATCAGGTTACCGTGAATGAGAACGGAGCGCATTTTAGCAGAAACCCGAAACCGGAAGGCAGTTTCATCGAACAAACATTGACCTTGCCAGTCTCCAGGCGCTATTATTGCCGCCCTAAATTATGCACTGGTCGAGTTTTAGCCAATCTGACCAGGTATCGAGCCGTACAGGCATTGCCGTGCGGAGCAAATGGAAACCGAATCTATCAGGTAGGTGATTTTCGAATGCCAGCTGTTAAAGTGAAAGAGAATGAACCGTTTGACGTAGCACTGCGTCGCTTCAAGCGCTCCTGCGAAAAGGCCGGTGTACTGTCTGAAGTGCGTCGTCGTGAGCACTACGAGAAGCCGACCGCTGTTCGCAAGCGCAAAGCAGCCGCTGCCGTTAAGCGTCATCTCAAGAAGCTTCAGCGGGAACAGCGCAAGTTCGAGCGTCTGTACTAAGCTACAGCCAGACGCCGCTTGACTGCAAAGCACTGATTGCCTGTCAGCAACAGGCTGCACAGAGCGATTGAAAATGCCGCCGAGGCCTGGCTTCGGCGGCATTTTTGGCTATGGCCAACACCTGAAGTACCGGCACTGACGAGCCGGCAGACCTGGAGTCTCCATGAGTGGACTGATCCCTCAACGCTTCGTTGAAGACCTGCTGGACCGCATTGACCTTGCGGAACTGATCGGGTCCCGGATCACCCTCAAGAAAGCCGGCGCCAACTACAAGGCCTGCTGTCCCTTCCACGATGAGAAAACACCATCTTTCAACGTGCGACCGGACAAGGGCTTCTATCATTGCTTCGGTTGTGGCGCCCATGGCGATGCCATCAGTTTTGTCCGGGAATTCGAAGGTCTCGGCTTTACCGAGGCGGTGGAGGAGCTTGCCAAGCGGGCCGGGCTGGAAGTGCCCTACGACCGCGCCGCGCGGCAGGAAATGCAGCAGGCCAGGACCCTGACCGATGCGCTCGATTTCGCCAACCAGTTCTACCGCAACGCCCTGCGCAGCCCGGCGGGCAACTATGCCCTGGACTACCTGAAGCAGCGCGGGCTGGACGACGTCATTATTGAACGGTACCAACTGGGCTATGCTCCCGGTACCGGGACGGCCCTTTACGACGCAGCGGCCCAGGATCTGAAAGGCCCATTGATCGAGACCGGCACGGTATCGGACCGTTACGGGCGCCCGAGAGACCTGTTCCGCAACCGGGTGATGTTTCCCATCCGCAATACCCGGGGCCGGACCGTGGCTTTTGGCGGAAGAACCCTGGGGGATGACAAGGCCAAGTACATCAACTCTCCGGAGTCGGATGTTTTTCACAAGAGCCGGGAGATCTACGGGCTGTTCGAGGCCCGCCAGGCTATCCGCCAACTGGACAAGCTTCTGGTGGTGGAGGGTTACATGGACGTCATCGCCCTGGCCCAGTACGGCATCGATTACGCCGTTGCCACTCTTGGCACCGCCACCAACCAGGACAGCCTGCAGGCACTGCTGAAACAGGTGCGGCATGTGGTGTTCTGCTTTGACGGCGATACCGCGGGCTTTCGGGCCGCCGACCGGGCCATGGAGAATGCCCTGGAACTGATGGCGGATGGATTACATCTTCAGTTCCTGATGCTGCCAGAGGGCGAAGATCCGGACACGCTGATCCGCAAGGAAGGCACAAAGGCTTTTCAGAAGCGGATTGAGAGCGCCACGCCCCTGTCCCGCTATCTGTTTGACCGGCAGGGCGAGGGGCTCGATCTTCAGTTGCCGGAGCATCGCGGAGAATTGCGAGCACGGGTTGAACCGCTTCTGAACAAGATGCCCCGCAGCACTCTCCGGGATGCCATGTGGCATGAAATGCTGCGCTTGTGCGGAGGCCGAAACCAATGGCAGAACCGCCAGCCCCAGCAGCGTGGCAAATGGCGGAATGGCGAGTACCGGGAACGACCGACAGAAGAACGGGTGGACGTCAAACTCAACAAGGACAGCACGCTCTGCCTGGCGCTGGTGGAAGCACCGGAACTGGCCACCGAGGTCAGCGAACTGGCCCGGCAATCGCGGCAGTTTCCCCAGGCCATGGGCCTGGCTGCCTGGATCCTGGACAAAGGCATCCGGGACCGCCGCAAACTGATAGCGGCACTGGCCCTGGACCAACAGGCCCGGGACCGGTTCTACCATCTGTTTGATGGCATCGAGCATATCCCCTCCCGGGAAAGCACGCTGGCCTCGGCCCGCGAGCTGATCAGTCCGAGCGAGGAAACCTCGCGCCAGCAAAGGCTGGCAACGCTGCTGAGGAACTTTGCGAACCTCTCTGCCGAGGAACGCGACGAGCTTCGGGAGCTGAGCGGCGGTACTCAGGGATAACCGCACTTGAAACTTAACCGATTGGCCACAATCTAAACAGTCGGTGGCAGAGCAATCACGTGACAGCTATAATGGCTGTTTAACTTTTTTCCTTTTAAAAGCGAGTTCACAGGGTGTCTATGTCAGGCAATTCGCAAAAATCACGTTTGAAAGACCTCATTGCACGAGGCAAGGAACAAGGTTACCTGACTTACGCCGAGGTAAACGACCACCTCCCGGAAGACATCGCCGACCCCGATCAGGTCGAAGACATCATCCGCATGATTAACGACATGGGTATCCAGGTGTGCGAGGAAACGCCCGACGCCGATACCCTGTTGATGACCGAAGGTGATTCCACCGCCGACGAAGCCGCTGCAGCCGAAGCCGCCGCCGCACTCGCCGCTGTGGAAACCGACGCCGGCCGCACCACCGACCCCGTTCGCATGTACATGCGTGAAATGGGCACCGTGGAACTGCTGACCCGCGAAGGCGAGATCGTTATTGCCAAGCGCATCGAAGAAGGTATCCGGGATGTCATGGCCGCCGTGGCTCACTTCCCCGGCACCGCCGGAACAGTGATCCAGGCCTACGACCGCATCATTGAGAACGAAGGCCGCATCAGCGACATCGTCACCGGATTCCTTGACCCGGACGACGCCGAGCCGTTCATGGGCGAGGAACCCGCGGCACCGGAGGAAGCCACCACCGAGGACTCCGACTCCGACGATTCGGATGATGACGACACCAGCTCCAGCGACGACGACAACGACAACGGTCCGGATCCGGAAGAGACCCGCCTGCGTTTCGAGCTGCTGAAAGAGAAGCTGGACGCCGCTGACAAGGCACTGGAAAAGTATGGCCGTTCCGACCAGAAAACCCAGGACGCCCTGAACGAACTGGGCCAGGTTTTCGCGCCGTTCAAGCTGGCGAACAAGGCCTTCGAGGAACTGGTGAATGTTGTTCGCTCCACCAACGACCTGGTGCGCGAGAACGAGCGGGCCATCATGCAGATTTGCGTACGCGACTGCAAAATGCCCCGCAAGGATTTCATCAAGTCCTTCCCCGGTAACGAAGTCAACCTGGAGTGGGCCGACAAGATCGCCAAGAGCAAGAAGCCATACGCGGCTGCAGTCGGTGAGCGCCTGGACGAAATCGTGCGGCTGCAGAAGCGCATCCACAACGTCCAGACCGAAGTGGACCTGGACGTGGCCGACATCAAGGAAATCAACCGCCGCGTGTCCATCGGTGAAGCCAAGGCCCGCCGCGCCAAGAAGGAAATGGTCGAGGCCAACCTGCGTCTGGTTATTTCCATCGCCAAGAAGTACACCAACCGCGGCCTGCAGTTCCTGGACCTGATCCAGGAAGGCAACATCGGCCTGATGAAGGCGGTGGACAAGTTCGAGTACCGGCGCGGCTACAAGTTCTCCACCTACGCCACCTGGTGGATCCGGCAGGCCATCACCCGCTCCATTGCGGACCAGGCCCGTACCATCCGGATTCCGGTGCACATGATCGAGACCATCAACAAGCTCAACCGCATCTCGCGGCAGATGCTGCAGGAGATGGGCCGCGAGCCGAC
>JAAZVL010000198.1 GCA_018623515.1 Marinobacter sp.
AATTGTTATAATATAACAACCTCACCACCCTATTGACCACCCCGCCCCTGGTTTCCGACATTCACGAGCCGCTGATTGACCGGAACACGGTCATCAGGGTTTGTGTTTGCTGCCGAGAAAGCGGCGCATCAGGCCCTCGGAAACAAACACCTGTGCCAGGGCGGGATACGGCAGATAGTGCAGGAACAGGGTAGCCAGCACCACCGCATCGAAACCTTCGCCCAGAAACAGCCAGGCTGCAAAGGCCGCAAACAACGCGCCGAGGAAGCCACCGTAGATCCAGAGCAACCGGGATTTTTCCTCGGCCATGGGCATTCGCTCCAGAGCCCTGGCTACGGAAAAGCCCATGTAGGCGGCAATGGCCGCGGCGATGATCAGCGAGGTAAGCAATCCACTGAAGCCGAGCAGGAAGCGGCACAGGTAGTTGGCAAGGAAGAACAGGGCAATGCCTGTGATTGCGATAATGGTAATCCGGGTTTTTTCCATGGAGCCCCTGAACTTGTTGTTTTGAAAGCCGATTGGCCAGCGGTCATAGTCGGCCCACAATATGGCAGAGACCGGCTTCAAGTACCAGCGGGGACCACCAGCCGGGATTATTCGCCCCGCCAGTTCACGCTGTAGAGATCATGCCGGCGATCCTGCAGGTTTTTTACGGTGCCGCTGTTCCGGGCGGTGATCAGGGTCTCCGGGCGAAGATCCGCAAACGCCACCGTCTCGACATTGGGCTCGGTATCGGCTGCGATGCCATCACGGGCAAATGGGAAGTCACAAGGCGTAAGGATGCAGCTCTGGCCGTACTGGATCTCCATGTTCGGCACATTGGGCAGGTTGCCGACGTTGCCGGACAGCACCACGTACACCTGGTTCTCTACCGCCCTCGCCTGGCAGCAGTAGCGAACCCGGAGGTAACTCTGGCGTTCATCGGTGCAAAAGGGCACAAAAATGATGCTCACGCCCTGATCCACCAGATGCCGGGCAAGCTCCGGGAACTCGGCGTCGTAGCAGATCAGAACACCAATTGTGCCGCAGTCGGTTTCAATGGCATTCACCCGGTTGCCACCACGCACATTCCACCAGTAGGACTCGTTTGGCGTCGGGTGAATCTTGGGCTGGGTAAACACCTGGCCGTCCCGAAGGAACACGTGGGCCATGTTCCGGATGGAGCCATCCTCTTCCCGCACTGGCGTCGAACCCGCCACGATGTTGATGTTGTAGCGCAGTGCGAGATCCCGCATCAGTTCCCGATAGCGCTCGGCGTAGTGAGTGACCGCCGAGAACGCCTCCGCCGGGCTGCCGCTGCGGGCCTCGATGGACAGCAACTGCAGGGTGAACAGTTCCGGAAAGACCACGAAATCGCCCTTGTAAGTCGAGACAACGTCCACGAAGTAACGCACGATTTCACTGAATTCATCGAACGACGTCACCGGCCGCTGCTGGTACTGGACAGTGCCGATACGAACGGTATCCGGCATCCGGTGACCATAGCGCTTGGGCTTCTCGTCGCCGCCATTCCGGGGAACCTTGGGATTGCGCCAGACCAGATGGATGCCATAGCCCATGGAGTCATGATCGGCGTCCAGGTAGTGGGGAATGATGCCGTGGATCTCGAAGCCCTGATGCATCTGGAACGAAAGCACAGGGTCTTTCTGCTCCTTGTTGCGAACGGCCTCCACGTAGGCTTCAACCGATCCGTACTTTTTCAGGCGCTGGCGCAGAGTGGGCAGACGCCCGGCAAACACCACACCCTGGAGGTTCAGGGCCTGGCACAGGCTTTTCCGTTCGTTGTACAGGCGCTCGCCGATCCGGTACCCGCGGCACTCGGGATCAACACACACCTCCATCCCATAGAGCCAGTCGCCCTCCGGGTCATGACGGGAGGCGTAGCCGTTGCCGGTGATCGAAGTCCAGTCATGGCGGGCCAGGGCCACCTCGCCGGCAATCCGGAAAGTCGCACAGTAACCCACCACCTGTTCCCCGAGCATGGCGACAAACTGCCCTTCCGGAAAGGTATTGATCTGACCGGTCAGGGGTCCCTTGGTGTAACCGTACATGCCGGTGCCCTCGTAGACCCGGCGACTCAGGTCGATGATGCCGGGTATATCAGCGAGCGTGGCGTTGCGAACAAAAAGGCGCTGGTCGGGATCGGAGAACGGTGGGCACATACATACCTCGAAGCAGGCGCGAAATTGCGCGCGGGCATGCACTCATATTTGGTCGGGCGGCTCGGTTTCGTCAAGCGGCGGTGGCAGCGGGAAGCGTTCGATCACGGTATATACCGATCCCCCGGCGCCGGGTGTGCTCTCGAACAGGACGAACTCCGTCACCGGCAGAACCCCGAAACGGTCCTCGCCGTGCTCTTCCAGCAGGCTCACAATCGAGGCAGCCTGCTTGCGAAAGCGGGCCACCGTGATGTGCGGCTTGAACCCGCGGTGTTCGGTCTCGAAACCGGCCGCCGCAACCTGGGCTGACAGCTGCCTATAAAGATCCGCTACCGGCTGCTCCGGGGAAACGCCGGCCCAAAGGTTGCGCGGGTGCTCCGGGCGGCCAAAGGCGCCCAGGCCGGCTACCTCCACCTCGAAGGCCGGCGTGGCGACCAGGGAGGCGGCGTAGCCCAGCGTGGCCAGGGCGTCATCTTCAACGCTTCCGACAAAAACCAGCGTCAGATGCAGCTGGTTACGGCTTTGCCAGCGTGCCCCGTTGATCGGGCTCTTGAGCTTCAGCAGGCCCTTTTTCACCTCCGCCGGGATTTCCACCCCGAAAAACACCCGAGGCACGGTTCAGTCCTCGTAGATCATTTTGCGGGTCATACCGCCATCCACCACATAGTTCTGGCCGGTGATGAAACCCGCTTCCGGGGAAATCAGAAAGGCCGCCAGAGCGGCAATGTCCTCAGGCTTTCCCACGCGGCCCGCCGGGTGCTGACGATGATCAGCTTCTGACAGCGGCGGAGCCTTCCCTTCCTTATCCTGCCAGGCACGGGTATCGATCCAGCCGGGGCTGATGCAGTTGACCCGGATCTCCGGCCCCAGACTCATGGCCAGGGCGTGGGTCAGGGCGACGATGCCACCCTTGGTGGCCGCATAGGCCTCGGTATCAGGCTCAGACTGCAGGGCCCGGGTGGAGGCAATGTTGACAATGGCGCCACCGTTTTTCCGGAGATCAGGTACCGCGTGCTTGGTGACCAGGAAGGGGCCGGTCAGGTTCACATCCAGGCGACGCTGCCAGACCGTCAGATCCAGCTCCTCCACCGGGCCATTTTCAGGGCCGGCCAGCCCGGCGTTGTTGATCACCGCATCCAGCCGGCCCTGCCAGTCGGTCGCAGCGCGAACCATGCCCCCAACCGACTCTTCACTGGCGACATCGGCCTTGAAATACCGCACCTGGTCGCCGAGCCGTTGCTGCAACCATTCTCCCTGCTCCCGGTCGACATCACAGAAGGCTACCCGCCAGCCGCGCTCGGCCAGGAACTGCACCAGGCCCCGGCCGATTCCCCGGGCTCCGCCGGTGACCAGGACAACTCGGGCTTCGTTCGTCACATTGACCTCCGTTTACCAGGGCAATTCGTCGCCATTGCTGTGCCAGAACGAGCCGGTGTTCTCCAGATTCAGATTGGCAATCCGCTCTGCCAGACCACGGGCCGATTCCTCTGGCGTGATCATCCCTCCGAAGTTCACCATGCGGGTCTTCACGTAGCCCGGATGTAACTGCGCCACCGCAATACCCTTCGGTTTGAGGTCCACCGCCAGGGACTTGCCGAAAGCGTTCAGGGCCGCCTTGGAGGCGCGGTATCCATACCGGCCGCCGGAATCGTTATCGGCAATCGAGCCCATGCGGCTGGTGATGTTGGCAATCTTGCCGCCCTCCTCAATCTGCGGAACCAGCGCCTCGACCACCCTCAGCGGCGCATAGGCATTGATCTCCATCTGCGTGCGGATGGAATCGAAATCGATGCTGCCGAGCTGCTCGTCCTGCAGCAGGCCGGCATTGTTGATGAGTAGTTGGATCCTCTTGCCCGCCAGAGCCGATTTCAGTTTTTCGATGCCGGAGTCGGTGGTGACGTCTACCCCATCGATGACTTCGGCAGCCACCTCTGCCAGCTCATCGGAAGATTGCCGGCAGACACCGATCACATCGTTCCCCTCACGGGCATAATGCCGCGCCAGCTCGAGGCCGATTCCCCGGTTGGCGCCGGTAATGACAACAACTCCGGATGCAGACATGATTCCTCCGTTTAACTATTGGATTCAACGATTTGGATCAATAAAGCTGGACGAGCAGCCACACTGTAACGATCAGTGCCAGCAGAAACCAGCGGGCATATTGATCGGGCTTGTCCTGATCCGGGGATGTGGCGGTTACCGTGGAGCTCCCTTCCTCGTACTCGCGGATCAGCTCGCGGGCCCGGTAGAGGTCTTCATCATCCACGTGTACATTGGTAAAACCCGCCGCACCGATTTCCCCCAGAGCGCCCTGCAGGTAGTGGCCGCCAACGTGGGATTCGATCCCATGGACCTCCAGCAATCCGGCTACAATGTGTGCTTCGGTAATGTCCCGGGCCCGATAGGCTATTTGCAAAGGGCTACTCCTTCTGTGACATTCAGGGCAGCACCCGCCCGTTAACGCGGTTATGATTTCAGCATAGACCCACCCGCTCCGGGGAGCCATCAAGGATACGCAGTGGATATCATCTGGATTATTCTGGCCATCGTGCTGCTCATCGTGGCCGCTACGCTGTTCCTGTTCAGGATCGAAGACCTGTCCCATCTGGACGACCGGGATTATCCGGTACGGCAAAGCACCCCCAGCGAGGGGCATCAACAGGTTCTGGGCCAGCTCCGGGAACTGAGGGAAGCCGCCAAGGACCTCAAGGGCAAGGCCAGGCTGATCGCCCTGCGCCAGCACATGGACACCCTCAGCGAAGGCATGAAGTTGGTGTCGGAGTTCCGACACAACGAAGAGCCCCGGGGTGAGTGGGTTATTGCGCCGGGTGTCGATACCCGCCGGCGCGTGCTTTACATCCACGGCGGCGCCTGGGCCGCCGGCAGCCCCAGGAGCCACCGGACCATCACCGACCGGTTCTCCAGCCTGGCCAATGCCGCGGTTTTCGCCGTGGACTACCGGCTGATGCCGGAACACCGTTTCATGGATGGGGTACGGGACTGCCAAAGGGCCTACAGCTGGCTACTGGACCACGGCCCGGATGGCCGGGAACGAGCCAGCTTCATCGTGGTGGCGGGTGATTCCGCAGGCGGCAGCCATACCCTCAGCCTGCTGGCCTGGGCAAGGGATAACGGGCTCAGGCAGGCCGATGCGGCGGTTGCCCTG
>JAAZVL010000199.1 GCA_018623515.1 Marinobacter sp.
AAGTGTTCAGTTGGAGTCATTCGCCTGCCAGTGAGCATTTCCCATAAACTTGGCGCTGGTTTTGGTGTGGCCATAGGGTGGATGCCTTATCCGTTTGGCATTTTATGAGCATAAAAAAAGCCCCTGAAATCAGGGGCTTTCTTCTGGGTGTTTGGTGGAGACGGCGGGAATTGAACCCGCGTCCGCCAGCACTCAGCCTTGAGGTCTACATGCTTAGTGTCCTTCTATTGATTTAACCTCAAGCGACCCGAAGGTCAGGGTGCAAGAGGCGAGCTCTTTAATCTTAGCCGCTATCCAGTGAGCTCTGGGTAGCGGAGCAGCCTATAAGCGATGACGTCCTGGGATGTTGCTACTGAGTTATAGGCGCCTCAGCCAGGACGACTGGAACGGCTTACGCCGCCAGTGCGTAGTTTTCGTCGTTTGCGACTATTTTAAAGCAGCTTTGGATTTACGAGATTCGCTGCCATCTCGACATGCACCCAAGGGTTCGTCACCGGCGTCGAAGCCAAGTCGTCCCCCTAGTGATTCCAGTATATGTGTCCGGAATACCGGACTTCAAGGGTTAATTGCGCTATTTATACCTACCCCTGCTCAGCTTGCGTGGCGCTGCACCGCCTCTGGGCGTCCTGCCAGGGCTGCGTGGCGCAGGGCCTCGAAGCTTTCCCGGAAGTAGTCCATCACCGCATGGGGATCGGCGTGGATGGCCTTGTCCACGGTGATGCCGAACTGCACGGTACCAGCATAGCTCAGGATGCTCATCCCGATGCCAATGTTGCCGCTCTGGGGCACCCAGAACATGGTCTGGACCACCTTGCTGCCGGCCAGGTACACCGGGTTTTTCGGGCCCGGGACGTTGGTCAGTACCGCAGAGGCCTTGTTGCTGAGCAGGTCCAGGGCGCGTTTCTCAAGGATATCGGGTCCGCGACCGAACAAATCAAGGAGGCTGTAGGTGACCTGTGCCTGATAGGAGCGTTTGAGGCGGTTCATGTTCTCCTGGACCTGGCGGAAGCACATGATTGGGTCGGCGACTTCTACCGGCAGGCTGACCAGCACCAGGCCGAACTTGTTGCCCAGGGTCTCAATGGGCTGGTCCAGCGGGCGGAGGTTGAAGGGGACGGCCACTCGGATGCCGCAATCGGGTATGACCTCGCCGGAAGCCTGGAAGTGCCGGTTCAGGGCGCCGGTGGCAACGCTGAGCAGGCAGTCGTTTATGGTGCCGCCGAGCGACTTGGCGCAAGCTTTCACTTCCGCCAGATCCAGGGGTTCCGCCCAGGCAACCTGTTTGCGTCCGGAGAGTGAGGCCTTCAGGTTGGTCTTCGGCTCGAACGGGGCCAGCCCGAGTTTGGCCAGGTCCAGGGCAACCCCGCCCGCGGCAGTGGCCAGTTTCAGGGGGTAATTGGGTTCCTGGCGGATCGACTGGAGCAGCAGGCGGGTCTGCCCCGCGGCGATGAGTGCGCTGTCGACCGTGCGATGCAGAAACTGCCTGATGAAGGAGGCCTCCCCCATGTGCCGCTTCCGGGCACGGCGAACCTTGTGCAGCTTCGGCTCCGGGGTCTTGTCAGTCATGGACAACAGCACGCGCACCAGGGAGATGCCGTCGGCAATGCAGTGATGGATGCGGATCAGCAGGGCGCAGCCGCCGTTGTACTGGTCGATGTAGTGCATCTGCCAGAGCGGACGGCGAAAATCCAGGGCGGTGCTGTTCAGGTCGCTGACCAGGGCCTCGAGTTCCGTCTTGCCGGCCTTGCCGGGCAGGGCAATCCGGTGCAGGTGGTTGTCGATATCAAAGAGGGGGTCGTCCTGCCAGTACGCTTTGTCGCCCCGCTCGACGATACGCTGACGAAAACGGCGAAAGCACAGGAAACGTTCTTCCAGCACCCGCTTGAGACGATCGAGGGCGATGGGCTTCTCGAGCATCAGCACCCCCGAAATCATCATCGGGTTTTCCGGTGAATCCATTCTCAGCCAGGCGTGGTCAACCGAAGACATTGGCGTCATTTCAGATGACATAAGCCCTCCCTTTGCAGTCCTTCAGTTTATCCTGACAAGGTACTGCATTTTCCGGAGACGGTCATCGATTCACTTCACGGATGATGCGCTGTTTCTGGCGGTTCCAGTCGCGCTCTTTCTCGGTCGCGCGCTTGTCGAACTGCTTCTTGCCCTTGGCCAGGGCAATCTCGCACTTCACCTTGTTCTTTTTCCAGTACAGGGCGAGTGGAATGCAGGTGAAACCGGCCTGGTTGACCTTGCCGATGATCTTGGCGATCTCTTTCTTGTGCAGCAGCAGCTTGCGGGTGCGGGTCGGATCGGCAATCACATGGGTGGAAGCTGTGCTCAGGGGAGTGATGTGGGCACCCAGTAACCAGGCCTCGCCGTTCTTGAGCAGCACATAGGCGTCCACCAGTTGTGCCTTGCCGGCACGCAGGGATTTGACTTCCCAGCCCAGCAGGGACAGACCCGCCTCGAAGCGTTCCTCGATGTGATACTCGTGTTTCGCCTTCTTGTTCAGGGCGATGGTACTACTCGGCGTTCCGGGTTTCTTCTTGCTCATGAATCAGTGATCCGGGTTCGGATAAATGAACGAACGGCCGGGCTTGCCCCGGCAAAACGCGCATTGTAGCCCAGGACTGCCAGACCGGTCACGAAATCGCCGTAATCGTGACCAATCAGGCGTGCGACTTTGCCGGCATCGGCTACAATGGCGACGCAGATACTTTCAGGGAAATGCATGTCTACGTCGTATCAGACAGCCAACGGGGCCTTTACCCGTAAATCCACGTTCTTCTGGGCCTCCGTGGGCGCGACGGTGGGGCTGGCCAACCTGTGGCAGTTTCCCTACCTCGCCAGCCTGCACGGTGGTGGCCTGTTCGTACTGATCTACCTGGCCTGCCTGTTACTGGTCACGCTGCCGCTGATGGTGACCGAGTCGGCCCTGGGGCGTTATTCGCGCCACGGTATTGTTCTTGCCATGGACGGGCTGATCCGCAGTACACGATGTTCCCGCGGCTGGATGATGGCGGGTCGGCTGAGTGTGGTGGCGGCCTTTGTGGTGCTGTCCTATACCGCGGTGTTCGGCTCGATTGCGCTGGCTTATGTGTTCTTCGGGGCGATGGGGCGGTTGTCCTCGGGCAGTGAAGCCGAGGCGGCGTCCGTGCTCTCGGGGCTGGTATCGGACCCGGGGCAATACCGTCACTTCATGGCCTGGCATGCGTTCTTTCTGGTGCTGGTGCTTTGGGTCTCTGTGCAGGGTGTGGCCCGGGGGCTGGAGCGTACCATGCGGGTGGTGGTGCCGGGTGCGCTGGTGCTGATGCTGGTGCTGTTCGGGCTGGCGGCCTGGCAGGGGGGAATCGACGGCGCGTTTGCGCACATCCTGGCAATGCGTCCGGAAGACGTCTCCCTCGGCACGGTCAAGGCCGCATTGTTCCACGCTTTCTTTACTCTGGGTCTGGGTATGGGGGTGTGGACGGTTCTTGGCACCTATACCACGCCTGATACCCGCTTCAAACGGTCGATCCTGGCGGTAGTGCTCATGGATACGCTGGTGGCGGTGCTGGCCGGCCTGATGATCTTTGCTCTTGCCAACGGAAGCACGGACTTTGACGGGGAGCGGGGTTTCAGCCTGCTGTTTGTTTCTTTGCCGGTGTCCCTGGCCCAGTTCCCCGGCAGCCAGCTGATCATTGCCTGTGCCTTCCTCCTGGTGGTGATGATTGTCTGGACCACCTCGTTGGCGTTATTGGAGCCGGTGGTCGGTTGGTTACGGGAGTGGACCGGAGCGCCGAGGGGTATTTCTGTAGTACTGGTCGGGCTACTGGTCTGGCTGGCGGGACTGGCGACGCTGCTGTCTTTCAACCTCTGGGCCGGGTATCGCCCCTATGGCGCGAGTCTGTTCCGGTGGCTGGAGTTGTTCACCGGCGGGCTGCTGATTCCCCTGGTGGCAATCCTGATTGCCCTGTTTATCGGTTGGTGCCTGACCCGCCGGCTGGCGAACCAGCTGATCGGCCGGACACCCGGACTGTTCGCCCGGATCTGGTACTGGGATATGCGTACGGTGTTGCCGGTTGTAGTGGCCTATGTCGGCATCATGTACACCGCCTTCTCTCTCAACAATCTGTGTGAGAATGGCAGTGGCGCGCTCTGGTGCGAACGTCCTGCGCCTTTGGCCCTGGAAATTGCGCCGGATAACGCGCCTGGAACCGACTCCGACAGCCCGGCCACTGCCGAGCAGGGCAGTGGTCCAGGCCCGGCCGCGGAGGAGCCGAAAGACGAGGCCAAGGTTGAGAATGGCTCACCGGAGCCGGTTGATCAGCCTGAAAATGCCCCCAAAGAGGGAGAGATCCTTTATCATAGCGTCTGATTCAGGCTGTATTTTTTACTGAGGAGCCCATGGCCCATCAGATTGATAAAACCGCACTTGTCATGCATTCCGCCGAGCGCATGTTCCATCTGGTCAATGATATTGCCCGCTATCCCGAGTTCCTGCCCTGGTGTGCCGGGGCCGAGGTCCACGACCGGGGTGAGGAGCAGGTGACCGCTTCCCTGGAAATCGCCAAGGGTGGCATTCGTCACAAGCTGACCACCCGCAACCAGCTGTTGATGCCCGAGGCCATCGAGATGAATCTGGTGGATGGACCGTTCCGGAATCTGACTGGCCGTTGGCATTTCAAGGCCCTTGATGATAATGCCTGCAAGGTCATCCTGACGCTGGAGTTCGAATTCTCCGGTTCGTTGTCCCGGATGACCTTCGGTCCGGTGTTCTCCCAGGCCGCCAATACTATGGTGGATGCGTTCTGCCGTCGGGCCGACGAACTTTATCGGGGAGGTAACTGATGATTCGGGTAGAAGTGGCCTACGCACGCCCGGACAAGCAGGAGATCGTGCCGGTGACGGTACCGGAAGGCACGACCGCGCTGGAGGCAGTGAAACTCTCCGGGATTACCGACATTTTTCCGGAGGTGGATCCGGACTCAAATGATATGGGTATCTTCGGCAAGGTGATCAAGAATCCGGCCGCCCATAAATTGCGTGATGGCGACCGTGTGGAACTCTACCGGCCCCTGAAGATCGACCCGAAACAGGCGCGGCTGAATCGGGCGAAGAAGAAGGGCGCCTGAGCAGGGTTCAGTAGGCGGGGGTTTCCTCAAGCAGCTGCGCTTCGTAGTGGGAATAACTATCGCCATCATAGTAGACGATAATGCGTTGTTCCCGGATGTCCCCGCCCCGTCTCTGGAACGTATAGATGTAGTATTCCCGGGAGAGATCCACGGGGTTGATGGTCAGCGGTGTGCCAAGCAGCGCGTGGACCTGACTCCGGGGCATTCCGGCGG
>JAAZVL010000200.1 GCA_018623515.1 Marinobacter sp.
GCAATGGCGTCACCGACATCACCGAGTTCCGTATCGGTTCTGACGGCATCGTGATTGCCAGCTCCAAGGACGCCCAGAACCTGGATATCACCCTTGAGCAGCTGTTCCTGGCTCTGGGCAAGGAAGTGCCGAACCCGGAAAACGAGAAGGAACTGATCCCGAACCCGTACAAGACCTGGAGCGAGATCGATTCCGACCTGCCGAACGTTGCCATCCGTGTGATGGGACCGCCTCCGACTTCCGGCACCCGTGACTCCTTCAATGAGCTGGCCCTGCAAGGCGGTTGTGAAGAGCTTCCGGCTGTTGCCGACATGAGCGAAGACGACATGGAAGCCGTGTGCCAGAGCATTCGTGAAGATGGTGCGTTCATTGAAGCCGGCGAGAACGACAACCTGATCGTTCAGAAGCTGATCGATGACAAAGGCATGTACGGCGTGTTTGGCTACAGCTTCCTGGAAGAGAACGCTGACCGTCTGCAGGCCGCGACCCTGAACGGCAAGGTGCCGACCGCCGAGGCGATCGCTGCTGATGACTACCCGGTTGCCCGCTCCCTGTTCTTCTACGTGAAGAAGGCCCACATCGGTGTGATTCCGGGTATGGAAGAGTACATCGAGGAGTTCGTCAGCCCGGCGGCCATGGGTCCGAACGGCTACCTGAAGAGTGTCGGCCTGATCGTTCCGCCGCGTGACGCTCTCATGAACCTGCAGGACAAGGCAGCCAACATGCCGAACCTGCAGAAAGAAGAGTTGATGTAAGCCAGTTAAGCAATCAGGTAACTGACAAGGGTGCGAGTCCTCAAGGGCTCGCACCCTTTCGTACGTAAAAAGCACCAAGTGCGAAACTCATGTTGAGCCTTTACACTTGTTGCCTATTTGAAGCGTCAGACAGGAAAATTCATGCAACCTGCCAATCTCCTTCTACTGACCCTGGTCCTGGCCGTCGTCGCATACGGTCTGGGCTATGCCCGGTCCCGGGCGTTGGCGATGCCCCTGGGCGGGATTCGTCATCTCAAGTCCCTGCCATTCTATTATGGCGCACGGGCAGCGCTCTGGTGCGGCATCCCCGCCCTGATCGTGTTGGCGTTGTGGGCGGCATTCCAGGGCAAGGTCATCCAGATGCTGGTGATCGGTTCCCTGCCGCCGGAAATGATTCCCGCGGATGAAGGCAGCGCGAGCCTGCTGCTGAGCAAGATCAGCAATGTCGCCAGCGGGGCCTTGCCTCCGGGCTTCGTTGAGGCGCCGATTGTGGAGGCCGCCGAGCGACTGAAGGCATTGCGGGAGCAGAGCCGGATGCTCATGACCGCCCTGGTGGTTTCGGTGGCAGTGCTGGCTGGTTTCCTGGGCTGGCTGCGCATTCGTCCGAGGATCAACGCCCGGGAACAGGTGGAGTCCATCCTCAAGTGGCTGTTCTTTGCCTGCGCTGCCCTGGCCATTCTGACTACCCTCGGCATCATTTTCTCGGTTGCTTTCGAGACCTTCCGATTCTTCGAGAAGATCTCCTTCGTGGAGTTTTTCTTCGGTACCAGCTGGAGCCCCCAAACAGCGCTGCGGGCGGACCAGGTTGCCGCCGAAGGTGCGTTCGGCATGATTCCGCTGTTTACCGGTACCCTGCTGATTTCTGCCATCGCTATGTTGGTGGCGGTCCCCGTGGGATTGCTCTCGGCCATCTACCTGTCCGAGTATGCCAACAAGCGGGTGCGCAGCATCGTGAAACCGTTGCTGGAAATGCTGGCCGGTATTCCCACCGTTGTTTATGGCTTCTTTGCAGCCCTGACCGTGGCGCCATTCATCAGTAACCTGGCGGCATCGCTCGGGATTGAAGCCTCGTCCCAGAGCGCCCTGGCCGCTGGCGGCGTAATGGGCATCATGATCATTCCTTTCGTTTCGTCGCTCTCGGATGACGTCATCAACGCGGTGCCCCAGTCCCTGAGGGATGGCTCCCTCGCCCTGGGTGCCACCCAGTCGGAAACCATGAAGAAGGTCATTTTCCCGGCGGCGCTGCCGGGCATCATGGGGGGTATCCTGCTGGCGGTATCACGTGCCATTGGCGAGACCATGATCGTGGTGATGGCAGCCGGCCTGGCGGCGAACCTGACCGCCAACCCCCTGGAAACCGTCACCACCGTGACCGTGCAGATCGTGACCCTGCTCACCGGTGACCAGGAATTCGACAGCGCCAAGACGCTGGCCGCCTTTGCCCTGGGCGCCATGCTGTTCCTGGCCACGCTGCTGCTTAACGTGATTGCCCTGAAAATCGTTCGTAAATATCGGGAACAGTATGACTGACCAACGCTCTCAGGCGGAGATCGTCCGCCAGTCACTCAAGCGCCGTTACCGCAAGGAACGTCGCTTCCGGGCCTACGGCATCGCGGCGATCGCTGTGGCCCTCGCCGCCCTGGTGATTCTGTTTGCCGACATCATCGGCAAGGGTTATGCCGGGTTCATGAAAACGACCCTGACGCTGGACGTCCAGCTGGATGGCGAAATGATGTATCTGGACGATGCTACCGATGAGCGCCAGCTGAAAATGGCCGATTTCGTCGAGCCGCTGGTCCAGGCATTGATCCGGGAGATTCCCTCTGCGACCGAATCGGATCGGGACGCGGTGCGCGATCTCATCAATCCCTATGCCTCCGTCACCCTGCGTGATGCCCTGAAAGCCAATCCGGAATGGCTGAACACCACCCGGACCATGACCTTCCTCGCCCATACCGACGTGGATGTCTACGTCAAGCACGCCGGCGATGAGGCCTATTCCATCAAGCTGAGTGAGCAGCAGCGGGAATGGGTAGACCAGTTGCAGGAAAAAGACGTGGTGGAGACCTCCTTCAACGACGTCTTTTTCCAGAACGGCGATTCCCGGGATCCGTCCAAGGCCGGTATTCTCGGCGCCGTGGTGGGTTCCCTGCTGACCATGTTCGTGACTCTGATCCTGTCGTTCCCGATCGGAGTGGCGGCAGCGATATACCTGGAGGAGTTCGCACCGCAGAACAAGCTCACCGATTTCATCGAGGTGAACATCAACAACCTCGCGGCGGTGCCGTCGATCATCTTCGGCCTGCTGGGTCTCGCGGTGTTCATCAACCTGTTCGGTATGCCCCGTTCAGTGCCGGTGGTGGGTGGTCTGGTGCTGACCCTGATGACCCTGCCGACCATCATCATTTCCAGCCGGGCAGCGATCAAGAGTGTGCCACCCTCCATTCGCGAGGCGGCGGAGGGCATTGGCGCCTCCAAGATGCAGGTGGTGCTGCACCACGTGCTGCCGCTGGCGATGCCGGGCATGCTGACCGGTTCCATCATCGGCATGGCCCAGGCCCTGGGCGAGACTGCGCCATTGCTGCTCATCGGCATGGTAGCCTTCATCGTGGATGTGCCGGATGGCTTCTTTGATTCGGCCACGGTACTGCCCGTGCAGGTCTTCCTGTGGGCCGGCAGCCCGGAACTGGCCTTTATCGAACGCGCGTCGGCAGCGATTATGGTGCTGTTGACCTTCCTGATCAGTATGAATGCATTGGCCATCTGGATGCGCAAGCGTCTTGAGCGCAGGTGGTAAGGAGAATCTCCATGAATACCCTGAATACAACGGTAACCAGTGAAGCTGAAATGCCTGAAGAAAATGTTGTTCCGGTGCAGGAAGACAAACCGGCGGAAACCGTGATCGAGGAAGGCAAAACGGTAGGACGTCCCTTCGCGGACGATGCCAAGTTCAAGCTGCGCAACGTCGAGGTGTTCTACGGCCAGGACCGCGCCATCAAGAACATCAGCCTGGACATTGCCCGCAACGAGGTGATTGCCTTTATCGGGCCGTCCGGGTGCGGCAAGTCCACCTTCCTTCGCTGCCTGAACCGGATGAACGACAGCATCGATATCTGTCGGGTCAAGGGTTCGCTGCAACTGGACGACCACGATATCTACGACCCAAAGCGGGACGTGGTTGAGCTGCGTGCCCGGGTGGGCATGGTGTTCCAGAAGCCCAACCCGTTCCCGAAATCCATCTACGACAACGTGGCCTATGGCCCCCGGATCCACGGCCTGGCCAACCGGAAGTCGGACCTGGACGAGATCGTCGAGAACAGCCTGCGTAAGGCGGGCCTGTGGGATGAGGTCAAGGATCGCCTGGATGCCACGGCAACCGGGATGTCCGGCGGTCAGCAGCAGCGTCTGTGCATTGCCCGTGCCATTGCGGTCAGCCCGGAAGTGGTCTTGATGGATGAACCTTGCTCGGCGCTGGACCCCATCGCCACTGCCAAGGTGGAAGAGCTGATTGCCGAGTTGTCCGAGAGCTACACCATCGTGATCGTGACCCACTCCATGCAGCAGGCGGCCCGGGTGTCCCACCGTACGGCTTACTTCCACCTGGGCCACCTGGTGGAAGTGAACGAGACCAACAAGGTATTCACCTCACCGGAACATGAACTGACCGAATCCTACATCACCGGTCGCTTCGGCTGATTCCGGACCTGAGGAATTTTGGAGAAAAATAGTATGCCTACACAAAAGGACGATGTTTACGGGGATCACATTTCCCACAAGTTCAATGACGAGCTGATGGAGCTCAAGACCGAATTCCTGAAAATGGGCGGTATGGTTGAAGCCCAGGTGGAGAATGCCATCCAGTCCCTCGTGGACGGTGACGGCCATCTTGCCGAGCAGATCCGCGCCAAGGACAAGCAGGTGGATCAGATGGAGATGGACCTGGACGAGGAGGCGACCCTGATTATCGCCCGCCGGCAGCCCACTGCCCGGGACCTTCGGCTGGTTATTTCCGTGATCAAGATGGTGGCCGATCTGGAGCGGGTCGGCGACGAAGCCAAGAAGATCGCCAAGCTGGCGATCAAGCTGTCCGAGGAAGGCCAGGCGCCCCGTGGTTATGTGGAAGTCCGCCACATCGGCACCCATGTCCTCGGCATGTTGCACGAGGCCCTTGATGCCTTCGCCCGGCTCGACTCCGAGCAGGCGCTTCGGATCATGAAGGAAGACAAGCGGGTGGATGAGGAATACCAGGCCGCAGCCCGGACCCTGCTGACCTTCATGATGGAAGATACCCGTAACATCTCCCGCTGTATGTCCGTGATGTGGGTGTTGCGAGCGCTCGAGCGGGTGGGGGACCACGCCTGCAACATCGCCGAGAACGTGATCTTCATGGTCAAGGGCGAGGATGTGCGTCACACGCCCGTGGAAGAGGCTGAGCGGGTGGTTGGCCGCTGATTCGGGGTTTACCGCTAAGCCGGGGTCAGATGAAAGCTTTCATC
>JAAZVL010000201.1 GCA_018623515.1 Marinobacter sp.
CCGCAGCCTGACCCTGAGCTTCCCGATTCCATCCCAGCAGGAAAACTACCGGACCAAGCCGGTCAGCTATATTGCCAACCTGCTGGGCCATGAAGGCCCCGGCAGCCTGTTTGATGTGCTCAAACGCGCCGGACTGGCGGACAGTCTCTCCGCTGGTCTGGGCATGGACACTGGCGACAACGCCACGCTGGAAATCAGCATGGCGCTGACGCCCGAGGGGCTCGAGCGTCAGGATGAAATCCTGCCGCTGGTGTTCGACTACATCGAGCGGATCCGCCAATCCGGCATCGGTGAAAACCGCTTCAGGGAAATGCAGCAGCTGGCCACCATCGATTTCCGCTTCCGGGAGCAGGGAGAACCGTTGCATGAGGCCATGCGCCTGGCCGGCCAGCTCCAGCACTATCCGGCCGAAGACATCCTGAGCGCCCCCTGGCTGATGGAACGCTACGCACCGGAGCAATACCGCGACATTCTGGACCGGCTGACGCCGGACAACCTGATGGTGTTCGTGCTCGCCCCGGAGCCGGAACTGCAGGAGCCGAACACCACCGAGTGGTACGACGCGGCCTGGCAGATGACCGGGCTTGCGCCCTCGGACATCACCACGGGCGCACCGGAACAACTGGCGGCCCAGTTGGCACTGCCGCAACCCAACCCCTTCGTACCGGAGAACCTCGGGTTGGTTGCCGGCGACACCATGGCGCAACCGGTGCAGCTTGGCAGCGGGGAAGCGCTGGAAATCTGGTTCGCGCGGGATACCCGGTTCGGCACACCCAAGGCTAACGTGTTCGTCAGCCTGCGTACGCCAGCCGCCCGCGCCAGTGCGCGCAGCGCCGTGCTGACCAAGGTGCTGGTGGATGCGGTCAACAGCAACCTGAATGCCTCGTCCTATGCCGCCAGCCTCGCGGGCCTGGACTACAGCGTCTATTCCCACCTGAGGGGCATCACCATCCGCGTGGGGGGCTATAACGACAAGCTCCACACCCTGCTCAACCGCATTCTGCTCCAGGTGGGGGATCCACTGCTGACCGAGCAGCGCTTCCGCATTGCCCGTCAGAACCTCATCGACAGTCTCCAGAACGAGGCCAAGGACAGACCGGTGGCTCAGACCTCCCAGTTTGTTCAGACCGCTCTGATCGAGGGCGCCTGGAGCACTGATGAAAAACTGGCGGCAGCCCGTGAGATCACCCTGGACGAGCTGCGCTCCTTTGCCCGGAACCTGCTGACCGAAGTTGATCCGGTCATGCTGGCCCACGGCAATGTCACCGAGGCCTACGCCCTGAACCTGGCGAGGCAGGTGGAAGCGATCGTGCTGGATGACAGCCGGCTTGCCGAAGTTCCCCGCAGCCAGGTGCGCCAACTGCCCGCGGAAGAGACCGAGGTTTCCTTGGCCGTGGATCACCCGGATACCGGCTACACCCTGTACATGCAGGGAGATAACACCAGCTTCGAGGAGCGGGCCCGCTATCGCCTGCTGGGACAGATCATCAGCAGTCCGTTCTACGAGGAAATCCGCACCAACCGTCAGCTGGGCTACATCGTTTACGCCACGCCGTTCGAAATGCTGGAAACCCCGGCGCTGGGCTTTGTTGTGCAATCCCCCTCGGCATCGCAAACCGAGATTGATCGTGCGGTACGGGAGTTTTCACAGGGCTTTGAGGAGGTACTGGCGAGTCTGACCGAGGAACGACTGGACCGGGAAAAACAGGCCGTAATCAGCAAATTGCTGGAGCAGGATCGGCAGCTGGGCGACATCTCAGGCCGTTACTGGCGGGAAATCGACCGCGGCGTTGCAACCTTCAACTCGCGGGAGCAGCTTGCCGAGGCCGTGAAAAAAGTGACACCTCAGGAATTGATGGATGTCTTCCGCGAGTCCGTACTGGAAAGAGACCAGGCGCTTCGGGTGGTCACCGGAGGCAATGGCCTGGAGGCCGATCGCGCCCTGGGCACGCTCACCGAACTGCCGCCAGTTCCGGCCAGCTGATAACGTCAGCCGATAGCCAGAAAACGGGCCCAATCCTCGGGCTCGTCCACATCCCAGCGGGGCTCCAGCAGGCAGTAGCGGAGCCCCGCTTTTTCCAGCCGTGCACAAGTCTGGGTCAGCACTTCCGGCGACCCCCACTCGATATCATCCAGCATACCCTCGACGACCCGGGAAGCGCCGATGAGCACGTAACCGCCATCATCAGAAGGGCCGAGCACCACGTCATGATCCGCCAGGCACGCCACTGCATGCCGGGCATAATCCGGATCCACCGACGGGCAATCACTGCCAACGATCAGGGCCCGGTCATACTCTTCTAAGGATTGGCTCAATGCAGTCTCCATTCGTTCACCGAGACTGCGACCCTTTTGCACCATCTGAACCAGGCCTGCGCCTTCCACCTCTTCGAGAATGGGCAAGGCTTCGTCGGTTCGCTCGTACACAGCCCGATCCCACCAGAACTCGACAGGATAACCAGTGGCGCACAGGTTATCGAGCACCTTCAGGGTCAGACGGATGTGGGCTTCGAGCGCACCTACCGGGCCCAACTCCGGCATCAGCCGGGTCTTGACCCTGCCCGCTTCGGGCCACTTGGCGAACTGGAGGAAGACAGCGGAGGGAGGATTAGTCTGAGACATTTCGGACATCCGATCGGTAGGCCTTCGCCAGGGATTCCGGCGATTCGCCCCGCCAGTAACGCCAGCGCAATCGCCACATCAGCACGATAGTACGCCAGGGGCCGTTCTGTTCCCAGCGCCGGCTGTCGGTGACCACCGGATCAGCGATGCACCACGGCCGGGACACCAGACGCAACCGGCGGGAGAACTCCACGTCCTCCATCAGCGGAATCTCGCGGAAGCCACCCAGGGCCTCGAACACATCCCGCCGCACGAAAATGCCCTGATCACCGGTACAGATCCCGGTGAGACGCGATCGCCGATTCATGAACCAGGCGATGACCCGGAAGATCGGGCGGCGGGCACTCAGCGCCACATCGAAACGACCCCAGCCACAGCGGCTGTAGGAGAATTGTTCAAGCTCGGCAAGGGCCGAATCGGGCAATCGGGTGTCGGCATGCAGGAACAGCATCACATTTCCCCGCGCCACCGCGGCACCGGCATTCATCTGCACCGCCCTGCCCTTGCCGGATGCCACCACCCGGTCACACCAGGGGCGTGCAAGCTCAGCCGTCCTGTCCGGGCTGCCGGCATCCACCACGATCACCTCATGGCCGGCATCGCGCAGCGGCTGAAGCGCCTGCAGGGCTTGAGCGATGGCTCCCGCCTCCTTCCAGACCGGAACGATCACACTTAACGAGAACGGCTCGGACAAAATCACACTCCAGCAATACCAGTCAGCAAGCCAATACCTTGAGCCCCAAGCTTTCGCCCGCTATCATACCGGCCTTCTCGCAGATTTGCCCCCGTAGCTCATCTGGATAGAGCGGCCCCCTCCTAAGGGGCAGGTAGCAGGTTCGAGTCCTGCCGGGGGTACCACTTTCCAAGCTCATTTCGAGCGTCTCCCGGCACCTTGCTTACACCGGCCCGTTATCAATTGCCGACAACGCCTCGTTCACCCGGAAAACCTTGCCATGCACCTCCGGGATCCCGAAACCCTTCAGCCGCGCGGTATGCTTTTCAAGGTACGCACGGGCACTGGTCTCATCTTCAAACAGATAAATCCCACCGGCCTCTTGGGTTTCCGGATTCTCGGTCCAGACTTTCCAGATAAACCCCGGCTCTTGCGCAATCGATTCAGCCAGGTCTTTCATGGCACTGGTCATGTCATCGCCAAACGGCCCGGTGAACGGGAAATCAACCTGTAAAAGAGTCTTCATGTTTGAATCCTTCCTGTTAGCTGCAGCAGCGGCAAATCGGTCGCCGCCGCATTATTCGCCCAGACAGCGAGTGAAAAACCGGTCGAGATCCCGGACCTCCTCCAGGCACAGGCTGTGTTCCATCGGGTAGCGATGGTACTCCGGCTCGAAGCCTAGTTCCTCAAGCTTGCCCCGGGCCGCTTCACCCAGGGATTCGGGAACCACCGGATCATAGCTGCCGTGGCCGACAAACACCGGGATGTCCCGGTTGACGTCCGCTAACCGGATGCTGTCCGCGGTGGCAAAATAGGTGGAAAGTACGAACAGCCCGCCCAGTTTCTGCGGATAGCTCAGCGCCAGCTCGTAGGCCACCGCGCCACCCTGGGAGAAACCACCAACAAGGATATTCTCGCTGGGGATCCCCTTCTCCAGCTCCTGCTCGATCAGCCTGGTAACGGCATCGGCAGAGGCTTTCAGCTGAGGCGTATCCACCTTCCGATCAATATCCATGGCGAGGATGTCGTACCAGGCGGGCATCACCATGCCACCGTTGATGGTGACCGGCAGATCCGGCGCGTGGGGGAAAATAAAACGGACGGCCTGCTCCCTGGCAAATCCCAGCTCGGGCACCACCGGTTCGAAATCATGGCCGCTGGCACCGAGTCCGTGCAGCCAGATAACAACCACTCGGGGGTCTTCACCGGTTTCGATCTGCAGGGTCTGCAAGTCTTTCATTTTCTCTCCATCGTACGAATGGTGTGTTTACGCTCAAGGTAACCGATGGCTCAGTCTACACGGAAAGTTTCCAGTGTGGGCGGCCAGGCCGCATCTCCTTTGGGCCCTTGGCTAACCATCCTTGCAGACTGAAAAATCGGTTATAATATGTCACTTATTGCAACAGTTTTTCCCGGCACGGCTATCGATGGATATCACTGAACACAAACGCCATATCATCATCACGGCCGTCGTCGCTGTTGTACTTACCGGTATTCTGGTGGCCACCATCGTGGCGACACCGCTGATCAACCAGATTCACACGCGGGCCGAACTCTCCGCTGCCAATTTCGCCGATGCCGAAGCCGCCAGCATCCAGGCCGCCTTCGACCAGCACCGCAATCTGGCCGCGCAAACCGCCAGCCGCTCGGAACTGGCCAGAAGGCTGGGGCAATATCACACCGACGAAATCACACGGGCGGAACTGGTGAGTTTTACCCGGCCACGCCTGGGGGACGCAGCCAAGGAACTGACCAACCTTCAGGCAATCCTCCGCTACGATGCCGACGGCTCGGAACTGGTGCGCATCGGTCCGATGGCGGCCGACCTGCCTGCCCGGCTACCCTTCCGGGAGCCACTCGACATTCTGACTTACCCGCTGGCCAGCGGGGCGGCAAGCCCGCCCC